>JASGEE010000161.1:0-18822 GCA_047606715.1 Microbacterium sp.
GACGACGAGGTGTTCGCCGCGCTCGCCGAGTCGAACGCGCTCGACATCGTATCCGGGTCCGAGGACGGCTTGGACACCGTCGTCGGCGAGCGCGGATCACGTCTGTCCGGCGGGCAGCGACAACGTCTCGCCATCGCCCGTGCGCTCATCCGTCGCCCGCGCATCCTGGTGCTCGACGAGGCGACGAGCGCGCTCGACGCCGAATCCGAGGCGAACGTGACGGAGGCTCTCGACCGCGCCCGGCGCGGGCGTACGACATTGATCGTCGCGCACCGCCTGTCCACCGTGCGCGGAGCCGACCTCATCGTCGTCGTCGACCGCGGGCGGATCGTGGAGACGGGCACGCACGCCCAGCTGATGTCGGCCGGCGGACGGTACTCACAGCTCGCAGTCGTGCAGACCGGAGCCGATCGGTGACGCGGGCCGTGCGACACGGTAACCTGGATCCATGACCGAGCTGCGCCTCGTGGAGTTGTCCGCCGCGACGATCGTCGCGGTCAACAACATGTCCCTCAAGCCCGGTCAGGAGCAGTACCTCGCCCCGACCAGCTACGCCGTCGCGGGCGCCGTGGTCAACCCGACGACGGCCTGGCAACGCGTCGTGCTCGATGACGACCAGGTCGTCGGATTCGTCAGCGCGAACTTCGATCACGATGCGCCGCAAGAGCACTTCCGCTCCGTGCTGTGGCGCATCAACGTGGATGCCGACGATCAGGGTCGCGGTGTCGGGCGCTTCGCCATCGAGAAGCTGCTCGACGAGGCCCGCGCGCGGGGGATGGATCGCGTCAACGTCATCTACGAAGCCGGGCAGGGCGGACCCGAGGCGTTCTTCGAGCGCGTCGGGTTCACCCCGGTGGATGAGACCGAATACGGCGAAGTCGTCGCCGAGATCCGTCTGTGATCTCCTCCTGACCCCACATATCCAGCCATTGCGCTGCCACTGGACCGGCGGCGGGACCTCGAGCCACCCTCCCCCTTCGAGGTCCCGTCGCCTTTTTCCCGCGCACGCGACGCGCATCCCCCAACGCGTCGGCAGAGGGGGCCGGCTCCCTCCCGGCCCACCACCGCGGTCATGAAGACGGATCCCGTCAGACCAGCGACTGCTTCCACGCGCTGTGCAGCCGGGCGAATCTTCCGGTGCCTGCGATGAGGGCGGCGGGCGCATCGTCCTCGATGATGCGCCCGTGCTCCATCACGAGAACGCGGTCGGCGATCGAGACGGTCGACAAGCGGTGCGCGATGATGATCGCCGTGCGACCGGCCAGCAGCGTCTGCAGCGCCCGCTGGATCTGCCGTTCGCTCGGGATGTCGAGCGAGGCCGTCGCCTCATCCAGAATCAGCACGGCCGGGTTCGCCAGAAACGCGCGCGCGAACGAGATCAGCTGTCGCTGCCCCGCCGAAACCCGACCGCCGCGCTTGTTGACGTCGGTCGCATAGCCGTCGGGCAGCCGCTGGATGAATCCGTCGGCGCCGACGGCACGGGCGGCATCCTGGATCTCCTCCAGCGTCGCGTCGGGCTTTCCCAGAGCGATGTTGTCGGCGACCGTGCCGCTGAACAGATAGGCATCCTGCGTGATCATGACGATCGCGCGACGCAGGTCCCTCGGATGCAACTCGCGCAGATCGATGTCGTCGAGCGCGACGGTCCCCCGCGTCGGGTCGTAGAAGCGCGACACGAGCTTGGCGAGCGTCGACTTGCCCGCCCCCGTCGTGCCCACCAGCGCGATCGTCTGCCCCGCCGGGATGTCGAGCGAGAAGCCGGGCAGGATCATCCGATCGTCCGAATAGCCGAACTCCACGTCGCGGAACTCGATGTGTCCCTGCGCCTCCCACAGATCGACCGGCGCGCTCGGGTCGGGCACGGTCGGCTCCTCCTCCAGCACCCCCGACACCTTCTCCAGCGCCGCGGCAGCGGACTGGTACGAGTTCAGGAACATCGCGATCTCCTGGAGCGGCGAGAAGAAGTTCCGCACGTACAGCACCGCCGCCAGCAGTGTCCCGACGAGCAACTCGCCGCCGGTGACCCGGATGCCGCCCCACAGGAGCACACCGGCCACCGCGAACGCCGAGACCGCCATCATGCCCGGCTCGAACGTGCCGAACAGGCGCAGCGAGCGCATGTTGACGTCGCGATACTGCCCCGACAGCTCGCCGAACTCGGCGTCGCCCCGCGGCTCGGTGCGGAACGCCTTGACGGCACGGATGCCGGTCATCGTCTCAACGAACTTCACGATCACCTTCGCGCTGACCACCCGTGACTCGCGGTAGGCGCGTTGCGAGTTCAGGTAGAACCATCGCATGAGCAGCCCGAGCGGAACCGCCGCAGCGGCCAGCACGATCCCCGAGGGAAGGTCGAGCGACAACAGCGCGACGAGCGTGAACCCGCCGTACAGCACACCCGAGACGAGCTCGTTGAGTCCCCCGTCGAGCAGCTCCCGAATGGAGTCGAGATCGCTCGTCTGCCGCGAGATGATGCGGCCCGACGTGTACGACTCGTGGAACTCCAGGCTCAGCCGCTGCGTGTGCAGGAAGATGCGCTTGCGCAGATCGATCATGACCGCCTGCGTCAGGCGCGCCGCGACGACGGCGTACCAGCCGATGAGGGCAGCGCCCGCGATGCCGGCGACGAGATAGACCATCACGACGATGATCGTCGGCATCCAGTTCGCGTCGTCGACCACCTGCGGCAGCGCCGTGTTCAATCCGTACGCGATCAGGGCGGGGCCGGCCACGCGCAGCGCGGTCGAGACGGCCAGCACGAGACCGGCGAGCACGAGCTGCCAGCGCAACGGGCTCACGAGCGAGCCGAGCAGCCGCAGTGAACGTCGACGGATGGCACGCGACTCGTCGCGCGTGTAGTTGGAGCGGTCTTCGCCGGTCGTTCCGGCCACGGTTGCGGTGCTCACCGGTTCACCTCCACGGTGCGCGCGTGGGCGCGGTCTTCGGCGTCGGCATCCTCGAGGCTCGAGATGACGTGCCGGTAGTGGTCGTTTGTATGCAGCAGCTCGGCGTGTGTGCCGACCGCGGCGATCCGTCCGTCCTCGAGCAGGGCGACCCGGTCGGCGAGCATGACGGTGGAGGGGCGGTGCGCGATGACGAGTGTGGTCGTGTCGACCATGACCTCGCGCAGGGCGTCTTCGACGAGCGCCTCGGTGTCGACGTCGAGCGCCGACAGCGGGTCGTCGACCACGAGCACGGCGGGGCGCGCCGCGACGACGCGCGCGAGCGCGAGCCGCTGGCGCTGACCGCCCGAGAGCGACAGGCCCTCCTCGCCGATGGTCGTGTCGACCCCGTCGGGCAGGTCGTCGACGAAGCCCGCCTGCGCGACAGCGAGCGCCTCGCGCAGCACCGCGTCGGCCTCGGCACTGCCCGGCGCGAGGTCTTCCCGCCCGAGCAGCACGTTCTCCCGCACCGTCTGCGAGAACAGCGTCGAGTCCTCGAACGCCATCCCCACGTGCGTGCGCAGTTCACGCAGCGTGAGGTCGCGCACGTCGACGCCGTCGATCGTGACGCGCCCTCCGGTCACGTCGTACAGGCGCGCCGGCAGCGTCGTGAGCGTCGTCTTGCCGGAGCCGGTGAGGCCCACGAGCGCCATCGTCTCACCAGGCACGAGGGCGAGGTCGATGCCGTCGAGCAGGTCGGGTTCGCCGTCCGCGGCATCCTGGTACCGGAAATGCACGTCGTCGAACACCAGCGCGCCGCGGGGCGCGGCGAGGGTGGTCGGGTGCTCGGGGTCTGAGATCGTGTTCTGCTCGTCGAACACCTCGAAGATGCGGTCGGTCGCGGTGCGGGCATCGAGCAGGAAGGAGAAGAGGAACCCGATCGACTCCATCGGCCAGCGCAGCACCGTCGCCATCGCGAAGAACGCGACGAGCTGCGAGATCTGCAACTGGCCGAGCTGCTGCAGCACGATGCCGACGCCGAGGCACAGCGCGAAGGCGATGTCGGGCAGCAGCACGAGCCAGAACCAGATCCAGCCGACCGCGCGCGCCTTGCGCAGCTCGGTCTGACGCAGCGTCTCGGCCTGACGCGTGAACTTTCGCAGGGCGTGCGTGCCGCGACCGAACGCCTTGAGCACCCGGATGCCGTGCACGCTCTCCTCGACGCTGGTGGCAAGATCCCCGGCCTGGTCCTGACTCTGGCGCGCGAGGGTGCCGTAAGCGCTCTCGAAGCGGTAGCCGGCGTACCACAGCGGCGCGCAGACGAGGAGGAAGGTCGCCCCGAGCGCCCAGTGCCAGCGGAACAGCAGCAGCATGCCGACGAAGATCGTGATCGTGTTGACCACGAGCAGCACGAGGCCGAACGCCAGCCAGCGGCGGAGCATGCTGATGTCCTGCATCATGCGGCTCAGCAGCTGCCCGGACTGCCACCGATCGTGGAAGGCGACCGGCAGACGCTGCAGGCGTTCGTAGAAGCTCGTGCGCAGGTCGTGCTCGACCTTCGTCGACGGCGCGAGCACGAACCAACGGCGCAGCCACACCATGACCGCTTCGAGCAGCCCCAGCACGAGGATCGCGACGGCGCCCCAGATCAGCGGGCCACGATCACCGGAGACGATCGGCCCACGCACGAGAGCCTCGAGCACGAGCGGGATCGCAAGGGCCAGCAGGCTCGCCACGAGCGCGCTGACGGCGCCGAGAACCAGCCGCGACACGACGGGTCTGGCGAACGGGAAGAGCCGCGCGAGAGCGCGCAGCGTCGACGGCCTCACCGCAGCGGGTGCGGTGGACTCGAGAGGTTCGGTGCGTGAGGTCATGGCTCCGTGGATGGTGACGCGGATGCCGCCGCGTGCGGCGGCCGTGCGGACGGTGGGAGGGGATGTCGCGGGCGCGCGAACGCCCGAGGCGGTGTCGGCGGTTGTGGGCCGGTCGTGCGGCGGCCGTGACGGGGAACACACCCGGCGGGCTATGCCGCCGGGTTTCGCGTGGGCGTCAGCGCTGTGAGCCCCCGACTCCGGCCGCGTATGCACCCGAACGGACGCGCGCGGCGGGGAGGACGGCCGGCTTCGTGACGACGATGGTCGTGGACATGGCTTCCTCCAAGGAGTCGGTGGACAAGGGCTGTCGCACTCCGTTCCCGGGCCTGACAGCCTGATGGACACGCGCGACAGCCCACCAGCCTATGCCCGCCGTTCGCTCGGATGCAACAATTCGCCGGCAGCTCGAGGCAAACGTTCGCGTGCGCGCGGTGCGTCCGGCGCCACCGCGTCAGGGCACCGCCGTCCACTGGGCGATCCCGGCCGTGAGCGGCGCTGTTGCACCGCCGCGCACGACCACCCCGTCCACGTCGGGGGCGACCAGAGTCACGACGGGGTCCATCGCGAGGGGGCGAGCGACGGCGGCGCGCACGATGGTCGCCTCGATCTGCGCGTACAGCTCGCGCGCGGTGTAGACGTCGGTCGTCTGCGCGAGCTCGGCGATGAGGGCATCGCGATCGGTGTCGGTCTGCGCAACGAGGGATGCCTCGCCGTCGCTCCCCCACTGCGCGGCAAGCTGCGCAGGCGTCGACGGGACGGGAACGGCCGTGATCACGGCATCCCACTGGTCCTGCCCGACCGCCCCGTCGAAGTCATCGCTGCCGCAGTCGGCGACTTCCCACCCCGCCTCGGCCGCGACGTCTCGAAGGGCCGCGAACGCGCCGCTCGCGAACGGGCTGTCGCGGTCGTAGAGCACGCACACCGGCGTCCCCGACCCGACACCGGCGACCTCGCGTTCGGCCTCGGCATCCTCGGGAGCCGTGCCGAGTGCCGCTGTGAATCCCGAGTCTTCGACCACGATGTCGTATGCGGACGAGCCGGGCGCCGATACCATCGAGGTCGTCTTCGTGTATGCCGACGCCCACGGCCCCGCGCCACGATCGATCATGTCGTTGACGGGCACCGTCCGCAAGAACGCGGAGCGCGCGGCGTGCCCCGCGAACACGCCCTCCGAACGCAGCAGCACGCTCCAGACGGTGCCGTCGTCGGTCGTTTCGACCACGGTGTCGCGACGCTCCAGCCGATGGACGACGGCGAAGTTCTCGGCAGTCGGCGTCACCCGCACGATGTCGAGCCCGTCGCCGAGGGAGGAGAGCGGGTCTTCGCCCGCCGGGACGAGATCGACAGCGGCGATCTGCGCCGTGGCCGCTCCCCGGTACTGCTCGTTGGGGATGAGCCGCACGCTCTGCCCTTCCGCGGTCCAACTCACCCCGTCGACGCGGTACGGTCCGCTGGCCAGGAGAAGCTCGCCGGCGATGTCCGATCCCTCATCGACGGCGAAACCGTCGTTCCACGCCTCCGCGATCGCGGCGAGCCTGGCCGCATCCCGCTCCTGGATCGCACGGATGACGGCCTGCTTGGCCTCCATGGGATCCTCGATGCCGAACGCCAGCCCGCCGACGACGTGGGCCGGCACCTGCGCCGTGACCGCCGTCTGCCAGGCGCTCGTGGGGCGCCCGAAGACCACCTCGATCGATCGCGCGAACTCGTCGACCTCCGCGACGGTCTGGTCGCCTGCGGAAACCGCCCCATCGGCATCGGCCAGCAGTCCCGCGGCCCACGCCCACCCGAGCAGGAGGTCCGCGGCATCCACCGGTGTCCCATCCGACCATGACGGCTCCGCCAGGTCGTACCGCACGACGAACGGATCGTCACCGACGATCGAGACGGTTCCGAAGCTCTCGTCCGCCACGAACTCGCCGTCCACCCGCTCGCCGAAGCCGTCGCGGGTGGCCGCCGCGACCTCGAGGTTGCCCGGCGTGGGATCGGCCAGCGCGTTGAGCGAGGTCAGCTCGCCGGTCCAGCCCATCACGACGCGCGTGCCGGTGACGACCGTCGCCGGCACCGACGGTGAGCACGCGGCCAGGGCGGCGGCGGCGAGCAGGGCGACGGATGCCGTGCCGAGGCGGTGGATCCTCATACTTCTCGGTCAGAGCAGACCGGTGTCGTCACCGGCCTCCGCGGCCATCTCCCGGAACGGCTCGCTCTCCTCGCTCTCGAGCCACGCGCGCGCGTACTCGACCAGCACGGTCGGAGAGTCCTCGGCCTCCTGAGCGGTCGCGAACGGGCCGAGGCAGTCCTCCGAAGGGCGCACGTCGTCACGGACCACCGACTGCGTCGTGAGGTTGTACCAGTAGCTCAGCGAGGATCTCATCGGCTCTGTGCTCCGTCCGTCCACACGTGTCGGTACACGCTTCTCAGCCGCCCGCGAGCTCCGCATCGGTGTCGCGGATGCGGTCCGCCATGCGGTCAAGCGCCTCGGCCATGTCGTTGACAGCCTCCGCCGCGTCATCGAGTGAGGTCGTCAGCTCGGAGTATGCGGTCGAGTACGCCTCGGACGCGTTCTCAGTCTTGAATCCGTCCTGCACGAGGTCGTCGATGATGCCCTGCAGTTCCTTCAGCGTGTCGGTGACGGTCTGACGCCCGTCGCGCAGCCGCTGCGCTGCACTCTCCATCTCGCTGTATGTTGCACCGAAATCGTGTGCCATGAACCCGCCTCCCAGCGTTTCGACTTTGCGCGGGCCAGTCGGCCCCTACATGTTCGATGCTATCCAACGATCGCGACAGCAGACATGGGGAGAACTACCCATGGTCCGGCTGTGCAGTGTCTTCAACGGCGGGAAGGAAAGGTCCCGAAAGTTCGCCGCCCTGCGAACGCACATGGGCGAACTACCCATCCGCCGCCGCACGCCGGGCGCGAAGTCGCGCCATCGCCTCACGTGCACGCGCCGTCTGCCGCAACTTCTCGAGAACGTACTCGAGCGCGTCGGAGCGACTCTCGAACTCATGAACCGTCGAGGAGATGCGACCTCCCCGCTTGTTGGCGAGGAAGACGGTCCACCCGCTCCCCTCGTGTTCCAGCACGACGGCCTCGTTGCGCAGGACTCCGTGACCTTCCAGCACCGGTTGGTCGAGGCCTTCCTCGCGCACGATCGTCATCAGCTGATCGACATCCATCACGAAACCTCTCGGATCATACCCATCACGTCCAGCAACTCGACACTTGTGGGGAGCAGATCCTGCGTCGCCCCACCCGGTGACCCCCACTCCGAGATCGCGGCCGCCTCGCCTCGGAGGACCGTCGCCAGGTCAGAGACATCGAGGCCGTGATGTTCGAGTACGAGATCGACATCGCCGCGTGTCGCGCCATCGACGCGAATCATAGACACGCTGCACGTCGGCGGTCGAGTGCAGCCACTCGTACGCGTGATACGCGTTCGGATTCTCGACGTAGGGCAGCGATCGGCTGTCCTAAGAAAATGGTCCGTTGGTCGAAAGCGGCGAGACGAATCGTCCGTTCGGTTCTCCGTAGCGGTCGAACCTGTCGCCGGCCAGCGGGACATGCTCGGAGAAGATCGGCTTACCGTCCGCGTCGAGGACGAAACCGTCCCCCGGCGCACGCGACCAATCGATGCGCCCGTCCGGCGTGAGCGTCTCGGGGCGCGGAACGAGAGTCGCGTCAGGTGCTGCCGGGGGTGTTCTTCGTCGAGCCGGGGACGTCGAAGTGGTCCCCATCCCCGACCCGCCGGATGACGTCATCGAAGTGGTCGCCGAGGTGGTCGGCGACATGGTGCAGCCTGTCTTTCGCCTGGGCCATGCCGTCGAGCACCGCCTCGCGCAGCTCGCGGATGACGGGCTTGATGCCGCTCATCCGTCACCGCCGAAGTCGAGGGCCGAGAAGTCGGGAAGAACGTCGAGGTCAGGAGGTGACCTCGTCCGCCGAAGCCGTCGCCTCGCCACCATCCGCGACAGCCGCAGTGTCCACGACGAACGGCAGCTGCATCGTGACGGCGCGGCCCGCCTGTACGAAGATGCCGCGCCCCACGGGGAAGTCCGACCTCTTCACTCTGCCGAACGGTGTCTTGAAGATCGCCTCGCCGTCGTAGGTGTCGGGCTTGAGAACGATGCCCTGACGAGCGGACTTCCACTCGCCGAGGACGCCGATGCTGCCGCTCGCGCGCGTGATCTCGGCCTCACCGACCAGGAGGTGCTCACTATCGTTCATCGCCTGCAAGAGCGCACGCATCGGGCGGTCGGCGACGCCGTCGGACAGATGCGGCATGTCCTCGATGACGATCATGATCCGCGCCTCGGGAGACTCGCTGACCACCAGCTCGGTCAACTCCGTCGCGAGATCCTTCTCGTCGTCGGGTCGCGTCGCGCTGCGCACCCAGGGCCGAAAGTCCTTGAGCTCCGCGCGCCGGCTGCCGAAGTGGTACAGCCGGATGCCCGGATCGAACCGCTCCATCGCGACGATGAGTGCCTTCAGCGCATTCGTGCGCCCCGACGCCGGCGGTCCCGAGACCACGAACGACCCGATCGGCTCGAACCCGCGCGCCGCCAACGTGTCATCGGCGACTCCGAACACCGGCAGGCCACCGACGCTCGCGGGCATCTCTGCCGCCGCGACGACCGACGGCAGCGCACCGATCTCGGGCAGGTCGTGCACGCCGCGGTCGCGCAGCCGGTCGCCGAGCGCCGCCAGGATCTTCGTCTGCTCGAGCGCGTTGGAGGTGCCGCCGAGCACCGCGATCTGAGCCTCGTGACCGTCGATGATCGCACGACCGGGTGCGGACTGCTCATCGAGCACGTCGCGGGCGGTGCCGAGCAGCATGTACTGCGAGGGGTCGCCCATGCGCAGCACGACCTTGCGCGGCACATTCGAGGCGACCGCGCTCGGCACGGCGTTGCCGCGGTCCGCCGTGAGCACCGTGTGCACTCCGAGGGTGCGGCCCTCGCCGAGGATGCGCATGAACGTCCGGTAGAAGGGCCCGCGGCCGGGGGCGACCTCCCAGTCCTTCTTGAAGTCGGGGAAATTGTCGATCAGCAGCAGGATCCGCGGCAGCGACGGGTCGGCGAGGTCGCGGTACTCCTGGATCGATGCGGCGCTGACGGCCGCGAACGCTGCGGCGCGACGGTCGAGCTCACCGTCGAGCGTGCGCAGCAGCCGCTGGATGCGCTCGACGTCGCCGCCGTCGATGACGGAGCCGACGTGCGGCAGGGTCGCGAGCGCTCCGAGCGCGCCGGTCGCGAAATCGAGGCAGTAGACGTTCACGCGACCGCGGTCCGGCCGCATGCCGACCACCGTGCCGATCGTCTTGAGGAGCGTGGACTTTCCCGAGCCCGAGGTCCCGTAGACGATGAGCGAACCGTCCCGGTCGGGGACGAAGACCGCGGGCTCCTGCACCTGTCTCTCCGGAACATCGAGGAGGGCGATCGGGATGCGGGCGTCTGCGTCGTTTGCGAGGCTGCGCAGGTCGACGAGCGACGGGAGGTCATCGAGCCACGGGCGTCGCGGCCGCGGCAACCGGGCGATCTCGCTCGCCCGCACGAGGGTCGACACGATGCGTCGCTGGTCGTTGGGCCCGAGGTCCTCGGCGTGCGCATCGGATTCCGCCGGGAGGTCGGGCTCCCACTCGGGACCGGCACCGAAGCGGAGCTCGGCAACCCGCACCTCGGCGGCCCCCTCGTCGACCGTCGTCCATGCCCCCGTGTAGGCGGACTGGAACGGCACGAGGCGCCCGGGACTGGTCTTGGCGATGGCGCGACCCGGGACGCTCGCGGGGAAGCTCGCCGCGATCTCGTCGTCGACGACGTCACGCGAGTCCGACTCGTCGGCCATGCGCAGTGCGATGCGCAGATTGGTGTTCGCGCGCAGGTTGTCCTTGATGACGCCGGCGGGCCGCTGCGTCGCCATGATGAGGTGGATGCCGAGGGAGCGCCCCCGCTGGGCGATGTCGACGACGCCGTCGACGAACTCGGGCACCTCCGTGGCGAGGGCGGCGAACTCATCGATCACGAGGACGAGCGACGGCGGGCACTCCGGATCCTGACGCTTTTCGAGCTCGAGGAGATCCTTCGCCTTCTTACGGTTGAGGAGGTGCTCACGGTGGTGCAGCTCGGCGCGCAGGCTGGTGAGCGCGCGGCGGACCAGATGCGGAGTCAAGTCGGTGACGAGCCCCACGCAGTGCGGCAGGTCGACGCAGTCCGCGAAAGCAGATCCGCCCTTGTAGTCGACGAACAGGAACGTCACCCGGTCGGGGCTGTGCGCTGCGGCCATGCCGAGCACCCACGCCTGCAGGAACTCGCTCTTGCCCGACCCGGTCGTGCCGCCGACGAGAGCGTGCGGGCCCTGGGCGCGCAGATCGAGGGTCATCGCGTCGCTCGCGCCCTGGCCCACGATCGCCCGGAGCGTCCCCGCGTTCTTCCGTCTCGGCCGGAGTGCCGCCGAGCGGTCGACGATGGTGTTGTTCTGGCGCCACCGCTCGATCACGACGCCGGGGTCTTCGGCGATCGCGGGGTCGATCAGCTGCAAGAGCATCACCGCGTTCGGGATGTCGGACGCGTCATGCACGACGGTGCTCGCGTCGACCACCGGCGCCAGGCGACGGGCCAGCATCTGCATGTAGGCGTTCGACACGCCCTCGACCCGCACGTGCTCGAAGCTCTCCCCGCTGCGGACGAGACCGACGCGGGCGTCGCCCAGGTCGGCGCTGAGCTCGATGTAGCTGCGGCACACGGCAGGCAGCGATGCGACGGCGTGCGAGACGAAGACGGCGTGCACCCCGTGGTCGGCACCGCGTTCGAGCACCTCGGTCAAGCGCCCCCGATCGACCGGGGCGTCGCCGGCGACGAACACGATGACCGAGACCGGCGGCGTCACCTTGCGGTCCTCGGCGGCACGTGCGACGTCGGTGCCGTACTGGAGCGGATTCCATTCGTCCTGGAACGGTCCGCGAGGCGCGGCGGCGCCGCCCGCGCGACGCACGTATTCCTCGAGCGAGCTGAGCAGGGAGGCCGCTGTGGGGGCGGAGTCGGCGAGCGCGTTGTCACGGAAGTGGCTGCGCTCGCTCGAGGTATGCGGCATCCACTTCAACCAGTCCAGCTCGCTCGTCCACGCCGTGTCCGAGAACGCGACGGCGACGACGTCGTTGGGGGCATGCAGCCCGAGCAGCTGCACCGCGATGCCGCGCATCGCGTCGGCGGCGAGCACGCGGGGGCCGGCGATGCCGATGGAGCCGGCTCCGGGCAGTGTCTCGAAGACGGGTACGCCGTCGACGAACGCGTACCGCTCACGCAATCGGTCGACGCGATCGACGAACTCGGGCAGTCCGTCCGGCGAGTCGACGTCGTCGATACCGTTGCGCGCCGGCAGGCGGCAGGTCCCCAGTCGCAGACCGAGGAAGTTCCAGTGCTCGGGGCGGCGGGTCCACAACAAGGGGCCCAGCCGCATGGCCTGGTCGAAGATCTCGGCCACCGGCGGGGCCTCGGCATCCCGTGCCAGCTCCTCCTCCGGCTTGCCGCGGAAGAGGTCCTCCTCGAGCTGCTCGAAGCGACGCTCGAACAGCATGAACTCGTGGTTGACGCTCTTCTTGCTCTGCAACGACTGGTTGACGAGGTTGAACAGCGCCATCAGGGGCGTCATCACGATGAGCAAGAGTGAGCGCGGATTGCCGTTGAGAGTGAACAGCGTCGCTCCCATGAGGATCGGGGCGATAAGGATCGGCCACGGGAAGACCTTGCCGATCTTCTCGGTGGGCACGCGTGGCGGCTTGAACTTCCGGCCCGGGTAGCGCACCTCGACGCGCGGGCTGCGGTTGAAGAGCAGGCCCCCGCCGCGCTCGATGATCGGCTCCTCGTCCTCCGAGTCGTCCCAGAAGCCCGTCAGCACCAGCACGAGCGTCGTGCCGCCGATGATGAACGGAGTGCCGGCGTCGATGCGCACGCGCTGCATCTGCACGCCATCGACGAGCACGCCGTTCGCGGAGTTGAGATCGACGATCTCGACATAGGCGCCGATCTCCAGCCGCGCGTGCCGCTTGGAGACCATCGGGTCTGCGAGGACGACATCGTTCGCAGCGTCGCGTCCGATCGTGACGTGACCGGCCGTCAGCGGGAATTCCTGACCGGCGACCGGCCCCGCCGTCGCGCGCAGCACACCGACGACTTCGCGCGGGTCGGAAGCGTCGTCTCTCGCGTCGTAGTCGACGACGGATGCGGCAAAGCCCGAGCCGATCGGCGCCTCGCCGATCGCGAGGTCTGGATGCAGCGCGATCATACGCGTGCTGGTGGGCGGCGCGACGGCGAGCGTGATCTTCTCGCTCCCGCCGGGGGTGCCCGAGCGCTTCGGATCCGACTCGGCGATGCGGCGGGCGACGTCGCCCGCGGTGGCGGTGGAATCGGTCGTGACGACGATGTCGACGAGATCGCCCTCGTCGCGGTGCAGGGTCAGCTTCAGTCTCATGCGCTCACCACCTGCGCGATGCGATCGCCGAGTCGGATCGCGTCGCCGGCGACGGCCGTTGCCGACGCGCCCCCGACCAGTGCGTGCTCGACCCCGCCGCGGATCAGGGCGCATCCATTCGTCGAACGGCAGTCGACGACCTCGAGTCCGCCGTCGACGGGGCGGACCAGCACATGCGTCTTCGACAGCGTCCTGGTCGTGTCTGCGACCGGGACGGCGTCAGCGCCCGGGTGGCCGGCGACATCGGGGGCGCGACCGAGCAGGATCGCACCGGACACTGCGATGCGCTCTCCCGTATCGAGGCGCAGCGCGAGCCCCGCGTGGTCACGGACGATCTGGTGAGACGAGGGAACCGGTCTCTGGGCGGGCGCCACCGGCCCGGATGCCGCAACGGCCGCGGCCCGCGGCTCGTGAGAACGCGTCGCGCCGAGAACACCTGCGCTGATCCTGCCGCCTGGGCGATATTCGGACTGCGTCGTCGCATCCTCCGGTGTCGCCAGCGACGGCAGCTCGGGGCGTGCGGGGGGCGGTTCGGCCCGCACCGTCTTGCGAGCGATGCGCATGCGCTTCTCATCGAACGGGTTCAGGCCCGCGCGCACGTCGACGAGCCAGACGTTGGCGAGTCGGTCGTGCCAGCCGCGACCGCGCTCCGCCGGGTCGAACGCGGGCGAGAGCAGAACGAGCACGGGGCCGGCGACCGGGACGAGGGCGGATGCCGCGACGACGAGGAAGCGCGCGAGCACAGGGCCCACGCCGGGGCGCTCGAGGGTGCGGACGTTCACGGTACGGATCCCGCAGAGCGTCTTGCCGAAGGTCGTCCCCCGAAGACCGTGCAGCATCCACTGCACGACGCCGCAGACGAGCCCGAGCCCGACCGAGATCGAGGCCATCACGACCGCGAGCACGAAGTCGGGGTGATTGACGAAGCCGTACGCCGAGATCGAGCCCGCCACGAGCTTGAACACCAGCGGCATGGCGCCGAGCCACAGCGGCAGTTGAAGGACGAGCCAGACCACGATGTCGCAGGTGAAGGCGAGGCTCCGCCGGCCCCACGGTGCACGCAGGAGTCCCAGCGCCGCAGCGTATGCGGGGTCGGGGCGCCCGTGCTCGTCGACACCGTCGATGCCCGACGTCTCGTGTTCGATCTCCCAGATCATGCCCCGGGATTCCGCGGAGGCTCACCGGGCACGAAGTAGCGCAGCGGCGACAGTCCGGTGCGAATGATCGCGTCACCACCGGCGTCGAGGAACTGATCGAAGGTCGCGACGCTGAGCGTTCCCGCCGGGTCGGCCACGATGACGTTGTCGACGACGGGGAGCAGCGTCGCGGTCCCTTTCGGCCACGCAGCGATCGTGACCGTGACACCGGTGTCGAGGACCTGGATCTTCGGGTCGGCGAAGTGCACGTCGGGGCGCTGCAGCGCCACCGACTGGGCCTCGTAGGCACGCACGCTGAACAGCCGCAGCACGCGCTCGAACCGCGGTGTGAGCGATGCGTACCGCTCCCGCCACGGGAACGGCGCCCAACCACCGTCCGCACCACCGGCCGGTGCGACCGGATGCGCGCTGACGAGCGGGCCGCCCGCCGCGAAGAGCTCTTCGGCAAGGTCGAGGACGCGCCCCACGGCCGCCTCGTCGCCTGCGCCGACGATCGCCACCCGGTCGCGCGCCAGGGCGAACACGACGGGCGTCTGCGGCGACCCGGGCAGCCGCGCCGGGTCGACGAGCAGCGCAGCCGCCGCGACCTCGTCGCGGACGACGATCACGCCGTCGGCGGCATCCGGCGTCGCGGTGTCGCTCGGCAGCGCTTCGCGCACCGCGTCGCGGAACGGCCGTGACCATCGCTCGACTTCACCCTGCGTGACCGCCACGCCGTGGTCGTCCAACCCCACGAAGAGGTCGCCGCCGACGTATTCGACGCGGGGATGCACGTCGCCGGGCGCGGTCAGCGCGAGCACGCCGAGCTCGCTGCCGCCGTAGATCCGCGGCGTCAGCGGCCCCGCGCTGCGTCCGAATGCGTCCGTCATGAGTCCCATCCTCGTCGTTCGTCTGTCTCAGGTTATCCGCTGCCGGAGACGACCCCCGGTCGATGCGCGCCCGTCACGCGCCGCCTGCCTCACGTCTCGGACCCCTGCGTCGAACCCAGATCGGCCCGCCCCCACCGCAGGTCTGCCTGCACGTCGCCGGGCTTCGTCTGACGCTCGCTGACCCAACCGGCCGGCACCACGTGCACCGCCAACGTCCGCTCACCCGCCTGCTCCGATCCGCACCACACCAGGACGACACCCCGCGGTGGCGCCTGTTCGGACCAGAAGACCCACCACAACGCCCGGGTCGCGCCCGCCTCACGCAACGCAGCCGCACCTCACCGCGCCACAACTGGGGCGGGGGTCGTCCACGATCACGCGTCACGCTCACAGCCTGAAGGGGCTGAAGCTGCCCCAGCTGCCGCCCACGGACGGATCGCTGCCCGTGGCACTCGGGTGCGTGTTGAACACGGCCTCGGGTATCCCCTCCGGGAGGTATCCTCCCGGGATCCACTGCTCGACGGCGCCACCTTCGCTGCCGCGCGGCATCCTCAGGTTTCCATTCGCGAGGTCTTCGTAACTGAAGTCTGCGCGCACGATGGCGACCGGAGCGCCGCTCGCATCGACGAAGAAGTTCTCGCCGAGGCCGAGCATGACACCCAGCTTCTTCGGGTCGCCGTCCGCCTTTGCGATGATCGTCACGGTCATCCATCCGCTCCTCGCCCCGTCTGCATGTCAGGCTATCCCGTCCCGCCCGGTGCGCTCATGCGTGCGGGGTTCCGATCACGTCGGCGAGTGACCAGGCGAGGTCGACCTCGACCGCACCGGGCTTCGTCCGCCGCTCACTGACCCAGCTCACCGGAACCACCTGGACCGCCAACGTCAGATCCCCCGCCGACTCATCCCCGCACCACACGAGCGTCACACCCCTCGCGCTCACGTCCACCGGCTCGAAAGCCCACCACAACACCCGCGTCGCGCCCGCTCTGCGCAACGCCGCCGCATACGAGGCAACCCGGTCAGACCCGCGACGCTCGAGGTCGAACACGCTCGTCCGCCCGTTGCCCTGCTCACACGCATCACTGACATCACTGCCGATCCGGTCGAACCGTCGCCGCTCCTCACCCGGATCGCGAGCACTCCCCGCAGCATCCGACTGCGCAGCCAACGGCAGAAGACACACGTCCCCACGCTCCAGCACCGGAATGCCCGGACGAGGATGCCCCTCGCGCAGCACCGCCTGAATCGCGGCCACGACATCACGAGCCCCCGCCGCGACGCGCCAGCCCGCGGCCTCCCCGACAGGCTCCCCCCACGCCACCCGACTGTCGGCGAACTCCTTCGCCGCCGTGATCGCATCCCACCCGAACCGCTCGACCGCGGGCGGTGCCGACGCGGCCACCAGCGGACCCCAATCACCGAACTGCGGAACCGGCACCGTCGGGGCCGGCACGCCGGAAACCTCCCACACCGCGTCCTCCTCCAACGGCGACGACACCGTGATCAGCGCGACGCCGTCCGTCCCGAATTCCTGCTCCACCGTCACCACACTCATGAACGGCACCCGCCACTGCGGATCGCCCTCCGGATAGAAGACGTCGACGACCCGCCGGCACACCAACACGCCTCCGACCGTCTCCCATTCCACCTCCCGCAACGGCGTCTTCTGCGGCGTGTAGAACGTCCCACTCACGTCGTAATTGTCGCCGTCGAACGCGTCCCAACGGCTGGACGTTGCGCTGAAGGACCATGCGGGCGGATGCTCGTTCGGGATGAACTTGATGAGTCGGCCCTCGGAGTACCGCTGCCGTGCTTCTTCCGGAGTGTAGAACGGGTGGTCCGCCCCCAGCGGCTCCAGTCGGTAGTACTCGAGTCTCCTGGGGTAGACGACGGATTCGGTTTCGAGGTCGGTCATCTCAACGAGAACTCGCCGTCGAAGGATCCCCAGGTGCCGCCGACACTCGGATCGGCCGACGTCGCATGGGGATGGGTAGTGAACACGGCCTCACGGAGCCCTTCGGGGAGGTAACCCCCCGGTATCCACTTCTCCTGGTCGGCTCCTCCTTCGTTGCCCGACGGGATCCTGAGATCGCCCGCTTGTAACTCGTCGTACGTGAAATCGGCGCGGGTGACGACACCGTCCGCGGGGAAGAAGTCCTCGCCCAGCCCGAGGAGCACGCCCAGTTTCTCCGGGTCGCCGCCCGCCTGAGCGATGAGGTCATCCACCTCGGAGGTGGGAAAGACGAACGTCGTGCCCGCGTTGCCTGGTCCGTATGTGTCGAGGCTCGAAGGTCGGTAGAACCGCGTCCCACCGTCCTTGAACCGCTCAAGGTGTTTCTTCACGTAGTCCTCATCGAGGTAATCCCCCGGATCTGGACGGTTGCCCTTGCCTGCGCCCACCACATCGTCGGGCATCCACACAGAGTCCGTCTTCCACGCCTTCTGCAGGTCGTCCGGAACCTTCGCGGCATCCAACCCCTCGACCCGGCCCCGCGCGGCGTCCTGCTTCACACCGTGCTTGCGGAACATCTCCGCCAGCTGGCGCACGTGCACCGGCATGTCGTCGAGCGAGTTCTTCAGCGGGCGGATGACGGCCCTGCCAATGCTCATCGGTCAGTCACCTCCGATGTCGAGGCTCGCGAGATCGGACATCAGTCGCTCGGTGAGGCTCTCGATGTCGGCAGCGTGCTGCTCCATCTCGCCCTGCGCCTGCTCCAGCGCCTGCAGGTCGGCGTAGAACTGGTCGGGATCGCCCGCGACCGACTCCACGATCGGGGATTCGAGAGCGGCCATGACCACTCCCGGCAGCTCGTGCGCGAGCGGTTCGATCACCATGGGCAGCACCTGGTTGAGCACCTGCTCGATGGCGATGTCGACCGCGGCGTTCAGCAGCTTCTTCTTGATGATGAGCATGGCGCCGGCGCCCGCTGCCGTCAGCGGGTTGGTCAGCATCGCGATGAGCGCGATCATGGTCGTCGTGACCTCGGCGATCACCTTGATCTTGAGTGCGAGCACCCCTCCGGCGGCGACGTCCACGCCTGCCGGAACGGGACCGAGCAGATCGAGCAGGTTCTGCAGGTTCTGCGAGCGGTTGGTGTTCCACGCGGCGACGTAGGCGGGGCCGGCCTGACCCTGCAGTGCCGCTGCGAGATCGCCGTTGACCTTGCGGTCCATCGCCTGCAGCTTGCCTTCGAGCTCGTCCCGGAAAGTGCCGACCATCTGGCCGGCACGGCGCAGTTCGTCCTCGTCGATGTCGGGCCAGTCGAATCCGAGCTTTTCCATCACCCAGATGAGCTCGTTCGGCAGCATCATTCCCATGGCACGCGCCTCCCGGAAATGACCCTAGCGGACCTCCACGGGTGTCACTGAATACCACGATCCGCGCCCCGCGGCGGCCTCGCGGCCCTCGCGATCGAGCAGCGCGCGCTTGACCTCGACGCCCCAGGCGAAGCCGCCGAGGCCTCCCCCGGTGCGCAGCACCCGATGGCAGGGCACGAACAGCGCGGGCGCGTTGCGGGCGCAGACGGATGCCGCCGCCCGCACGGCGCCCGGCCGACCGAGGGCGACCGCGAACTC
>JASGEE010000162.1:0-2778 GCA_047606715.1 Microbacterium sp.
GGTCCCCACGGTGATGGGGGGGGCCTAGATGGTCGCGCGCGCCCTTCGCGCGAGACAAGGGACACAACTCATGACTTCTGACCATTCTGCGCGGTGGGACAATCCAGACACCGATGCCCGGGTCGAGCAGATCCTCAGCCAGCTGACGATCGACGAGAAGATCGCGTTCGTCACGGGCGAGGTCAACTGGGACTACGGGTTCTACGCCCGCCCGCTGGAGCGGCTCGGCATCCCCGCGATCCAGATGGCCGACGGCCCCGCCGGCGTGCGCATCAACCGGGGCGACGTCCACGACGGCCGCGCGACCGAGCTGCCGGCGCCGATCGCCCTGGCGGCGACCTGGGATCCGGATGCCGCCGCCGACTACGGCACCGTCATCGGCGTCGAGTGCCGCACGACCGACCACAACGTCTCGCTCGGCCCGGCCGTCGACATCGCCCGCGTGCCCGTGGGCGGGCGCACGTTCGAGTCGTACGGTGAAGACCCGGCGCTGGCCTCGCGCATGGGCGTCGCGTTCGTGAAGGCGGTGCAGTCCGAGGGCGTGCAGGCGTGCGCCAAGCACTTCGCGATCAACAATCAAGAAGACCACCGCTCCTCGATCAACGCTGTCATCGACGAGCGCACGATGCTCGAGCTGTACCTCCCGCCGTTCGAAGCCCTCGTCCAGGAGGCGCAGGTGGCGTCGATGATGGCCTCGTTCAACCGCGTCAACGGTGAGTTCGCGTGCGACAACCGCACTCTTCTCACCGACATCCTGCGCGACCGCTTCGGGTTCCGCGGGTGGATCATGAGCGACTACGGCGCCAACCACTCCACAGCGACGGCGGCGAATGCGGGCCTGGACCAGGAACAGCCCGGCGAGGGTTTCTGGGGTGGGCAGCTGTGGCACGCCTGGAACGACGGCGAGGTCAGCGAACAGGCTCTCGACGAGAAGGTGCGCAACATCCTGCGCCCCCTCGTCGGACTCGGTCAGCTCGAGAACCGGCCGACGATCGAGGAGTTCGACGTCGACGGCCATCACGACATCGCGCGCTCGATCGCCGAGCGCAGCATGGTGCTGCTGCGCAACGACGGCATCCTGCCGCTCGCTCCGGTGCGCACCGTCGCCCTGATCGGGCCCGACGTGGATGCCGTCAGTGCTCAGGGCGGCGGCAGCTCCCAGGTGCGGCCGACGAAGGAGGTCTCGCCACTGCAGGGTCTGCGCGCGGCGCTCGGCGACGACGTCGAGATCACCGTGGCCTACGGATCTGACCCGGTCACTCCCGGGGCGCTCCTGCCCGGGCCCGACGCGGTGCCGTCGAGCTTCTTCCGCACCCCCGACGGCGAACGGGGTCTGCACGCCGACTTCTGGCTCAACACGAGCTTCGACGGCGAGCCGTTCCTCTCCCGCACCGAGGGACAGATCGAGCTGAACCTCGGGTTCCACAACTTCCCCGGCTTCAATGCGGGCTCGGCGCGCTACGCGCAGCTGCCCACCGAGCTGAACGGCCAGAGCTCGGTGCGTTACACGGGCACCCTGACGGTGCCGCAGACGGGGCGCTACGACTTCGTCGTGACGAGCCTCGGCTCGTGGTCGTTCTCGCTCGGCGGCGCCGTGTATCGCTCAGCCGGCCACGGCGCCGACGCCATCGCGCCGACGATCGTCCCGCTGGCCGGGTCGGGCGCGGCAGGCAGCGGGTACGCAGGCAGCGGGTACGCGGGCAGCGGGTACGCGGGCAGCGGCGGAGTCGACCAGGGCACCGGCGACTCGACTCCCGTGCAAGACACGATCACCGTCGAGTTGGTGGCGGGCGAGGTGTACGACGTCGTCTTCGAGTACGCGGCCGACGACCCCGCACAGGGTTTCCTCCTCGGCGCGCGGCTGCGCCTGGGCTGGACGCCACCGGCCGGGGTCTTCGCCCCCGAGGCGGAGGAAGCCGCCGCCCTCGCCCGCACCTCGGACGTCGCGATCGTCGTCGTGCGCAGCTACGAGGCCGAGGCCGACGACCGCCCGCACATGGGCCTGCCGAACGGACAGGACGACCTCATCCGCGCCGTCATCGCCACCGGGACGCCGACCGTGCTCGTGCTGATGACCGGCAGCCCGGTCACCCAGACGAACTGGGGCGGGCAGCCGAACGCGGTGCTGCAGGCCTGGTTCCCCGGCCAGGCGCAGGGCGACGCGCTCGCCCGGGTGCTGACCGGGGCGAGCGAGCCCGGTGGTCGGCTGCCGTTCACGATCCCGATGTCGCTGTCCGACACCCCGGCCGCGCACCCCGCGGACTATCCCGGGGTCGACGGCGACGCTCACTACAGCGAGGGGGTGCTGGTGGGCTATCGCGCGCACGATGCGCGCGGGATCGAGCCGGCGTATCCCTTCGGTCACGGCCTGTCGTACACGACGTTCGCGTATTCCGACCTGCGGGTCGAGGCCGCCGAAGGCGAGACGGCGGGGATCGCGGCGGTGACCGTGACCAACACCGGCGAGCGCGCCGGCAGCGAGGTCGTGCAGGTCTACGCCGGGCAGATCGCTGCCCCCGTCGTGACGGCGCCGAAGCAGTTGACCGGTTTCGCCAAGGTGTGCCTGGAGCCGGGGGCATCGGCGCGGGTGGAGGTGCCGATCTCACGGCGCTCGGTGTCGTACTACGACGTCGAAAGCCACGATTTCGTCACTCCGGCGGGCACCGTCGACGTGCTCGTCGGCGCCTCCTCGCGGGATATCCGCCTGGCCGGCAGCCTCGCCGTCGGCTGACCCGGTCAGCGATGGACGGATGCCGCCGCGGCATCCGTCCATCGCAC
>JASGEE010000163.1:0-15379 GCA_047606715.1 Microbacterium sp.
ACTTCATCGAGCTGTGCGAGCAGCTGACCATCGAGGACGAGAAGCAGTTCGAGAACCTCTTCCGCCAGCTCGGGCTGTCGGTCGACTGGACCCAGACCTACCGCACCATCTCCGACGACACGATCCGCACGAGCCAGCTCGCGTTCTTGCGCAACCTCGCCCGCGGCGAGGCCTACCAGGCGCTCGCCCCGACCCTGTGGGACATCGACTTCCGCTCCGCGATCGCGCAGGCCGAGCTCGAAGACCGCGAGCAGCAGGCGAGCTACCATCGCATCGCGTTCCACAAGAGCGACGGCACGGGCGACATCCACATCGAGACGACGCGGCCAGAGCTCCTCGCCGCGTGCGTGGCACTCGTCGCGAACCCCGACGACGAGCGCTATCAGCCCCACTTCGGCCAGACCGTGCGCACCCCGATCTTCGACGTCGAGGTCCCGATCCTCGCGCACCCCCTCGCCCAGCAGGACAAGGGTTCGGGCATCGCGATGATCTGCACCTTCGGCGACGTCACCGACGTCGTGTGGTGGCGCGAGCTCGACCTCCCCAACCGCACGATCCTCGGGCCCGACGGGCGCGTGCTGCCCGACGCGCCGGAGGTGCTCGTGACGGATGCCGCCAAGGCCGCCTACGCCGAGCTCGTGGGCCTGACGGTCTTCAGCGCGAAGAAGAAGATGGTCGAGCTGCTGACCGCATCCGGCGAGCTGCTGGAGGTGTCCAAGCCCTTCAGCCACCCCGTGAAGTTCTACGAGAAGGGCGATCGGCCGCTGGAGATCGTCTCGACGCGTCAGTGGTACCTGCGCAACGGGGCGCGCGACGCCGCGCTGCGCGAGAAGCTCATCGAGCTCGGGCGGGGAATGCACTGGCATCCCGACTTCATGCGCGTGCGCTACGAGAACTGGACGAACGGGCTCACCGGCGACTGGCTCGTCTCGCGCCAGCGCTTCTTCGGTGTGCCGATCCCGGTCTGGTACGCCCTGGACGAGCACGGCGAGCGCGATTACGACCGCGTGCTGATCCCCGACGAGGCGCAGCTGCCGATCGACCCGACCGTCGACGTGCCCGCCGGCTACGACGAGGCGCAGCGCGGCGTGCCGGGCGGCTTCGACGCCGAGAAGGACATCTTCGACACCTGGGCGACCTCGTCGCTCACGCCGCAGCTCGCCGGCGGCTGGGAGCGCGACCCCGAGCTGTGGAGCCTCGTCGCCCCCTTCGACGTGCGGCCGCAGGGTCAGGACATCATCCGCACCTGGCTGTTCTCGACGATGCTGCGGAGCCTGCTCGAAGACGGCCGCGCGCCGTGGACCGATGCCTCGATCTCGGGCTTCATCGTCGACCCCGACCGCAAGAAGATGTCGAAATCCAAGGGCAATGTCGTCACCCCGGCCGACATCCTCGCCGGTCACGGCACGGATGCCGTGCGCTACTGGTCGGCATCCAGCCGACTCGGCGCCGACGCGGCGTTCGACCCGCAGAACCCGACGCAGGTGAAGATCGGACGGCGCCTGGCGATCAAGGTGCTCAACGCAGCGAAGTTCGTGCTGTCGTTTCCCGTGCCAGACGGCGCCGAGATCACGCACGCGCTGGATGCCTCGATGCTCGCGACCCTCGATCAGGTCGTGCGCGACGCGACGGCGGCCTTCGAGGCCTACGATCACGCCCGCGCGTTGGAGGTCACCGAGGCGTTCTTCTGGACGTTCTGCGACGACTACCTCGAACTCGTCAAGGAGCGCGCCTACGACCGGACGGATGTCGGCCAGGCATCCGCGGCGCTCGCGCTGCGCCTCGCGCTCTCGACGTTGCTGCGCCTGCTCGCCCCCGTGCTCGCCTTCGCGACGGAGGAGGCGTGGTCGTGGTTCGAGGAGGGCTCGATCCACACCGCGCCGTGGCCGGAGCCGCTGGGGATCGCGGGCGACCCGAAGGTGCTCAGCGCCGTCAGCGCCGCGCTCATCGGCATCCGCCGCGCCAAGACCGAGGCGAAGGCGTCGCAGAAGACACCGGTCGAGCACGTCACGATCACCGCGCAGGACGTCGACGCGCTCGCGGTGGCCGAGGGCGACCTCAGAGCAGTGGGGCGCATCGACGAGATCGTCTTCGTGGCGGGCGAGCAGACCGCGGTGACCGAGATCCGCCTGGCACCCGTGGAGGTGTGATGCGCCTCGGAACCCGGTGGGCTGCGGGCGAGGCGCCGCCTGCAGCCGTGCCGGCTCAGCTGCGCGCGGCGATCGCGGAAGTCGACGCCCGCCCGGGCAGCGAAGATGCTCGCTGGACGCTCACCTGGCTCGAGGGCCGCCCCTACGCCTCGTCGGATGCCGGGTGGGAGGTGCTCCTCGACGCCTCCGGCGCAGTCGTCGTCCAGGCCTCCGAGGACTGATCGGAAGCCCGCACGCGGCAAACATGTCGGCATCCGCCCCCAGCCCGACGCACAACGGCCGAACATGACACATCTGTGCTCGCGCGAGCGCGGTGCGACCGGACTCGCCAAGCTCGTCGATGCCGGGGCGCTCGTCGAGAACGGATGCCGGAACCGTCGTGCCGAAGCAGAGGTACGACGCCTCCGGCTCGACATCGGTCGGAGCAGCGGTGCCGCACTGCGCGCCGCACCCGGACACGGTCAGCGCCACGACAGCGACGACGACCAGCGCTCCCACCCTCATCATCGACGCCATGCGAGCCTCCTGTGCAAACATCCTCACCCGACAGTGCCACAACCGATCAGTTCGTCTCACGTCGCTGCGTTGCGCCCCAGAGCACGCCCTACGCTGAAGACATGACGGATGCCGCGGCGAACCCGCTTCTGAACCCCTCCACCCTCCCCTACGGGCTCCCCGACTACCGCGAGATCTCCCCCGCGGACTACCTCCCGGCGTTCGAGGCCGCCTTCGCGGCGCACCGCGCCGAGGTCGACGCGATCACCGCGCAGCAAGCAGAGCCGACGTTCGAGAACACGCTCGTCGCTCTCGAACGCGCCGGCGAGACGCTCGGGAACGTGTCCGGCACCTTCTACACGGTCTCCTCCGCCGATGCGACCGCCGATATCCAGGAGATCGAAGAGACGCTCGCACCCCTCATGTCGGCCCACCACGACGCCATCACGCTCGACGCGGCGCTATACGCCCGCATCGACACGCTGCATGCGCGCCGCGACGAGCTCGGCCTCAATCCCGAAGACCTCTACCTGCTCGAGCGCACCCACCGCGAGATGACGCACGCCGGGGCGGCGCTGGATGCCGAGCAGAAGACACAGCTGACGGAGCTCAACCAGCGCCTCGCGCAGCCCACGACGACGTTCGAGAAGAACCTGCTCGCCGATACGAACGATCTCGCGGTCGTCTTCGACGACGCCGCCGAGCTCGACGGACTGACCGCGGGCGAGCTGTCGGCGGCCGCGCGGGGCGCCGAAGACCGCGGTCTCCCGGGCCGCTACGTCGTCACCCTGACGCTGTTCACGGGGCATCCGTACCTTTCGACCCTCACGAATCGCGAGAGCCGGCGGCGCCTGCTGGAGGCATCCCGGGCGCGGGGATCGCGCGGCGGCGCGCACGATAACCGTGAGGTCCTGCGCGAGATCGTGCGCCTGCGCGCGGAGCGTGCGGAACTGCTCGGTGACACCAGCCACGCCGCCTACGTCACGAGCGACGAGACGGCGGGCTCCCCCGAGGCGGTACGCGACCTGCTGTGGCGGCTCGCCGAGCCCGCCGCCGCGAACGCGCGGCGCGAGCAGGCGGCGTTGCAGGCTCAGATCGACCAGGGCGATGCCCCCTTCCCGCTCGAAGCCCACGACTGGGCGTTTTACACCGAGCGCGTCCGCCAGGCGGAGTACGACCTCGACCGCACGGCGCTGCGCCCCTGGTTCGAGGCCGAGCGCGTGCTGCAGGACGGCGTGTTCCGGACGGCCACGCTGTTGTACGGCATCGCCTTCACCGAGCGGACGGACCTCCCCGCCTATCACCCCGGCGTGCGCGTCTTCGAGATACACAACGAGGACGGCTCCGCGCTCGGCCTGTTCCTGCTCGACCTGTACACGCGCGACACGAAACGCGGCGGCGCATGGATGAACTCGATCGTCTCGCAGTCGCGCCTGCGCGGCACACTGCCGATCGTCGTCAACAACCTGAACGTCCCCCGACCCGCGCCGGGCGAGCCGACGCTGCTGACCCTCGACGAGGTCACGACGCTGTTCCACGAGTTCGGACATGCCCTGCACGGCCTGTTCGCGACGGTGACCTACCCGCATTTCGCGGGCACGAACGTCTTCCGCGACTTCGTCGAGTTCCCGAGTCAGGTAGGCGAGATGTGGATCCTCTGGCCCGAGATTCTGTCCGCGTACGCGCGGCACATCGACACGAACGAGCCGCTGCCGCAGGAGGTGATCGACAAGCTCCGCGCCTCCGAGGCGTTCAACCAGGGCTTCGCGACGAGTGAATATCTCGCCGCGTCGTGGATCGACCAGGCGTGGCATTCGCTCGGTGCCGAGGATGCCGCGCAGGACATCGACGTCGCGGCGTTCGAGGCATCCGCCCTCAGAGCCATTGGACTCGACAACCCCGTCGTGCCGACGCGGTACTCGTCGACCTACTTCGCACACGTCTTCTCGGGCGGCTACAGCGCGGGGTACTACTCGTACATCTGGAGCGAGGTGCTCGATGCCGACACCGTGGAGTGGTTCGCCGAGAACGGCGGGCTCACGCGCGCGAACGGCGACCGGTTCCGCTCGCTGCTGCTCGGCGTCGGCGGGTCGAAGGATCCGCTCGAGGCCTACCGCGACTTCCGCGGGCGGGATGCCGACATCGCCCCGCTCCTGAAGCGCCGCGGCCTCGGCGGCTGAGTCGCGCCCGGGGTCGCCGCGCCGACCGCGCAGTTGGGGAGGAGATCGCGCTTCGGGAGGATGAGAAGGCGGAATCTCATCCTCCCGAGCTGCCATCTCCTCCCGAAGCGCCGCGATGACTGAAGGTTCGCAAGTGATATCTTCGGATATCGATCACTCGAAAGCCCTGGGGGGTGACGTCGTGACTGATGTCCTCATCCGCAACGTGTCTGAAGCCGACCTGCGTCGCATCGACGCCAAGGCCGAGCGCCTAGGGCTGTCGCGCAGCGAGTTCCTCCGCCGCAGAATCGCACAAGAGGCTGCGCACACGCGACGAGCGACCGGTGACGTCGACCGACTTCGAGCGCTTCACCCGCGTCGCAGTGGATCTTCTCGATGATGACGTCATGCGAGGCGCCTGGTCGTGAGTCGCTGGCTCATCGACAAGTCGGCGCTGGCTCGCATCTCGACGAGTCCGGATCGTGATGTCTGGGCCGAGCGCACAACACGCGGGCTCGTCCACGTGACCACGCCGACACTTCTCGAGGTCGGCTACTCGGCACACTCCGCGAGCGAGTGGTCGCAGTTGATCGAGTAACCCCCGGTGTCGGAGTTCATCCGCATCGAGATCGCGCCGGGAGCGGAGGAGCGAGCCTTGCGGACCCAGTCGATGCTGGCCTCCCGCGGACTGCACCGCGCGCCTTCTGTGCCCGACCTGCTGATCGCCGAGGTGTCGGGGCTGATCGTGCTGCACGTCGACAGAGACTTCGAACTCATCGCCGACCTCACCGGTCAGCCCACGGAAAGACTCGTCGTCGCCTCGACGTGAGCCACGTGCCTGAGAGCTCAGGCGCTCTTGCGCTTCTGCCGCAGCACGAGGGTCGGGTCGGAGCCGTCGACGACCGCGGCGCGGGTGACGATGACCTTCGCAACATCCTCGGTGGAGGGAATCTCGAACATGATCGGACCGAGGACATCCTCGAGGATCGCGCGCAGGCCGCGGGCGCCGGTCTTGCGGGCGATCGCCAGGTCGGCAATAGCCCGCAGAGCGTCGTCGTCGAACTCCAATTCGGCACCGTCGAGCTCGAACATGCGCTGATACTGCTTGACGAAGGCGTTCTTCGGGCCGGTGAGGATGTCGATCAGCGCCGTCTGGTCGAGGGGTGCGACGGAGGTGACGACCGGAAGGCGCCCGATGAATTCGGGGATGAGACCGAACTTGTGCAGGTCTTCGGGCTGCACCTCGCTGAACAGGTCGAGCTGGTCACCCTTGTCCTGCAGTCGCGCGCCGAAGCCGATGCCGTGCTTGCCGACGCGCGCCGACACGATATCCTCGAGCCCGGCGAACGCGCCCGCGACGATGAAGAGCACGTTCGTCGTGTCGATCTGGATGAACTCCTGGTGCGGATGCTTGCGTCCGCCCTGCGGCGGCACCGAGGCGACCGTGCCCTCCAGGATCTTCAGCAGCGCCTGCTGCACGCCCTCACCCGACACATCGCGCGTGATCGACGGGTTCTCGGCCTTGCGGGCGATCTTGTCGACTTCGTCGATGTAGATGATGCCGGTCTCGGCCCGTTTGACGTCGAAGTCTGCGGCCTGCAGGAGCTTCAGGAGGATGTTCTCGACGTCTTCGCCGACGTAGCCGGCCTCGGTGAGCGCTGTCGCATCCGCGACCGCGAACGGCACGTTCAGGCGCTTGGCGAGCGTCTGAGCCAGATACGTCTTCCCGCATCCGGTCGGCCCGAGCAGCAGGATGTTGCTCTTGGCGATCTCGACCTGGTCGGCGCGCTGCTCGGCGGTCTGCAAAGTGCCGTGTGAGCGCACGCGCTTGTAGTGGTTGTAGACGGCGACGGACAGGGCTCTCTTGGCGGCATCCTGACCGACGACGTATTCCTCGAGGAAGGCGAAGATCTCACGGGGCTTGGGCAGGTCGAAGTCGCTGACGACGCCCTCGTCCGACTCGGCCATGCGCTCTTCGATGATCTCGTTGCACAACTCGACGCACTCATCGCAGATGTACACGCCGGGCCCGGCGATCAGCTGACCCACCTGCTTCTGGCTCTTGCCGCAGAAGGAGCACTTGAACAGGTCGGCGCTCTCACCGATGCGAGCCATCTGCGTCTCCTTGATCCGGGTCGTTGTTCGAGCCTAACCGCTGACACCGACAACGGGTCGGATTGGACACGAGTTGTGGACGCAAAACGTCAGGTCGTCAGCGCCGCAGGCGTGCGCTTACGGGAGGTGAGCACCTGGTCGACGATCCCGTACTCGAGCGCCTCCGAAGCGGAGAGGATCTTGTCGCGGTCGATGTCCTTGTGCACCAGCTCCTGCGCGCGGCCCGTGTGCCGAGCCATCGTCTCCTCCAGCCACGTGCGCATGCGCATGATCTCCGCGGCCTGGATCTCGATGTCGGAGGCCTGGCCGTGGCCGGACTCTCCGACGGCCGGCTGGTGCATGAGGATGCGGGCGTTGGGAAGCGCCAGACGCTTGCCGGGCGCGCCGGCGGCGAGCAGCACCGACGCGGCGGATGCCGCCTGTCCGAGCACGACCGTCTGGATCTGCGGCGACACGTACTGCATCGTGTCGTAGATCGCCGTCATGGCGGTGAACGATCCGCCGGGCGAGTTGATGTACATGACGATGTCGCGGTCGGGGTCCTGGCTCTCCAGCACGAGCAACTGCGCCATGACGTCGTCGGCGGAGGCGTCGTCGACCTGCACGCCGAGGAAGATCACGCGGTCCTCGAACAGCTTGTTGTACGGGTCCTGACGCTTGTAGCCGTATGCGGTGCGCTCCTCGAACTGGGGCAGGATGTAGCGGCTCTGGGGCATCTGGATCTGGGGCATCTGGATCTGCGGCAGGTGCGGAGTGTTCATGATCGGATCCTGTTCAGTTCTCGGTGCCACCGCCGCCGATGACATCGGCAGCCGATTCGCGGATGTGGTCGACGAAGCCGTATTCCAGCGCCTCCTCGGCGGTGAACCAGCGGTCACGGTCACCGTCGGCGTTGACCTGTTCGACGGTCTTGCCGGTCTGGTCGGCGGTGATCTGGGCGAGACGGTTCTTCATCGACACGATCAGCTCGGCCTGGGTCTGGATGTCGCTCGCGGTGCCGCCGAAGCCGCCATGCGGCTGGTGCAGCAGCACCCGCGCGTTCGGGGTGATGTACCGCTTGCCCTTCGTACCGGCCGTCAGCAGCAGCTGACCCATGGATGCGGCCATGCCGATGCCGACCGTGACGATGTCGTTCGGCACGAACTGCATGGTGTCGTAGATCGCCATGCCCGCAGTGATCGAGCCGCCGGGCGAGTTGACGTAGAGGTAGATGTCCTTCTCGCTGTCTTCGGCCGCGAGCAGGAGGATCTTCGCGCAGATCTCGTTGGCGTTCTCGTCACGCACCTCCGACCCGAGCCAGATGATGCGGTCTTTCAGCAGCCTGTCGAAGACGCTCGTCGCGACAAGTGGTTCAGCCATGGATGCTCCTGATTCGGGGTTGCGTTCGCCATCGAATCTACCGACGCGCCGAGCGCGAACCGCCCGTGTTCGCCGTCGGCATACCTCGAGGTACGAAGACGCCGCCCCGAATCGGGGCGGCGTCTGATCGTGTGGGGTGCGAAGCGGTCGCTGCTACTCGGCGTCGGCTTTCTTGGCGGCCTTCTTCTTCGCGGGAGCCTTCTTCGCGACGGGTGCCTCCTCGGCCAAAGCCTCGGCGACGTCGCTCTCATCGGCATCCTCTTCATCCGACACGGCGAACCCGGTCAGATCGACCGCCTTGCCGTCGGTGTCGACGACGGTGACCTTGCCGAGCGTGATCGCGAGCGCCTTGTTGCGGGCGACCTCGCCGACCATGAGCGGGAGCTGGCCGTTCTGCTGCAGCGTGTCGACGAACTCCTGCGGCGCCATGCCGTACTGCGCCGCCGTCTGGATCAGGTACTGCGTGAGCTCTTCCTGCGAGACCTGCACGTCGTGCGCCTCGGCGAGCTTGTCGAGGACCATCTGCGTGCGGAACTGCTTCTCGCTGGCCTCGGTCACCTCGGCGCGGTGCTCGTCATCCTCCAGACGCCCCTCGCCCTCCAGGTGGGAGTGCACCTCGTCTTCGACGAGCTGAGCCGGCACGGGGATCTCCACGGCCTCGATGAGCGCGTCGATGAGCTTCTCGCGCGCAGCGGATGCCTGCACGAACACCGACTGCTCGGCGACGCGCGCGCCGAGGCTGTCGCGCAGCTCGGCGATCGTGTCGAACTCGCTGGCCATCTGGGCGAAGTCGTCGTCGGCGTCGGGCAGCTCACGCTCCTTGACGGCCGTGACGGTCACCGCGACCTCTGCCTCCTCGCCGGCGTGGTCGCCGCCGATGAGCGTGGAGCGGAACGTCGTGTCCTCACCCGCCGTGAGCGAATCGACGGCCTCGTCGATCCCCTCGAGCAGTTCGCCCGACCCGACCTCGTACGACACGCCCTCGGCGCGATCGATCTCACGTCCGTCGATCGTGGCGACGAGGTTCAGCTCGACGAAATCGCCCTTCGCCGCCGGACGGTCGACGGGGACGAGCGTGCCGAAGCGGGCGCGCAGGCGGTCGAGCTCCGCGTCGATGGCGGCGGCATCCGTCTCCACCGCGTCCACCGTGACGGTGACGGTCTCCAAGGCCGGCAGGTCGAACTCGGGACGCACGTCGACCTCCACTTCGACCTTCAGGTCACCGGAGAAGTCCTTCTCACTCGGCCAGTCCACGACGTCGGCCGAAGGGCGGCCGACGGTGCGCAGCTCGTTTGCGGTGACAGCCTCGCGGTAGAAGCCGTCGAGACCTTCGCTGACGGCGTGCTCGATGACCACGCCACGCCCGACGCGCTGGTCGATGATCGGGGCGGGAACCTTGCCCTTGCGGAAGCCGGGGACCTGCACATCCTGCGCGATGTGCTCGTACGCGTGCGTGATGGCGGGTTTGAGCTCATCGGGGGTGACCGTGATGTGCAGCTTCACCCGGGTCGGGCCGAGCTTCTCGACGGTGCTGGTGACCATGCCTGTTGTTCTCCTCGTGTGCGGCCGCGCACCTGCGCGTGCTTAGGTCTGGGGTTTGGGGGTTTGCGGATCTGGGGCCGCGTGTCGGGGCGACAGGATTTGAACCTGCGGCCTCCCGCTCCCAAAGCGGGCGCTCTACCAAGCTGAGCTACGCCCCGGGTGCGCTCACCCGCGTGTGACGGCGAGCGCCGAAACGACCAGTGGTCAGTCTAGCCGAACGGACCTTGTAGACTTTCCGAGGTCCCGCATCCGTGCGGGCTCGGGGATGTAGCTCAATGGTAGAGCCTCAGTCTTCCAAACTGATTACGCGGGTTCGATTCCCGTCATCCCCTCCGTCTGCTCGATGCGTGCCGTGAAAAACGGAGATGTCCGAAAAAACGGACGCCGAGGCTGCATGGCATCCGTGTTTCGCGATATCTCCGTTTTTCGCGGCAAGCGCCTCAGCGCGCGGCAAGCGCCTCAGCGCGCGTCGGCGGCGCCGGCGTGGACGGCGCAGCGGTCGCGGTAGCTCTGGGCATTGCGCAGGATGCCGGCACGCTCCTCATCGGTCAGCGCACGACGGACCTTCGCCGGCACGCCCGCCACGAGCGAGCCGCCGGGCACGACGGTGCCTTCCAGAACGACCGCTCCAGCGGCCACGAGGCATCCCGCTCCGATGACCGCGCCCGACAGCACGACGCTGCCCATGCCGATCAGCGATCCGTCACCGATCGTGCAGCCGTGTACGACCGCGTTGTGACCGACCGAGACATCGGCGCCGATGACGGCCGGCCGCCCGTCGTCGACGTGCACCGACACGTTGTCCTGCAGGTTGCTGCCCGCCCCCAGCACGATGGGCGCCCCGTCGCCGCGCACGGCGGCGTTGTACCAGACGCTCGATCCCTCACTCAGCGTCACATCTCCGACGATGCGCGCGCCCGACGCCACGAATGCGGACGGATGCAGCACGGGTGCGCCCGCAGCGAGGGAGAGAATCGAGGCGTCGTCGGCGATCGTCATGACCCGACGATAGCGCCCCGCGCCAGGTCGTCGTCACCGGTGTAAGCCCAGCCTTGTCTTGCTTGCGCAACGCCCGGGGCTGAGTACCGTTGAAGAGGTAACGAGGGCCAACAGCCCTGTCGAATGGAGAGATCATGACCAAGACGCACACGATTTCGATGACCGCCGCCGGCCCCGAGGCTTCCGCCGGCACGGCGCAGTTCCTCACCCCGGTCGTCCTCGGACTGCAGGCCCTGGCCGTGAACGGCAAGCAGGCGCACTGGAACGTGCGCGGTGCCAACTTCATCGCGATCCACGAGCTGCTCGACTCCGTCGTCGCGCACGCACAGGAGTTCGCCGACCTGGCGGCGGAGCGCATCGTCGCCCTCGGCCTGCCGATCGACGCGCGTTCGACGTCGATCGCCGAGAAGACCGGGCAGACGGCCGTTCCGGCAGGCTTCGCGCAGTGGCAGGACGAGATCGGCGCCGTCGTCAGCGACATGGATGCCGTCATCGCCGACGTCCAGGCCGCCATCGACGGGCTCGATGAGCTCGACCTGACGAGCCAGGACGTCGCCATCGAGATCAAGGCGGGCCTGGAGAAGGACCGCTGGTTCCTCTCCGCGCACCTCGCGGAGTAAGCACCGACGCAGAACGCCTCGGGTCGCGGTGCGATCCCGAGGCGTTCTGCTGTCCCGCCGTGGTCAGTCCTGACCGCGGCGTTCCCGCAACTGCTGCAGCGCATCGTCGAGAAGCGTCTTCGCCTCGTCTTCGGTGCGACGCTCCTTCACATACGCCAAGTGCGTCTTGTACGGCTCGGTCTTCGCGAGCGCTGGCGGATTCTCCTTGCTGCGCCCGGCCGGCAGGCCCGAGTGCGGCGAGTCGATCGTGTCGGGGATCTCCTCCTCGGCGATGCCCGCGGCGAAGTAGCGCACGGTCTCGTTGCCCAGCGCATCCCAGTACGACACCGCGATGCGGTCGGCGTGGTGGCCGTGGTCCTGTTCCCCCATCGGTCCGGCGCCGACACGGGTGCCGCGGATCGCGTTTCCGCCGGTGGCCATCAGAGTCCCTCGAATTTCGTGATGAGGCCGAGCGCGATGATCGCGACGAACCAGACGAGCGCCAGGACGACCGTGAAGCGGTTGAGGTTGCGTTCGGCGAGACCCGACGACCCGAGCGCCGAGCTCATGCCACCGCCGAACATGTCGGACAGACCGCCGCCGCGGCCCTTGTGCAGGAGGATCAGGAGGGTGAGGAGGAGGCTGGTGATGCCCAGCAGCACCTGCAGCACGAACTCGAGGATGTCCACAGTCGATGAAGCCTTTCGCGGCGCCCGCGGCGGGGCGCACAAGGGTCGAGTATACCGGTCGGGGGCGCCTCGCCAGATGAGATGCCCCCGACCGGCGACGTCAGACGCCGACGTGCTTCTGGTAGCGGATGATCGCGGCGAACTCGTCGGCGACGAGGCTCGCCCCGCCCACGAGGGCGCCGTCGACGTCGGGCTCGCGCATGAAGCTCGCGATGTTGCCCGACTTCACCGAGCCGCCGTAGAGGATGCGCGTGCCTGCCGCGGCATCCGCACCGAGCGTCTCGGTGAGCACCTCGCGCAGCGCGACGCACACTTCCTGCGCCTGCTCGGGAGAGGCGACCTGTCCCGTGCCGATGGCCCAGACCGGCTCGTACGCCACGACGATGTCCGCGTCGGCGGGCACGCCGTCCAGGGCGGCCCGCAACTGCGCGATCGAGACCGCGGTGGGTCCCGACTCCTCGCGCTGCTCGAGCGTCTCACCGACGCAGATGACCGGCACCAGAGCGTGCCGAAGCGCCGCCTGCACCTTCGCCGCGACGATCTCGTCACTCTCGTGGTGGTACTCACGACGCTCGGAGTGCCCGATGATGACGTAGCGGCAGTCGAGCTTGCTCAGGAACGCGCCCGAGATCTCCCCCGTGTACGCGCCCGAGTCCTGCGCCGAGAGATCCTGCGCGCCGAAAGCGAACGGGATCTTGTCGGCGTCGATCAGGGTCTGCACGGTGCGGATGTCGGTGAACGGCGGGAAGAGGGCGACCTCGACCGAACCGTCCTCGTGGGCGGCATCCTTGAGCGTCCAGTGCAGCTTCTGCACGAACGCGACCGCCTGCAGGTGGTCGAGGTTCATCTTCCAGTTGCCGGCGATGAGCGGTGTGCGCGCCATCAGTTCTCCCATCCGAGAATCTCCAGACCCGGGAGCTTCTTGCCCTCCAGGAACTCCAGGCTCGCGCCGCCGCCGGTCGAGATGTGACCGAACTGGTCGTCGGCGAAACCGAGCTGGCGCACCGCCGCGGCGGAGTCCCCCCCGCCGACGACCGACAGGCCGTCGACCTCGGTGAGCGCCTGCGCGACGGCCTTCGTCCCGGCCGCGAAAGCGGCCATCTCGAACACGCCCATCGGGCCGTTCCAGAACACCGTCTTCGACGATGCGATCGCCTCGGCGAAGATCGCGGCCGTCTCGGGCCCGATGTCCAGTCCCAGACCGTCGGTGCCGAAGGGGGTGTCCTCGAGCGCATCTGCAGCGGCCACGACGTGGTCGGCGTCGGCGGCGAAGCCGGATGCCACGACCGCGTCGACGGGCAGGACGAGCTCGACGCCCTTCTCGGCGGCCGTGGCGATGTAGCCGCTGACGGTGTCGAGCTGGTCGACCTCGAGCAGGCTCTTGCCCACCTTGTGGCCCTGCGCTGCGAGGAAGGTGAACAGCATCCCGCCGCCGACGAGGATCTTGTCCGCGCGCGGCAGCAGGTGCTCGATGACGCCGAGCTTGTCGCTGACCTTCGAGCCGCCGAGGACGACCGCGTACGGACGCTCGGGCTTCTCGGTGAGGCGGTCGAGCACGTCGACCTCCTTCTCGATGAGGAAGCCCGCCGCCGACGGCACGAGCTCGGCCAGCTCGTAGACCGAGGCCTGCTTGCGGTGCACGACGCCGAAGCCGTCCGAGACGAGCGCGTCGCCGAGAGCGGCGAGCTGCTGCGCGAACGCGGTGCGCTCGCCGGCATCCTTCGCCGTCTCACCGGGGTTGAACCGCAGGTTCTCGATGACGGCGATGCCGCCGTCTTCCAGGCCGGATGCCGCGGCCTGCGCCGCATCGCCGACGGTGTCGCTCGCGAAGGCCACGGGCCCCCCGAGAAGCTCGGACAGGCGCTGCGCGACCGGCGCGAGGCTGTACTTCGGGTCGGGAGCCCCGTCGGGCCGGCCCAGGTGCGAGCACGCGATGACGCGAGCGCCCTGGTCGAGCAGGTGGGTGAGGGTGGGAAGAGCCGCCCGGATACGGCCATCGTCCGTGATGACGCCCTCTTTCAGAGGGACGTTGAAGTCAACACGGACGATGACGCGCTTACCGGCCAGCGAACCCAGGGAGTCGAGGGTGCGCAGAGCCATGGTTCTCTCTCAGAGCTTGCTGGCGACGATCTCAGCGAGGTCGACGAGGCGGTTCGAGTAGCCCCACTCGTTGTCGTACCACGCCGACACCTTCACCAGGTTGCCCGACACGTTGGTCTGACCTGCGTCGAAGATCGACGAGTGGTCGTCGTGAACGATGTCCGTCGACACGATCGGGTCGGTGTTGTACTTCAGGTAGCCGACGAGCTCGCCCTCGGCGGCGGCCTTCTCGTATGCGGCGTTGATCATCTCGACGGTGAGGCCCTCGGTGGACGTGATGATCGTCAGGTCCACGATGGAACCGGTGGTCACCGGTACGCGGTAGGAGGAGCCGCTGAGCTTGCCATTGAGCTCGGGCAGCACCAGGCCGATGGCCTTGGCCGCGCCGGTCGCGGCCGGCACGATGTTGATGGCGGCCGCGCGGGCACGGTGCAGGTCACCGTGCGGGCCGTCCTGCAGGTTCTGGTCCGCCGTGTAGGCGTGCGCGGTCATCATGAAGCCGCGCTCGATGCCGAAAGCATCGTTGAAGACCTTCGCCAGGGGCGCGAGGCAGTTGGTCGTGCACGACGCGTTGGAGATGACGTTCATGGTGGCGGAATCGTAGTCGCCGTCGTTGACGCCCACGACGAACGTGCCGTCGACATCGGTGCCGGGCGCCGAGATGATGACCTTCTTCGCGCCGCCCGCGAGGTGCTTCTTCGCGTCGACGGCCTTGGTGAACCGACCGGTCGACTCGATGACGATGTCGACGCCGAGCTCACCCCAGGGCAGGTTCGCAGGGTCGCGCTCTTCGAAGACCTTGATGGCCTTGCCATCGACGGTGATGGAGTCTGCGTCGTACGAGACCTCCGCCTTCAGCCGTCCACCGACGGAGTCGTACTTCAGCAGGTGGGCGAGCGCCTTGTTGTCGGTGAGGTCGTTCACCGCCACGATGTCGAGGTCCGCGCCCTGCTCGAGCGCCGCTCGGAGGAAGTTACGTCCGATGCGGCCGAAGCCGTTGATTCCGATCTTGACAGACACGTTGTCTCCCGGTTCTTGTCGCGTCCGTGTCGCCGTGCTCGACGCACCCGGAACGCGATCGCCTGATGTGAAAAAGGATGCCGGGTTCACCCCGTCGTCCGGGGCCTGCCCGGCATCCTCATCTGGTCACGACCCTACTACGAGAGCAGGCC
>JASGEE010000164.1:0-12518 GCA_047606715.1 Microbacterium sp.
CGCCGTCGTCTCCCGCGACGGCTGGACGATCGGCGGCATGGCCAAGGGCGCCGGCATGCTCGCCCCGGGCCTGGCGACGATGCTCGTCGTCATCACGACCGACGCCGTGCTGGAGGCATCCGACCTCGACAGCGCGCTGCGCGCCGCCACCGCCCGCACCTTCGACCGGCTCGACTCCGACGGCTGCATGTCGACCAACGACCAGGTGACGCTGCTCGCCAGCGGAGCCAGCGGCATCCGGCCCGACGCGGACGCCTTCCGAAAGGCACTCACCGAGGTCTGCCAGAGCCTCGCCGAGCAGTTGCAGGCGGATGCCGAGGGCGCGAGCCACGCCATCGCCGTCCGTGTCGTCGGCGCTGCAACCGAGGCCGACGCGGTCACGGTCGGCCGCTCCGTCGCCCGCAACAACCTCTTCAAGGCGGCGATCTTCGGAGGCGACCCGAACTGGGGCCGCGTGCTCGCCGCGATCGGCACGACCGACGCCGCGTTCGACCCTTACGACGTCGACGTGTCGTTCAACGGCGTGCGCGTGTGCACGGCGGGCGGCCCCGACCGGCCGCGCGACGAGGTCGACCTGACGCCGCGCGCGACCGACATCCTCATCGACCTGAGGGTGGGCGACGCGCAGGCGACGATCCTCACGAACGATCTGACCCACGACTACGTCCACGAGAACAGCGCATATTCCTCATGAGTGACCAGGCATCATGACCGACCTCCAGCAGACCACCCCCGAACAGGCCGCCGCGAAGGCCGCCGTGCTCATCGAGTCCTTGCCGTGGCTCGAGCGCTTCCGCGACCGCATCGTCGTCGTCAAATACGGCGGCAATGCGATGGTCTCAGAACCGTTGCAGGACGCCTTCGCGCAAGACATCGCCTACCTCCACTACGCCGGGATCAAGCCCGTCGTGGTGCACGGCGGGGGACCGCAGATCTCCCACATGCTCGACCGTCTCGACATCGAGAGCGAGTTCAAGGGCGGTTACCGCGTCACCTCGACGGAGGCGATCGATGTCGTGCGGATGGTGCTCATCGGCCAGATCAACCCGCGGCTGGTCGCCAGGATCAACACGCACGGACACTTCGCGACGGGGCTGTCGGGGGAGGATGCCGGGCTCTTCCGCGGGCGTCGTCGCGGCGTCGTCATCGACGGCGCCGAGCACGACCTCGGGCACGTCGGCGACGTCGTCGCGGTCGATCCGCAGCCCGTGCTCGACCAGCTCGCGGCCGGTCGCGTGCCCGTCGTCTCCTCCATCGCGCCCGACCATGACAACCCGGGGCACTCGCTCAACGTGAACGCCGACGCCGCCGCTGCTGCTCTCGCGATCGCCCTGGGGGCGACCAAGCTCGTCGTGCTCACGGACGTGCCGGGGCTCTACGCCGACTGGCCGAACCGCGACTCGCTCGTCTCGCACCTGACGGCATCCGAGCTGCGCACCATGCTGCCGCGGCTGGAGTCGGGCATGATCCCGAAGATGCAGGCGTGCCTGGATGCCGTCGACGGCGGCGTCGAGACGGCCGCGATCATCGACGGGCGCCAGCCGCACTCGGTGCTGGTGGAGGTCTTCACGGAACAGGGAATCGGAACGGAAGTGGTGGCAGGGTGAGCGAACAGTCTTCGGCCACGCGGGCCCACACCTGGCAACACGGCGTCGCGCGCGACCTCGTGCGCAACGTCGGCGACCGGTTGGCGATGTTCGTCCGCGGTGAGGGTGCGTACCTGTGGGACGGCGACGGGCGCCGCTACCTCGACTTCCTCGGCGGCATCGCCGTGGTCTCCCTGGGGCACGCCCACCCGGTGTTCGTCGAGGCCGTCGCCGGGCAGGCGGCGACCCTCGCGCACGTGTCGAACTACTTTGCGACGCCCCCGCAGCTCGAGCTCGCCGCGCGCCTGAAGCGCCTGGCCGGAACGGGCGAGGACGGCCGGGTCTACTTCGGCAACTCCGGCGCCGAGGCCAACGAGGCCGCGTTCAAACTCGCGCGGCTCCACGGTGCCGCATCGAGGAATGGGGGTGCGGATCGCCCCCGCATCCTCGCGCTGAAAGACGCGTTCCACGGCCGCACGATGGGCACGCTCGCCCTCACCGGCAAACCGTACATGCAGCAGCCGTTCGAGCCGATGGTGCCGGGTGTGGAGTTCCTCGACTCGACCGTCGAGGCCCTCGAAGCGGCGATCGACGATCGGGTCGCGGCGTTGTTCGTCGAACCCATCAAGGGCGAAGCCGGCGTCATCGACCTGCCCGAGGGATACCTGAGCGCCGCGCGCGAGCTCACCTCGAGCCACGGCGCGCTGCTGATCGTCGACGAGATCCAGACCGGTGCCGGCCGCACCGGAGCGTGGTTCGCGTTCCAGCACGCAGGTATCACCCCCGACGCCATCACGGTGGCCAAAGGCATCGGCGGCGGGTTCCCGATCGGCGCGCTGATCACTTTCGGCGCCGCCGGCGAGCTGTTCTACCCCGGCACGCACGGCTCGACGTTCGGCGGCAACGCCCTGGCCACCGCGGTCGCCTCGGCCGTGCTCGCCGAGATCGAACGGGCCGATCTGCCGCACAACGCTCTCGTTCGCGGGGAGCAGGTGCGCGATGCCGTCGCTTCGATCGACTCGCCCCTGGTCGCCGGATGCCGGGGCCGGGGCCTGCTCATCGGTGTCGCCCTGCGGCATCCGGTCGCAGCGGAGGTGGTCGCGGCGGCGCAGGATGCCGGTCTCATCGTCAACGCCGCGAACCCCTCCACCATCCGACTCGCGCCGCCGCTGACGATCGGCGACGTCGAGGTCGACGAGTTCACCGCCCTGTTCGCCCGTGCGCTGCACGAGGTGGAATCCACCCTCACCGAGGAGCCCGCATGACCCGCCATCTGCTGCGCGACGACGACCTGACTCCCGCCGAACAGGCCGAGATCCTCGACCTCGCGATCGAGGTGAAGAAGGACCGCTGGGCGCTCAAGCCCCTCGCCGGCCCCGAGACGGTCGCGGTCATCTTCGACAAATCATCGACGCGCACGCGCGTCTCGTTCGCCGTCGGCATCGCCGACCTCGGCGGTTCGCCGCTGATCATCTCGACCGCCACCAGCCAGCTCGGCGGCAAGGAGACGCCCTCCGACACGGCTCGCGTGCTCGAGCGACAGGTCGCCGCGATCGTGTGGCGCACCTACGCGCAGGCGGGGCTGGATGAGATGGCGCGTGGCACGACCGTGCCGGTCGTCAACGCGCTCAGCGACGACTTCCACCCCTGCCAGCTGCTCGCCGATCTCCTGACGATCCGCGAGCACAAGGGGGATCCGGCCGGGCTCACGCTGTCGTTCTTCGGTGACGGCACCTCGAACATGGGGCACTCGTACGTGCTCGCCGGGGTCACCGCGGGCATGCACGTGCGGGTCGCCTCGCCCGTGGCGTACGCACCGCGCGAAGACGTCGTCGCCGCTGCCGACCGCATCGCCGCGACGACCCGGGGCTCGGTGACGCTCTGCACCGACCCGGTGGAGGCCGCCGCCGGTGCCGACATCATCGTCACCGACACCTGGGTGTCGATGGGCAAAGAAGAGGAGAAGGCCGTCCGGCTGCGCGACCTCGGCTCGTACAAGGTGACGCGCGAGACGATGGCACTGGCTCAGCCCGACGCGATCTTCATGCACTGCCTGCCCGCCGATCGCGGCTACGAAGTGGATGCCGACGTCATCGACGGCCCGCAATCGGTCATCTGGGACGAGGCGGAGAACCGTCTGCACGCCCAGAAGGCTCTGCTGGTGTGGCTGTTGCGGCAGCAGTGATCCCGATCGGGCTCGCGCAGCTCGACGCCCCCGGTCGCGTCCGCGGCGTCGACCTCGCGCGCGGGCTCGCCGTTCTCGGCATGTTCGCTGCGCACCTGCTGACGATCGCGCCGTTCGATGCGTCCGACCCGGAGACGTGGATCGCTGTCGCACAGGGGCGAGCCTCGATTCTGTTCGCGGTGTTGGCCGGCGTCGCGATCTCCCTCGTGACCGGCGGCATCCGCCCGGCGGCCGGCGCGGCGCTGGCGAATGCGCGTCGGCGTCTGGTCGTGCGTGCCGTGCTGGTGTGGACGATCGGCGCGCTGCTGATCGCCACCGGAGTGCCGGTGTTCGTGATCCTGCCGGCATATGCGCTGCTGTTCCTGATCGCCGTCCCGCTCCTCGCCATGCCGAGGTGGGCGCTGTGGGCCATCGCCGCCGCGCTGGCCTTCGTGATGCCGTGGGTCCTGCCGGCCCTCGACGCTCTGCCGGTGTGGCAGGGTGTGGAGGGGCACGACGTCGCGCTGATCGTCGGTTGGCACTACCCGTTTCCGCTGTGGAGCGCGTTCCTCATCGCGGGAATGGCGCTCGGCCGGTACGAGCTGCGCGCGCCGAGAACGGCGCTGTCGCTCGCGGTCGGCGGCGCACTGGCGATCGTCGCGGCGGGGGCGGCATCCCTGTTGCTGGCGGGCGTCGTGTCTGCGGATGCCGACGGCTATCTGAGCGCGGTGCTCTCGTCGGAGGCCCACAGCGGCGGGCTCATCGAAGTGATCGGATCGGCCGGCGCGGCGGTCGTGACGATCGGTGGAAGCCAGCTGATCTGCCTGGGCCTGGCGCGGGCGCCGCTGCCGTGGGCGGGCTGGGCGACGGTGCCGTTGCGCGCGGTCGGGGCGATGCCTCTGACCGCCTATGCCGGCCAGTTGCTGGCATGGGCATTCTGGGCGCAGCTCGCGCTGGGTGACACCGGAGATCTCACCGGATTGCGCGCCCTAGATCCGTTCTGGCCGTTCGTGCTGACGACCCTCGCGCTGTGCACGCTGTGGGCTCTGACGTTCGGGCGCGGCCCGCTGGAGCGTCTCGTCGCATCGGCGGCGCGGCTCGTCGCCCCGCGCTGACGCGCGCGCGTGCCCGCATCCACGGTTCATCCGTCGCACATCGCGGTCTCCCGCCTCCATAACCGCGATTCGTGTCGGATGAAGGGGATGCCGCCGTCGTCATCCGTCGCACATCACGGCTACCCGCCGTCATAGCCGCGATTCGGGCCGGATGAGTGACGGGGGCGAGCGCGCCGCCGTCTCGTCAGGGTCGCCATCCGGCCCGGACGAGCGCGTTGCGAATCAATCGCACCGCCGGCGCGGTGTCGGGGTAGGCGTGCGCGGCCGTGATCCGGGTGACCTCCCACCCCTCGGAGACGCACGCCGCATGCTTGTCGATGTCGCGGTACCACTGCGCGCGGTCGCGACGATGGTGGTCTCCTTCGTACTCGTGCAACAGCCGGAAGCGCGGATGCGCGAGCTCGGTGAATCCGATCGGGCGGCCGTCGCGCCGCACGACGTCGTAGTCGAGTTCGGGCTCGGGAAGCCCCGCTGCGATGGTCGCGCGGCGGATGCGGGTCTCGCCGGGGGAGGCGGCGCCGACTCGAACATGGGGCAGCGCGGCGCGCAGCCGTGCCGCACCCGCGCGTCTTCCCGCGGCGAGGGCAGCCTCCAGATGTTCGCGTGTGCTGAGCGCGTCGTCCGATGTTCCGCGTTCCATCCCGTGCCGGCGCGGGATGTAGACGATCGCATCGCCGAGCTCGACGAGTTCGTCGATGGTGAGCAGCACCCCCAGTTGCGCCCAGACGGATGCCGCGCTCGCCAGCACGAAACCGTCGTGCGCCCGCACCGAGACCAGTTCGGGTGAGAGCTGGCGACCGCGCACGCCGCGTCCGCGCGGTGCGCGCCTGGCACCGAGCGCGGCGACATCGATGAGTTCGGTGCCGCGGCGCAGCAGCCGGATCGGCACAGGCAGATCCCACAGCACCGCCGCGGTGGTGTGGGAGAAGAGCCATCCGCCCCGAGCGATCGTCGAAAATGCACGGGCCAGACGCCGGATTTCCGCCCGTAGGACGCGCGCTTCGGTCGCGCGGGGGCTTTCGTCGAAGAGATCGCCGGCTGTCGGGGCGATGGCCTTCATCCGCACCCCGTGGAAGGGACGCACCAGGTCGGGGGCCAGTACGCGCGAGGCGCCGACCCCCGCCCGATGAGCCTGGGCCACGGAGAACTCCGGCCCGAGGGAAGCGGGGAGGGGATGCAGGTGACGCGGCATCCCCTCACCTTTCTCTTCGACGGGCTCGCGTGGGAGGTCGAAGGGCCGATCCGTGGACAGATCGGCGAAATCGCTGTCTGGGGAGGAGGCGATGAGCGGTCGCGACACCCGCCCTCATGCGCCGTCATCCGCCGCGAATCGTGGTTATCCGGTGCGGTAGGCGCGATGTGCGACGGATGGGTGCGTCGTGGATGCCGCCACGCCGCCACGCCGCCGACCCCGCCCCCGCCGCGCGGGCGCTCGGGCGCTGGGTAGGCTGGGGCGGTGACTGAATCCGCCGCGCACGGCACGAACGAGGGCGCCCTGTGGGGCGCGCGCTTCGCCTCCGGACCCTCGCCCGAACTGGCCGCACTGAGCCGGTCGACGCACTTCGACTGGGCTCTCGCGCCTTACGATCTCGCCGGGTCGCACGCCCACGCCGCCGCGCTCGCCGCCGCGGGCTACCTCACCGCCGACGAGGAACGGCGCATGCACGCGGGCCTCGACGCACTCCTGGCCGCGTGGCAAAACGGCACGCTCGCACCGAGCGAGACCGACGAAGACGTGCATGGCGCACTGGAGGCGGCCCTCATCGCCGAGGTCGGTCCCGAGCTCGGCGGCAAGCTGCGCGCCGGGCGCAGCCGCAACGATCAGATCGCAACCCTCGTGCGGCTCTACCTGCTCGACCATGCCGCCGTCATCGCGCGCGACCTGCTGCGCGTCGTCGACGCGATCGTCGCGCAGGCCGAGGCGCATCCGACCGCCATCATGCCCGGGCGCACCCACCTGCAGCATGCGCAGCCGATCCTGCTCGCCCACCACCTGCAGGCGCACGGCTGGCCTCTCGTGCGCGATCTGGAGCGCCTGCGCGACTGGTCGGCGAGGGCCCGCGTGAGCCCGTACGGCGGGGGAGCGCTCGCTGGGGCAACGCTCGGGCTCGATCCGCAGCTCGTCGCCGATCGCCTGGGGTTGGACCGCCCCGCGGAGAACTCGCTCGACGGCACCGCCGCCCGCGACGTGGTCGCCGAGTTCGCGTTCATCGCGGCGATGATCGCAGTCGACGTGTCGCGGTTCGCCGAAGACGTCATCATCTGGAACACGCGCGAGTTCGGCTTCGTCACGCTCGACGACGGCTACTCGACCGGGTCGAGCATCATGCCGCAGAAGAAGAACCCCGACATCGCAGAGCTCGCCCGCGGCAAGGCGGGTCGGCTGATCGGCAACCTGTCGGGTCTGCTTGCGACGCTCAAGGCACTCCCGCTCGCGTACAACCGCGATCTGCAAGAGGACAAGGAGCCGGTCTTCGACTCGGTCGCCACGCTCGAAGTGGTCCTCCCCGCATTTGCCGGAATGGTGGCGACGATGCGCTTCGATACCGACCGGATGGCCCAGCTCGCCCCGGCCGGATTCTCTCTCGCGACGGATGTCGCAGAGTGGCTCGTGAAGCAGGGTGTGCCGTTCCGCGATGCGCACGAGATCTCCGGCTCGCTCGTGCGTGCGTGCGAACAGCGCGGGATCGGGCTGGAGGATGCCGACGATGCACTGCTTGTCGCCGTGTCGGCTCACCTGACGCCGGCCGTGCGCGACGTGCTCACGATCGAGGGGTCGGTCGCCAGTCGCACCGGCGCGGGAGGCACGGCCCCCGTCCGGGTGTCCGAGCAGCGCGCCGAACTCGTCGCGCGGTCGCAGGCGGCAGCGCACTCTCTCATCACGGAGTGAGCGGGACTGACTGTCACGATATATTTGTTATACGCTTATTATCCAAATATATCAGTGATATCCTGCTCGAATGAGCGTCGCAGTGATCGCCGACATCGTCGGGTCGCGGTCGCTGCCCGACCGGGCGGCCGCGCAGCGCGCTCTCGATGACGTCATCGAGAGCGTCGAGCGCGACCTGCCCCTCGCCGAACGCGCGCTGCAGCCGATCGTGGGCGACGAGCTGCAGGGCGTGTACCCGAGACTCGGCGATGCGATGGCCTCTCTCCTGCTCCTCAGGCTCGCGCTGCCCGACGTGGTCGAGTGCCGGTACGGCCTCGGGCTCGGTGAGATCGGCGAGATCCCGTCGCGCGCTGGCACGCTCTCGGAGGGGCCAGGATGGTGGGCCGCCCGAAAGGCGATCGAGATCGTGCATGCGAATCAGTCGCGCGCGATCCCGGGTGCGCGCACGTGGGTCGAGGCGGACGAGACCGCCGAGTCGTCGGAGCGTGCGGCCGTGCCACTCGCCAACGCGTACCTCCTCGCGCGTGATCAGCTCGTCAGCGCGATGAGCGCCCGTATGCGCCGACTCGCATACGGCCGACTGCTCGGGCAGACGCAGCGCGACCTCGCGCGCGCCGAAGGCATCACGCAGTCGGCGGTGTCGCAGGCGCTGGCATCCGCGGGCGTCGGAGCGCTCGTCGCGGGGTTCCGGCTGCTGCGCGCCGGGGGGTGAGCCGGCGTCCATGCCCCGCGCGCGGCCATACGGCCGCGGCGCCCTCGGCGGAGCGGTCAGGAGATCGGGTCACCACACCGCGAGCGGCACGATGCCGGCCACGGCGCATGCCCAGAGCAGGCTCGCGAGGGTGCCCACGATGAATCGTTCGCGCGCGGCCGGTGTCGCGAGCTCGGTGAAGCGCCCGACGCCCTTGAGCGCGACGATCACCGCGATGACGGCGGGAAAGCCCGCGATGATCCCGAGCGCTGCGGCGAGTCGTTCGAGATACCCGATCGTCGTCCCGCCGCGAAGGATCTCGTCCTGACGCGGAGCGGCTGGACCCGCCGCCTGCTCAGCCATGAGCTCGACGAGGATGCCGCCGTTCGGCCCGTCTTCGGTCTTGCCGCCGTCAGCCACGCGCAGCACCCACCGCACGACAGGATTGCCGCCGCGCACCGCGAGGGCCGTCGCCTGCACAGCGAGGAGCACGCCGAAGAGCACGGGGACGTTCCACGGCAGAATCGCCGTGACGAGCAGGCACGCGATGACCAGGGCAGCCGCGGTCAGCAGTCGCGCGGCGGAGAGCCTCTGCATCCGGGTCGCCACGAGGAGGATCGCGACACCGAGGGCGAGAGACAGGAAGATCCCCATGAGCAGGCCGACGGTCGAGGTATCCATCCCGTCAGTGTCGCACGGCGCACACCACACGGCGCATAACTCAGGCTGGTTTGGGGTCTGGGGTGCTGCCAGCGCGGTTTTGTGGGTATTCAGCCTGAGTTATGCGCCCGCGGCGACAGGAGCCGCCACCCGCGCGGACCGGCGCCCGGGCCCGCTGATAGCCTGTACCGCGTGTCTGAAACCGTCGTGACCGCGACTGCGCCCGCCATCGACCCGACGTTCGACAACGTGTGGGACGAGATCGTCTGGCGTGGCCTCGTGCATGTGTCCACCGACCAACAGGCGCTGCGCACCCTGCTCGCCGGCGAGCCGATCACGTACTACTGCGGGTTCGACCCGACCGCCCCGAGTCTGCACCTGGGCAACCTCGTGCAGCTGCTGCTGATGCGCCGGCTGCAGTTGGCCGGACACAAGCCATTGGGGCTTGTCGGTGGTTCGACGGGGCTGATCGGCGACCCGAAGCCGACGGCGGAGCGCACCCTCAACGACACCGACGTCGTCGCCGAGTGGGTGGGCTACCTGCAGTCGCAGGTCGCGCGGTTCCTCAGCTTCGAGGGAGACAACGCGGCGCGTCTGGTCAACAACCTCGAGTGGACCGCACCGATGAGCGCGATCACGTTCCTGCGCGACATCGGCAAGCACTACCGCGTCGGCACGATGCTGAAGAAGGATGCCGTCAGCGCACGGCTCAACTCCGACGACGGGATCAGCTACGCCGAGTTCAGCTACCAGATCCTGCAGGGACTCGACTTTCGCGAGCTCTACCTGCAGTACGGCTGCGTCCTGCAGACCGGTGGCAGCGACCAGTGGGGCAACCTCACGAGCGGCGTCGACCTCATCCATCGCGCCGAGAGCGCGAGCGTGCACGCGATCGGCACGCCGCTGATCACCAACAGCGACGGCCGCAAGTTCGGCAAGAGCGAGGGCAATGCGATCTGGCTCGACCCGGCGCTCACGAGCCCCTACGCGATGTACCAGTTCTGGCTCAACACTGACGACGCCGATGTCGTCGACCGCCTCAAGGTCTTCACCTTCCTGCCCCGTGACGAGATCGAGCGCATCGGTGCGGAGCACGCCGCCGCGCCGTTCCGACGCATCGGGCAGCGTCGCGTGGCGCTCGAGGTCACCACGATCGTGCACGGGGCGGAGGCCACGGCGGCGGTGGTCGCCGCCTCCGAAGCCCTGTTCGGCCAGGGAGATCTGACCGCGCTGGATGCCGCGACGCTGCGCAGCGCCCTCGAAGAGCTGCCGAACGCGCACGTTCCCGCGGGGACGCCCGTCGTGCAGGCCCTCGTCGACACGGGGCTCGTGATGAGTCTGTCGGAGGCGCGCCGCGCGATCGCGCAGGGCGGTGTCTCCCTCGACGGCGTGAAGGTCGAGTCGGAGGATGCCGTGATCACCGGGTCGCTCCCCGGGGGAGTGTCGGTGCTGCGCCGCGGCAAGAAGACTCTCGCCGGCGTGTTCGTCGCCTGACCGGAGCCGCAGCACGCGTGTCGAGGCGAAGCGCCGCAGCGCGCGTGTCGTCGACTACGCCCAGGCCGGCTCGTCCTGGCCCCACGGGCGTGGCGGTGCGAACCGGGTCGGTCCGTCGGGGTAGGAGATCGCGGGCGCGGTCGTCGTGAGATCGACGCCCGCGACCGTCCAGGTCTGGGTGTGGCCGTCGGCAGAGGCGAGTCCCGCGGCGGGCGTGCGCTTGAGCGTGCGGGGAAGACCCAACAGCTCCGCCGCAATCCGGCGCAGCGACGTCTCCGCCAGCCATGACCCGCCCTCGCGCGCGCGCCGCTGCAGCAGATCGAGCGCCGCGGCGGCGAGCAGATACCCCGCGCTGTGATCAAGCGCTTGTGCCGGCAGCACGCCCGGTGCCCCGTCGTCGCCTTCGATCAGCGCGATACCGCTCGCGGCCTGCACCAGGCTGTCGAACCCTCGGCGATCGGGATCGCCCCATGCGCTCAACCGCAGCACGATCGCCCCTGGCCGCCGGGCGGCCAGGGCTCCGGGGGACAGGCCGAGGCGGTCGAGCGCCCGCGGCCGATATCCCCGTGCCACGACATCGGCCGAGGCAAGCAGCTCGTAGAACCGTGTGATGCCGGCGGGGAGGCGGGATCGACCAGCGCCGTGCGTTTGCCGTGTCCCGTGTAGAGATGCTGGTTCTCGATCTCCGGCCACTGCGGCGGGTCCAATCTCAGCACCTCGGCACCGAGGAGGGCCAGGGTTCGCGTCGAGATCGGGCCGGCGATCACGCGGGTGAGATCGAGCACCCGGATGCCGCGCAGCGGAGCGTCCGCAGTGCCGGTCGGCAGAGGGAGCGGCGTCGCGTCGCCGATGCGGCTGATGCGCACGAGGGGCGCGCTGCGCTGCGCCGCGTCGACGGCAGGGTCCTCCGCCAGGACGAGGACGCAGAGGCCGCCGAGCGACGTGATCGTGGCAGACACCTCGTGCGCCGCACGGCCGACGAGCGCACGCGCGGCATCCTCTTCACCCGCCGCCGCCGCGATTCCCAGCGAACGGCGAACGCAGCGGCGTGATGCGAATAGTTCGCGTGGGTGCGCACCCACCCATCGCGCGCACGGAAGAAGCCCGACAGCGGTGCGAAGGCATCGGCGCGGATACCGTCGACGCGAAACCAGCGTTCACTCGAGTACGCGACAGCGACGCGTACGGGGTCGACGTCGCCCGCAAGCAGGCGGGCCAGATGCGCCGCAGCCGCCGCCGCTGCGCGCACCGCGCGGTGCGCGAGCAGGCCCGTCGACAGGCGGGAAGGCAGCGGGACGGCCTTCATGTTCCGAAAGCGACACCCCCGCGAAGGCGGTCGAAAGGGCAGGCGCGACACGCCCGGGATGCGAGACCGATTTGCCCGTGCAGCGCAACCCACGTAAGTTGTTACCTGTTCGCCCCACAGGGAAGAGCGAAGGGCCTGAAGGCCTCGCCCCCTCAAGCGGAGAACCACCTCCATCCCAAACCTCTCACTAGAGAAAGCAGGGCCTCCGGGTCTAGGATGGGAAATCCACCTTGTGGACCGCGGTCAACGACTGCTTCTGCGGATCTGAAGATCCTCGGCGGGCGTTTTGACAGACGGAACGAGGAGGATTAAGATAGAGAAGTTGCCCTGCGGGTAAGGTCGAGAGGCCGAGCAGCAGGAGCATCCGATCCTTGAGAACTCAACAGCGTGCACTTGTCAAATGCCAAAAAACCTCGACTCGGCTTCGGCTGAGTGAGATTCCTTTGGATCAAAGTCCGACACTTCGGTGTCGGCAACGGATAGTCAGCAATGACATCCCTTTGGTCAGATCAAACTCGCTGCTCCGGTCAATTTCCGACCGGTCGCAGCAACATTTCTTTACGGAGAGTTTGATCCTGGCTCAGGATGAACGCTGGCGGCGTGCTTAACACA
>JASGEE010000165.1:0-4750 GCA_047606715.1 Microbacterium sp.
CAGAGCGGCGGGGTCGACCCCGAGCAGCCCGGCGACGGCGCGGGCCGCCAGCGACGGCCGGTCGCCGGCGCCGCGCCAGCCGACGAGGGAGTGCGCGCTGAGCCCGTCGATCATGGCGACCACGTGCCATGCGATCGCGGCGGCGTCGCCGTCGGCGAAGACCCCGGCATCCATCCCCCGGCGGATCTCGGCGGCGATCGCCGACTGCCACCGGTCCATCTCGGCGCGCACGCGGTCAGCGAGGGCGTCGTTGCGGATGCCGATCGCCCACGCCTGCACCCACACGAGCGTGATATCCGCCCGCGATCCGTCGAGCATCGTCTCCAACAGCACGACGATGCGTTCGGCTGCACCGTCGACGCGACCGAGCAGAGCGACGACCTCGGTCAGCTCGCCGGCGACGATGTCGCCGAAGGTCGCCGCGACCAGCTCGTCCATGCTCGGCGCGTAGTGGGCGACGAGGCCCGGCGCGACCCCGGCTTCGGCGGCAATGGCGCGCAGGGTCAGAGCGTCCAGCCCCTCGCGCCGCGCGAGCGCGCGCGCGGCGGCGACGACATCGGCGCGACGCTCGTCGGGACTCTTCCGCACGCGGGGCATCCGCGCAGCCGGTGCGGTTGACGTCGTGCTCATCGCTCGATACGCTCCCTATTGATCGGTTGATCAACAACGTAGCGGATGAACGAGGAGAAGGCGATGACCTGGCGCATGCCCGCCGAGACGGCACCGCACGATCGCATCTGGATGGCCTTCCCCGCCGAGGGCCCCACGCTCGGCGACACCGACGCGCTGCGCGCGGAGGGCTACGCCGCCTGGTCGACGGTCGCCGCCGCCGTCGCCCGCTTCGAGCCGGTGACGATGGTGGTCGATCCCGCCGAGACCGCCCGCGCCCGGCGGATGCTGCCCGGCGAGGTCGCCCTGCTCGAAGCCCCCGTCGACGAGTTCTGGATGCGCGACAGCGGGCCGACCTTCGTCGTCGATGACGAGACCGGCGCCCTCGGCGCCGTCGACTGGGTCTTCAACGGCTGGGGCGCGCCGGACTGGGCCCAGTGGCAGCGCTCCGCCGCGCACGCCCGGCTGATCGCGGATGCGATCGGCGCCGAACTGGTCAGCTCGGTGCTCGTCAACGAAGGCGGCGGCATCCACGTCGACGGCGAGGGCACGGTGCTGCTGACCGAGACGGTGCAGCTCGACCCGCGCCGCAACCCCTTCGCCGACAAGGCCCGCGTCGAGGCCGAGCTCGCCCGCACCCTCGGCACGACGAAGGCCATCTGGCTGCCGCGCGGCCTGACGCGCGACTACGACGACTTCGGCACGAACGGTCACGTCGACATCGTCGCCACGATCCCCTCGCCCGGCCGGCTCCTGCTGCACGCCCAGCGCGATGCCGCCCACCCCGACGCCGCCGTCACGCACGAGCTGCGCGAGCTGCTCGCCTCGCAGACGGATGCCGCCGGCCGCACGTTCGAGATCATCGACCTGCCCGCGCCCTCGACGCTGCGCGACGACGAGGGCTTCGTCGACTGGAGCTACGTCAACCATCTCGTCGTGGACGGCGGGGTCATCGCGTGCGGGTTCGGCGACGAGCAGGCCGATGCGGATGCCCGCGCGATCCTCGCCGATGCCTACCCCGGACGCGAGGTCGTCACGGTCGACGCCCGGCCGCTGTTCGCGCGCGGCGGCGGCATCCACTGCATCACCCAGCAGCAGCCGAGCGTCGGGAGCATCGCATGATCGAGGTCACGGAAGCCACCATCGCCGACCTGCGCGCGGCGCTCGAGTCGGGCGCCACCACAGCGGTCGGGCTCGTCGACGCCTACCTCATGCGCATTGCGGCATATGATGCCTCGGGCACCCCCACGGCCCTGAACGCGGTCGTCGTGCCGAACCCCGACGCGCGCGCCGAGGCGGCCGAAAGCGACGCCCGTCGCTCCCGCGGCGAAACGCTCGGCCCGCTCGACGGCATCCCGTACACCGCGAAGGACTCGTACCTCGTCACCGGCCTCACCGCGGCCGCCGGCTCGCCCGCCTTCGCCGAGCTCGTCGCCCAGCGCGACGCGTTCACGATCGAGCGCCTGCGCGCCGGCGGGGCGATCTGCCTCGGCCTGACCAACATGCCGCCGATGGCCAACGGAGGCATGCAGCGCGGGGTATACGGTCGGGCGGAGAGTCCCTACAACGCCGACTTTCTCACCGCTCCGTTCGCCTCGGGCTCGTCGAACGGCTCGGGCACCGCGACGGCGGCGAGCTTCGCGGCCTTCGGGCTCGGCGAAGAGACCTGGTCGAGCGGTCGCGGACCGGCCTCGAACAACGCGCTGTGCGCCTACACCCCCAGCCGCGGCGTCATCTCAGTGCGGGGCAACTGGCCGCTCGTGCCGACGATGGACGTCGTCGTGCCGCACACCCGCACGATGGCCGACCTGCTCGAGGTGCTCGACGTGATCGTCGCCGACGACGCCGAGCACCGCGGCGACTTCTGGCGCGTGCAGCCGTGGGTCGAGATCCCGGCGGCATCCGCCGTGCGCCCTGCCTCGTACGTCGCGCTCGAGCCGACGCCGCTGCACGGCGTGCGCATCGGCATCCCCCGCATGTACATCGGCATCGATCCGGGTGCCGGCACCTCCGAGGCCCCCGGCATCGGCGGCCCGACCGGTCAGCGCATCGAGACCCGCCAGAGCATCCTCGATCTGTGGGAGCGGGCGCGCGCCGACCTGCTCGCCGCGGGCGCCGAGGTGATCGAGGTCGACTTCCCCGTCGTCAGCAACTACGAGGGCGACCGCCCCGGCGCTCCCACGATCGCCACGCGCGGACTCGTGAGCCCGGAGTACCTGCACCGCGAGATCGTCGACCTGTCGGCGTGGAGCTGGGAGGACTTCCTCGCGGCCAACGGCGACCCGGCGCTGTCGACCCTGGCCCCCGTCGACGGCGCGGAGATCTTCCCCCGCCCGCCCGGCGCCCTGCCCGACCGCTACACCGGCTTCGACGACGACATCGCCGAGTACCCCGGATGGGTGCGCGCCCACCCCGGCGCGACCCTCGCCGACATGCCCGAGCTCGCGGACGGCCTGCGCGGCCTGGAAGAGACCCGCCGCGTCGACCTCGAGGAGTGGATGGATGCCGAAGGCCTCGAGGCCGCCGTCTTCCCCGCCGTCGCCGACGTCGGCCCGGCGGACATGGACCACAACCCCGCGTCGGCCGATGCCGGCTGGCGCAACGGCGTGTGGATCGCCAACGGCAACCTCGCGATCCGCCATCTCGGCATCCCGACCGTGACCGTGCCACTCGGGACGATGGCCGACATCGGCATGCCGGTCGGCCTCACGTTCGCCGGCCGCGCCTACGACGACACCGCGCTGCTGCGCCTGGCCGTGGCCTTCGAGGCGCTCCGACCACGCCGCACAGCACCGCCGCGTACGCCGCCCCTGAACACAGCGGACAGCACGGAACAACCAGGAGACCACCGATGACGACCCCGGCCCGCATGCACGACGTCACCGACGAGACCCGCTCGATCGTCGACCTGGTGTTGGAGTACTCCTCACGCCGGCTGCTGTCGGATGACACCCCCCTGGACAAGCCGCTGTCCGCCGCCGAGCTCAGCCGCCTCGCCGGGCGCACGATCGGCGAGGCCGGCATCGGCGCCCGCAAGGCGCTCGGCGTGTTCGAGCACGTGCTGGCGCCGGCGTGCATCACGGTCGACGATCCGCGATTCCTGTCGTTCATCCCGAGCGCTCCGACGAAGGCGTCCGCCGCGTTCGACGTCATCGTCTCGGCGAGCGCGATATACGGCGGCTCGTGGACGGAGGGCGCCGGGGTCGTGCACGCCGAGAACGAGGTGCTGCGGTGGCTCGCCGGCGAATTCGGCCTGCCGGACGGTGCCGGGGGCGTCTTCGTGCAGGGCGGCACGCTGGGCAACCTCTCCGCGCTCGTCACGGCACGCGAGGCGGCACGGGCACGCGTGGGCACGCCGCCCGCGCGCTGGAAGATCGTGTGCAGCGTCGAGGCGCACTCGTCGATGGTGTCGGCGGCGAGGGTCATGGACGTCGAGGTCGTCGGCGTTCCCACCGACGAGGGTGTGCTGCGCGGCGATGCCGTGCGCGCGGCGCTCGAGGAGCACGGTGACAGCGTCTTCGCCGTCGTCGCGACGGCCGGCTCGACGAACTTCGGCATCGTCGATGACATCGCCGACATCGCCGACGCTGCCTCGGACCGCGGCGTGTGGCTGCACGTCGACGGCGCTTACGGGCTGTCTGCCATGCTGGCCCCCGCCGCGCGGGGGCTGTTCGCCGGCGTCGAGCGGGCCGACTCGCTCATCGTCGACCCGCACAAGTGGCTGTTCGCCCCGTTCGACGCCTGTGCGCTCATCTATCGCGACCCCGAGCAGGGCCGACGCGCGCACACCCAGCACGCCGAGTACCTCGACACGCTCACCGAGACCGGCGAATGGAACCCCTCCGACTTCGCGGTGCACCTGACCCGGCGCCCGCGCGGTCTGCCGCTGTGGTTCTCGCTGGCCACGTACGGCGCGGCCGTCTACCGCGACGCCATCGGCTACGCGCTCGAGCTCGCTCAGCAGATCGCCTCCGAGATCGAAGGGCGCGAAGGGCTCCGGCTCGTGCGGCGCCCGCAGCTGGGCGTCGTCGTGTTCGAGCGCATCGGATGGGACAAAGCCGACTACGACCGCTGGTCGGCGCAGCTCCTGGATTCCCAGCAGGCGTTCGTCGCCCCGTCGAGCCACGGCGGGACGACGAAC
>JASGEE010000166.1:0-2667 GCA_047606715.1 Microbacterium sp.
CGGCCAGGGGCAGCGCCGGCGCCTCGTGCGCCGCCGCGACCCCTGGGTTGACGACGCGGCCAGCCGCGGTGTTGAGGCCCTCGGCGAGGGCGGCGTCATCTCGCAGCGCGGCCCGCCACCCTCGCGACGCGATCCGGCGCACGTACGGCAGCGTCGCGTTCGTCAGCGCCGAGGTCGACGTGTTGGGCACGGCGCCGGGCATGTTCGCGACGCAGTAGAACACACTGCCGTGCACCGGGAAAGTCGGGTCGGCGTGCGTGGTCGGCCGCGTGTCCTCGAAGCATCCGCCCTGATCGACGGCGATGTCCACGAGCACCGAGCCCGGCCGCATCCGTGCCACCATGTCGTTGGTGACGAGCTTGGGCGCCTTCGCGCCCGGGATCAGCACCGAGCCGATGACCAGATCGGAGGCGACGATGGCGCGGTCGAGGTCGAGTGGTGTGGATGCCGCCGTCTTCACCCGGCCCTGGAAGTGGTCGTCGAGGAAGCGCAGGCGCGCGATGTTCGTGTCGAAGATCGTGACGTCGGCGCCCAGCCCCGCCGCGATATACGCTGCGTTCGCGCCGGCCACGCCGCCGCCGATGACGGTGACTGCCGCCGGACGTGTGCCGGGAACGCCCGACATCAGCAGGCCGAGGCCGCCGGCCGAGCGCAGCAGGGTCGCCGCCCCCACCGTCGGGGCCAGGCGTCCCGCGACCTCGCTCATGGGGGCCAGCAGCGGCAGCCCGCCGCCCGGCAGCTGCACCGTCTCATAGGCGATCGCGGTCACACCGGCGGCGGTCAGCCGTTCGGTCAGCGGGCGGTCGGCCGCGAGGTGCAGGTAGGCGAACAGCACGAGGTCGTCGCGGAAGTACGGGTATTCCGCGGCGATCGGCTCCTTCACCTTCAACAGCAGTTCGGCACGCGCCCACACCTCCGCCGCTTCGTCGATCAGCGTCGCCCCCGCGGCGGTGTACTCGGCATCGGTCATCGACGATCCGATGCCGGCGCCGCGCTGGACGAAGACCTCGTGACCGGCGGAGACCAGGTCGTGCACGCCCGAGGGTGTCAGAGCCACCCGGTACTCGTTGTTCTTGATCTCGGTGGGGACGCCGACGCGCATGAGCGGTCCTTTCAGACGGTCGATCGGATGAGTCCGACGTCCTTCTCTCCGCCGGTCACGGTCAGCGGAAGCTGGGCGAGGGTCTGTGCCACGTCGCCGGGCGACAGCGCGCCGACGCGTTCGAGGAGGGCGAGAGCGATCGCCGTCGCGGCGCGGCCGCTGCCGTCGAGCACCTTGAGGGCGACGGATGCACCGTTCGGTGCGGTCATGATCAGCACGCCCTCGGCGCCGCTCTTGGCGAACACTCCGAGGCGTTCGATGGCGATCGTGTCGGGGCGGCCGGGGCCGTCGATGGCCCACGGGTTCTCGCGCACGGCGCGCACGAGCGCCCCGGCGAGACGGTGCAGAGCGAACGGCGACCGCTCCGAAGAGGTGCCGATGCGGTGCGCGGCGCGGGCGAGACCGACCAGGCTCACGGCGTGCACGGGGGCGCCGCAGCCGTCGACGGCGATCGTCGCCGCCTTCTCGCCGGTGAGCCGCTCGACCACCTCGCGCAGATGCACCTGCAGGGGATGCCGCACGTCGAGATACGTCGCGGCGTCCCACCCGTTCGCCGTGCAGGTGAGCAGCATCGCCGCGTGCTTGCCGGAGCAGTTCATCCGGATGCGGGCTGGTTCGGCGCGGGCGCGCATCGACGCGTCGCGCGTCTCCGTGTCGCTCGGCCAGGCGGCGGGGCACTGCAAGGCCGATTCGTCCAGACCCGCGGCGTCGAGGATGTCGCGCACGACGGCGACGTGCCGGTCGGTGCCGGAATGGCTCGCGGTGGCCAGCGCCAGGCGCTCGCCGTCGAGCGCGGCACCCGCGGTGAGGCATCCGACCGCCAGCAGCGGCTTGAGGCTCGACCGCGGGAGGATGGCGGTTTCGACGTCTCCCAGGCGCAGCAACTCGACGCCATCGGGGCCCAGGACGACGGCGGCTCCGGCGTGACGGGACTCGATGAACCCGCTGCGCTCGACGACGGCGAGTTCGACTGCCCCCGCGACAGGAAAGGTCTCTGGCACACCGTCAGCCTATCGGCGGGAGCACCGCCGGCAGCGATGCGGCGACCTAGACTGACCCCATGTTCTCGCCGCATCGCTATGCCGTGCGCAGCACGTGGACCGGCAACCGCGGTAGCGGCACCAGCGGCTACCGCGACTACGACCGGTCGGTGACTCTCTCGATCGACGGCAAGCTCGAACTGCACGCCTCCAGCGACCGGCCGTTCCGCGGCGACGGCGCGAAGTGGAACCCCGAAGACCTGCTCGTCGCGGCCCTGTCGGAGTGCCATCTGCTGTCGTATCTGCACGCGTGCGTGGGCGCGGGTGTCGTGGTCGTCTCCTACGAGGATGCCGCGACGGGCGTGATGACCGAGGACGGTCGCGGCGGGGGCGCCTTCACCGAGGTCGTGCTGCATCCGCGGGTGGTGGTGGCGGAGGCATCCATGATCGAGGCGGCTCGCGCCGCGCACGCGCAGGCGCACGAGTGGTGCTTCATCGCGAACTCGGTGAACTTCCCGGTGCGCCACGAGGCGACCGTCGTGTCCCTCCCCCCGCCCCCTTGACCCCGCCCCGGCTCTCGCGCCC
>JASGEE010000167.1:0-30163 GCA_047606715.1 Microbacterium sp.
CCGAACGGTGCGGCCACGTTCGAGACGACGCCGTTGTTGATCCCGACCATCCCGGCATCCAACCGATCCGCGATGTCGAGAGCGCGGTCGATGTCGGCGGTGAAGACGTAGCTGGCGAGGCCGAACGGCGTGCTGTTCGCCTTGGCCACGCCTTCGTCCTCGGTGGCGAATCGAGCGATGGCCGCCACCGGTCCGAAGATCTCCTCCTGGGCGATCGCGGCGGACTCGGGCACCCGGTCGAGCACGGTGGCCTCGAAGAAGTGGCCCGGGGCATCCGGCGCCGACCCGCCCGTGCGAAGCTGGGCGCCGCGGGCGATCGCGTCGTCGACCCAGCCCCGGAAGTTGGCGACGGCGCGGTCGTCGATCACGGGGCCGAGCTGCACGTCGCCGAGGGGGTTTCCCATCACGACCTGAGCCATCCGCTCGGTGAAGCCCTCCACGAAGGCGTCGGCGATGCCGTCCTGGACGAGGATGCGGTTGGCCGCGACGCAGGACTGACCGCCGTTGCGCAGCTTGGCGACGACGGCGCCCTCGACGGCGCGTTCGAGGTCGGCGTCGTCGAAGACCAGGAGGGGAGCGTTGCCGCCGAGCTCCATCGAGGCCTTCACGACGTTCTGTGCAGCGAGCCCGAGCAGGGTGCTGCCCACGCCGGTCGAGCCGGTGAAGGAGATCTTCCGAACGCGCGGGTCGGCCAGCAGCGTCGTGCTCAGCGGCGAGGCCTTGCTCGTCGTGACCACCTGCACGAGCTCTTCCGGGACGCCGGCCTGCACGAAGATCTCGGCGACGACGAGCGTCGTCAGCGGCGTCAGCGCGGCCGGCTTGACGACCGCGCCGCACCCCACCGCGATCGCCGGTGCGATCTTGCGGGTCGCCATCGCCATCGGGAAGTTCCACGGCGTGATCAGCAGGGCGGTGCCGATCGGCGCCCGCGTGGTGAGGATGGTCGATCCGCCGCGCGGGCTCTCGCGGTAGTTGCCCGCGGGCCGGACGGCCTCTTCGGCGTACCAGCGGACGTAGTCCGCGGCGTACTGGACCTCGCCGTAGGCCTCTGTCAGCGGCTTGCCCATCTCGCGAGTGATCACGAGAGCGAGGCGGTCGCGCTGCTCGATGATCAGGTCGTAGGCCCGGTGCAGGACATCGGAGCGGTGGCGCGCGGTCGTGCGCGCCCACGCCGCCCCGGCGCGGTCGGCGCGGTCGAGGGCGATCAGCGCCTCCTCCGGCGTGTAGTCGGCCGGGCGGGCGATGACCTCCTCGGTCGCGGGATCCTGGACGGCGAAGGTCGCGGTCGTCCCGAGGCCCAGGGGTTCGAGCGGCACCGAGGCCACAGCGGCGTTCGACCGGGCGACGAGGTCGGGAGCGACTGCGTCCAGGGGGGATGTGATGGTCGGGGCGCTCATGGGCTTCTCCGCTCTCCAGTAATTGTCGACAATACTACGATAGCGTCGTAGGCTACGGAACCCTTTTCGAGGAGTGCATGATGCGAACCCATACGATCTCGGTGCTCGCCGGCGACGGCATCGGTCAGGAGGTCATGCCGGTCGCGATGGACGTCCTCGATGTCGCGGGGGAGCAGCACGGGGTCGCCTTCGAGTGGCGCGAGCACCCCTGGGGGAGCGACTACTACCGGGCGCACGGACGCATGATGCCGGTCGACGCGATCGAGGTGATGAGTGCGACGGATGCCGTCTTCCTCGGCGCCGTCGGCTCGCCCGAGGTGTCGGACACCGAGACGCTCTGGGGCATGCTCATCCCGATCCGCCGCGAGTTCGACCAGTACGTGAACCTCCGCCCCATCCGCTCGTTCTCCGGTGTGGCCTCTTCGCTGGCGGGGTCCCCCGAGATCGACATGGTGATCGTGCGCGAGAACGTCGAAGGGGAGTACTCCGCGGTCGGTGGGCGCAGCTACCAGGGGACGCCGCACGAGGCCGCGTACCAGCAGGCCCTGTTCACGAGGTTCGGCATCGAGCGGATCACGCGTTTCGCCGCGGCGGTCGCGGCCGAGAGGTCGGGGCGGCTCCTGTCGGCCACGAAGTCGAACGGGATCATCCATACGATGCCGTTCTGGGACGAAGTCGTCGCGGAGGTGGCTGCGCAGTACGAGGGCGTCGTTCTCGAATCGGAGCTGATCGACGCGCTCGCCGCCCGCATGGTGCGCCGCCCGCAGAGCATCGACGTCATCGTCGCCTCCAATCTCTTCGGCGACATCCTCTCCGACCTCGCCGCGGGTGCCGTCGGCTCGATCGGCATCGCGCCGAGCGCGAACCTGAACCCCGAGCGCCGGCATCCGTCGATGTTCGAGCCCGTGCACGGGTCTGCCCCGGACATCGCCGGCCAGGGGATCGCGAATCCGATCGGGCAGATCTGGGCGGGTGCGATGATGTTGCATCACCTTGGTCATGCCGAGATCGCCGAGCGCGTCGAGGCAGCCTTCACCGACGTCATCGAGTCGGGCCTGGTCACCCCGGACCTCGGCGGCACCGCCTCGACCTCGGCGGTCGGTGCGGCCGTCGTCGACCGCCTGCGCGCGGCATGAGGGTGTTACTCGCGTGTTTCGCACGGGTAACTCTTTCGTCGGATTGTTGACAATCTGCTTATTTTTTCGCTAGCGTCGCCTCCACGTCGTCGTGAATAATCACGGCACACGGACCCTCGGGAGTTGCGAGCGATGCAGAGTCTTGAAGTCACGGATCTCAAGATCACTATCCGTGGTCGCATGATCGTCAAGGGGACCACGTTCTCCGTGGGCCAGGGGCAGCGCGTGTGCCTGCTCGGCGAGTCGGGCTCGGGCAAGTCGCTCACCGCGGCTGCCGTGCTCGGAAACCTTCCGCGCAACGCCGTCACAGAGGGCAGCATCCGCATCAACGGCGTCGAGGTGCTCGGCGTCAGCGGCCCGAAGCGTCCGGAAGAGGCGCGGGTCGCCATGGTCTTCCAAGACTCCGCAGTGGCCCTCAACCCGCTCGTGCGTCTTCGCGAGCAGTTGATCGAGCCGCTGCGCCGACACCGCAACCTCGATCGTGCGGCCGCGCTGGAGGCCGCCATCGAGCTGGTCGACTCGGTCGGGCTCCCCGACCCGCAGAACATCGTCAACCGCTTCTCGTCAGAGCTGTCGGGAGGGCAGCGGCAGCGTGTCTGCATCGCCCTCGCGCTCGCGTGCAACACGCGGCTCATGGTGGCCGATGAGCCGACCACGGCGCTCGACGTGGTGACGCAGAAGAAGGTGCTCGAGGTCCTCAAGAAGTACACGGCGGGCGAGAACACTCCTGCGCTGCTGTTCATCACGCACGACTTCGCCGTCGCGGCCGAGCTCTGCAGCGACGCCGTCGTCCTCAAGGACGGGCTGATCGCCGAGCAGGGACCCCTGCGCGACATCTTCAACGCCCCCAAGAACCCGTACACCCGGGAGCTGATCCGCGCCGCCCGCGCCGCCACGATCGCCCCCTACGTCGAGCGGTTCCGCGCCGAGGCGGAGGAGGCGGAGCAGGCCGGCGTCACCGCCGTGGATGTCATCGACGACGACGGCAAGGTGTTCTTCGACATCGCGAACGTCAGCCGCGTCTACACCATGCCACGCAAGCGCCTGTTCGAGCCGCGCGCCCTCAAGACCGCCCTGGAGCCCACGTCGCTGAGCATCGCCCGGGGCGAGCGCGTCGGGATCGTCGGTGTCTCCGGCTCGGGCAAGACGACCCTGCTCCGGCTCATGCTGGCACTGGATACCACCGACACCGGCGCGGTGATGTGCGAGAGCCGCGAGGTCGAACCCGCCGAAGTGCGCCACCTCAAGTGGTACCGTCGTAAGGTCCAGTACGTGCCGCAAGACCCGGCATCCACCCTGGATCCGCTCATGACCGTCCAGGCGCTCGTGCGCGAGCCGCTCGTCCGGCTCGGCGTCGAGGGCGATCACGACACCATGATCCGCGAGGCACTGCTGGCCGTGAACCTCGACGACAAATTCCTCACCCGTCGGGCCAACGAGCTCTCCGGCGGCCAGGCGCAGCGCCTGGCGATCGCGCGGGCCATCGCCACCCGACCGGACTTCATCCTCGCCGACGAACCGGTCTCGGGGCTCGATCTGCCCATGCGCGAGGCGGTCGTCGCACTGCTGCGGGAGATCTCGGAGACCAGGGGAACCGGTATCGCCGTGGTCTCGCACGACCTGTCGATGGTCGCGAGCCTGTGCGAGCGCACCGTCGTGATGTTCGGCGGAGAAGTCGTCGAGGACCGGCCCACCAAGGAGCTTCTCACCGACCCGCAGCACGAGCGGACACGCGAGTTGCTGGGCTCCATCCCCGATCTGCACATCGCAGACGACATCGTCGGAGCGGTCGCCTAGCCCCGCGGGCTGCGGCCACAGGACCATAGAAGGAGCGAGCACATGTCGCACACCACTCAGGCAGTCCCGATGCTCCGGCAGACTCAGCGTCGCCGAGTATCGATGTCCAGCGCTTCTCGTGCCGCGCTGACCGCGGGCATCTCGCGGACCGTGACGATCGCGGCCGTGATCTTCCTCCTCGGCATCATGCCGCTGCTGTCAGGGCGTGACATCGCACTGTCCGTGTACCGCTCGCGGTACGCCGAAGGCGAAGTCACCCCCGAGGCGCTGGAGGCGATTCGCGCCGAACTCGGGCTGGACGGCGGCCCACTGGCGGTCTTCTTCTCCTGGCTCGGCGGCGCGCTGCGCGGCGACTTCGGCGTGTCATGGGCGACGAACCAGCCCGTCCTCCCCGAGCTCCTCGAAGCACTGGGCACGTCGCTGACGCTCATGCTCGCCGCGCTGGTCGTGGGCGTCGTCCTCGGCGCCGCGCTGACGATTCCCACCTTCCGTCGCGGTCTCGCCGGTCGCACCGACCGCACCGGCGGCGGAATGGCGGCCGCCCTCACCGCCCTCCCCGAGTTCCTGCTGGCATCGGTGCTGCTCGTGGTCTTCGCCGTGTGGCTCGGCTGGCTGCCGCCCTTCGGTTGGAAGGGCCTGCAGTACGCCATTCTGCCCGCGCTCGCGATGGGCCTGCCCACTGGCGGTTTCCTCGGCCGGCTGCTCTCCGACGCGCTGGCGAGCACCTTCGCAGAACGCTGGGTGGCGACGTGGCAGGTCGCCGGGTTCTCGAAGCCGCGGCTGATCGGTGCGGTGATCCGGCGCACGCTGCCCAGCGTCACCGCTCCGATGTCGCTGATCCTCGTCGGCATCACCGCCGGTGCCGTCGTGATCGAGCAGGTGTATGCGATCCCCGGCATCGGGCGGGCGACCCTGGCGGCCGCGCAGTCGCAGGACCTTCCCGTGCTGCAGACCGGCGTCATCCTCCTCATGATCCTCGCCGTCCTGCTCGGCATCATGGCCGCCCTCGTCCGGCGGGTCCTGCTCGGCCCGGCGCTGCGGTCGAACTCGCTGCCCGCCGCCGTCCCGAAGACGCCGAGCTCGAAATGGGCACTCATCCTTCCCGCGACGATGCTCGTGCTCCTGCTCGTCGTCATCCTGGCCGGGCTCCCGCGCGACCCCTACGCCCTCGACTACGACCGACTCCAGGCGCCGAGCTGGGATCTTCCCCTCGGTGCGGACGCGAGCGGACGCGACGTGCTGGCCCGCATCTCGCACGGCGCGATGGCGACGATCGGTCTTGGTGCGATCGTGACGGTCATCTGCCTCGGGGTCGGACTGTTGATCGGCATGTTCCCCAACGCGGGAGCCGGACCCATCGAAGTCACCAACGCGGCTCCGACCATCCTTACCGGACTGATCGTGGCGGGCATCATGGGCCCGTCCGCGGCGGGCGCAGTGATCGCCGTCACGATCGTGAGCTGGGCCCCGCTGGCCGCTCATACCGCGGCACTGGTCTCCGAGGTCAAAGCCCAACCGCACGTGAGCATCGCACCCGTTCTGGGCGTGGGCAAGGTTCGCCTGATGCTGCGGTACATCATGCCCAGCGTCGTCGGACCGGTCTCGCGGCACGCGGCCCTGCGTCTGCCCGGCATCACTCTGGGCCTGGCGGCCCTCGGCTTCCTGGGTCTGGGCCCGCAGCCTCCGCAGCCGGACTGGGGCCTCGTGCTCGCCGAGAGCATGCCCTACGTGGAGCGCGCGCCGCTGATCGTGTTCGTGCCGTCGCTCGCGCTCATCATGCTGTCGATCTTCGCCGTGTCGCTGTCGAGCCTCAGCTTCGATCTGCGGTTCGTGCGCAAGAAGAAGGCCGGTGGCGGCGCCGACGTCGTGCCCGCCGTGAAGACCGATCTCATGTCTCTGAGCGACGCCGAGCAGGCCGAGCTCGAGACCCCGACCCGCGGCATCTGAACCGCACCCTGAAAGAAAGAAGACTGTGATCCCTCAGCTGCGCCGACCGAAGTACATCTCGTTCGACATCTACGGAACCCTCATCTACTACCAGATGCGCCACGTCGTCGAGCCGTTGGTCGCTGATCGGCTGTCGAGAGACGACCTGGATGCGTTCTTCGAGCGCTATCGGATCATCCGTTACGACGAGGTCATGGAGTACCGGCCGTACGACGAGATCCTGGAGAGGTCGTACCGGCGCGCCTGCGACGTGTTCGGACTGAGCGTCACGCCCGAGGACATCACCACGATCCAGGAGTCTTTCTGCACCTGGGGGCCGCACCCCGACGTGCCCGAACCCCTCAAGAAGATGTCGGAGCACTTCCCGCTCGTCGCCCTCTCCAACGCGGATGACCGGCACCTCTCGATGTGCATCCCGCGCCTGGGAGCACCGTTCCACGCGGTGTACACCGCACAGCAGGCCGGTGCCTACAAGCCGCGGCTGGCGGCCTTCGAGTACATGCTCAAGAAGCTGGATGCCGAGCCCCGCGACTTCTTGCACATCTCCTCCCACCAGCACTATGACCTGATTCCGATGTATCAGCTCGGTTTCGACAACATGGTGTTCCTCGATCGTGGATACGACCCTCACCTGCCCTACTACGGGGGTATCCGCATGACCTCGCTCGATGAGGTCAACACGGCTCTCGGAATCGACTGACCTGCAACCCGCGTCGAACCGGGAGTCACCGCTCCACTGCACCCGAAAGAGAACGAAAGGCAAATACATGCGATACAAGATGCACCGCCGAGCGGCGGCCGTCGTCGCCCTCGCCGTGACCGCGGGGCTCGTCCTCGCCGGTTGCTCAGGCGGCACCGACGGAACCGACGACAGCGCGAGCACGGGAGACGAGCGCATCAGCCTCGTCATGATGCAGCCGCCGACCGCTGCTCTCAGCCCGTTCAGCGATGACGTTGCCAAGCTTTCGCGCTGGAGCACCGCCGAGGCGCTCGTGCGGCTCAACGACGACCTGGAGATCGAGCCGCTGTTGGCGACCGAGTGGACCCAGCCCGACGACCTCACCTGGGTGTTCACGATCCGCGAGGGTGTGACCTTCCACGACGGGACGGCTCTGGATGCGGCAGCGGTCAAGAACTCGATCGACCAGGCGGTCGCCGCGACGACCCCGCCGCGCGCGCTCAACGGCGTGACGATCACGTCGGTGGAAGCCACGGGCGACTACGAGGTGACGATCACGACCGAGGAGGCGGACGGCCTGATGCTGAACCGGCTGTCGTCTCCGCAGCTTTCGATCTTCGCAGCGTCTGCTTACGGCGACGACGGCACCGTCAACCCCATCGGAACGGGCACCGGACCGTTCGTCCTGACGGAGGTCGACGGCACCACCACGGCGACGCTCGATCGCTACGACGACTACTGGGGCGACGTGGCGATCGCTGCCGGCATCGACGTCTCGTTCGTGCCCGACGGCGCGGCGCGCGCCGCGTCGCTGCGTTCGGGTGAGGCGGACATCGCCGAATCGATCCCGGTCTCGCAGGTGCCGCTGCTGGACGAGGACATGGTGTACGAGATCGTCATGCCCCGTTCGACCCTCCTCGCGTTGAACAACTCGGACGGGCCGTTCGCCGACGCGGCCGTCCGCGCCGCCGCCCGTGCGGCCATCGACCCGTCCGTGCTCGTGGACACCGTCTTCGAGGGATCGGCATCCGTCGCCACCGGCCTGCTCAGCGGTGCGATCCCGTGGGTCGAGGCGCTTCGCGGCGATGTCTCCTCGGCGACCGCGCCGGCGACCGTCGACGGCATCGAGATCACTCTCGCGACCTACTCCGACCGCGCCGAGCTTCCCGAGGTCGCCGTCCAGCTGCAGGAGCAGCTGGAGGCTGCCGGCTTCGTGGTGACCCAGGACGTGCGCGAGTACGTCAACATGGAGGAGGAGATGCTCGCCGGCGGATTCGACGCGGTGATCTACTCACGCGGCACGCTCCTGGACACGGGTGACGCGCTCTCGTTCCTGCTGTCCGACTTCTCGTGCGACGGCGGATACAACATCGCGCTGCTGTGCAACGAGGACGTCGACGCGATCCTCGAGAACGGCCAGACGCTCACCGGCGAGGGGCGCCAGCAGGCGACGATGGATGCCGAGGCTGCGATCCTGCAGGCCGACGCCGCCGTGCCGCTCGTGTTCAACACGGTCGTCCAGGGCGAGGCCGGGACGTGGACCGGCATCGAGCGTGACCCGCTCGAGCGTCGCCTCATCACCGAGTACACGGCACCCGCCAACTGAACGATGGGTGGGTGGTGGCCACGGGGAGTGGCTGCCACCCACCCATCCTTGTCATCTCTGCCTTCCGAACCCACAACCCCAGACTGAACTAACCGGAGAACTCACACGTGAAGATGCACTCGTACTGGCTCGACACCGCCACCCCGCGCGGAGACTACAGCCAGACGCCCATCCCGAAGGAAGTGGACATCGCCGTCGTCGGCGGCGGGTTCACCGGCCTGTCGACCGCCTACCACGCCGCCAAGGCCGGTAAATCGGTCGCTGTGCTCGAGGCGAACACGGTGATGTGGGGGGCGTCGGGCCGCAACGGCGGCATGGCGACGACGGGACTTGCGATCGGGTTCCGCAGCGCGATCAAGCGGTACGGGCTGGAGCGGGCGGTCGCATACTTCCGCGAGTACAACAAAGCGATCGACCTGATCGAAGGCCTCGTCACCGAGCATGACCTCGACGTCGACTACGTGCGCTGCGGCAAGATGAACCTTGCCACGAAGCCGTCGCACTGGGAGGGCCTGCAGAAGACCGCCGAGGCCCTGAAGACGCACGTCGGGCAGCCGGTGAGCCTCGTCGACCGCGACAACATGCGCACGGAGATCGGCTCGGATGCCTACTACGGCGCGATGGTCGATCCTCTCGGCGCCGGCATGCACGTCGGTCAGTTCGGTCACGAGCTGGGCCGGCTCGCGGTGGAAGCCGGGGCGACGATCCATGAGCAGGCCGAGGTCTACGACCTCACCCGTCGCGGCTCGGGCACGGTCCACGACCTCGAGACCACGCGCGGCACCGTCCGCGCGGGCAAGGTGATCCTCGGCACGAGCGGCTACACGGGCAAGCCGTTCGGCTGGAACCAGCGCCGGATCATCCCGGTCGGCAGCTTCATCATCGTCACCGAGCCGCTGCCCGCCGACGTCGTCGACGAGATCCTGCCGAACCGGCGGATGGCCTCGGACAGCAACAACTTCATCCACTACTTCCGCATCACCCCCGACAACCGGCTCCTCTTCGGCGGTCGGGCGCGCTTCGCGCTGTCGGACCCGTCGCAAGACCGCGAGAGCGGCGAGATCCTGAAGACGGCGATGCACCGCATCTTCCCGCAGACCCGCGATGCGCGCATCGACTACATGTGGGGCGGCCTGGTCGACATCACGATGGACCAGATGGTGCACGCCGGCGTTCACGACGGCATCCACTACTCCGTCGGCTACAGCGGCCACGGCGTGCAGATGGCCACCTACATGGGCAAGATCATGACCGAGGTCGTCACGGGCGACGCGGACGCCAACCTGTGGGGCGAGCTGAAGAACCCGTGGATCCCGGCCTACTTCGGCAACCCGTGGCTCCATCTGCGGGTGGGCGGCACGTATTACGGCCTGCAGGACCGGTTGAGCTGATCGCCCGCCCCGGAAAGGACAGGCGATGATCCAACACACGCCGACGACGGATGCCGTGGCCGCCCTCGACGAGCTCGGCATCCCCGGTGGCGGCTATCTCGACGGGCAGTGGCTGCGGGGCGAGCTGACGCTCGAGGTGACCGATCCGGAGGACGACACGCTCGTCGCCCGCGTGTACCAGGCGACCGCCGATGACATGGGACGCGCGATCGCCGGCGTCGAGCGCAGTCTGCACGCAGACTCCTGGGAGCTGTGGCAGCGTCGGGAGACGCTCGAGCACGCCGCCGAGCTCGTACGGGACGAGGGCGCCCGGCTGGCCCGCATCATCTCGGCAGAGGGCAGCAAGACGATCACCGAGGCGACGCGAGAGGTCGCGCGCACGGCGGAGACGCTCTATCTGTCGGCGCACTCGGCAGCCCTGCTGGAGGGGCAGACCCTGCCGTTCCCCGACACGGCGCGGGGCGTCGGGAAGGTCGGGTGGTACCGCCGCGTGCCCCTCGGGGTGGTCGCCGCGATCACGCCGTTCAACGACCCGATGAACCTCGTCGCGCACAAGGTGGGGCCGGGGCTGCTCGCGGGGAACGCGATCGTGCTCAAGCCCGCGCTGGCGACTCCGCTGTCGGCGCTCGCGCTCACGGACATCCTGCTGCGCGCGGGCATGCCGGCCGGACGCATGGCCGTGCTCACGTCGGATCGTGAGGCCGGGAGCGCCCTCGTGGCCGACCCCCGGGTCGCAGCGGTGTCGTTCACGGGCGGTCCCGCGACGGGTGACGTCATCGCCCGCATCGCCGGGGCGCGCAAGATCCTGATGGAGCTCGGCGGCAACAACGCCGTGCTCGTCTGTGCCGATGCCGACGTCGCTGTTGCGGCCGACGGCATCGTCGACGGCGCCTTCGGGGTCGCCGGCCAGAACTGCCTGTCGGTGCAGCGGGTCTTCGTGCATGCGTCGCGCTACGACGAGCTCGTCGAGCGCGTCGTAGCCGGCACCGCGAAGCTCGTCGTCGGCTCCAAACGCGACCCCGCCACTGACATCGGGCCGCTCATCACCGAGCACGAGGCGCAGCGGGTCGAGACATGGGTCGCCGAGGCCGTCGACGGCGGTGCACGCGTGCTCGCCGGCGGCCGGCGCGACGGCGCCTTCTACCAGCCCACCGTTCTCGTGGACACGCCGCGGGACGCCCGCGTCTTCCGCGACGAGGTGTTCGGACCCGTCGTGTCGATCGTCCCGTTCACCGAGCTGGATGCCGCGGTGCGCGAGATGAACGACACCGAGTTCGGCCTGCAGGCGGGGGTGTTCACGGCATCCATCCCGACGGCGATGCACGTCGTCGACCGGCTGCACATGGGCAGCGTGCTCGTCAACGAGACGAGCGACTTCCGCATCGACGCGATGCCGTTCGGTGGCTCGAAACGCTCAGGGGTCGGCCGGGAGGGCGTGGCCGAGGCGGTGCGGGAGATGAGCGAGCCGAAGAACATCATCATCAACACTCTGGTGGGGTGAGGACGCATGGACGAGGGAATGCAGCGCATCGTCGAGGTCGTCGCGGAGCACTCGGACGAGTTCGACACGCCGGTCGTCGTCGTCCTCGGTGATCGCCTCCGGGCCAACATCGCTCGCATGCAGGCGTTCGCCGACCGGCACGGCGTGGCGCTGCGCCCCCACGCCAAGACCCACAAGTCGGTCGACGTCGCGCGACTGCAACTGTATGCCGGGGCTCAGGGGCTCACGGTGAGCACTCTCGGCCAGGCAGAGGTGTTCGCGAACGCCGGGATCGACGACATCTTCCTCGCCTACCCGCTGTGGGTGTCCGCGACGAAGGCAGCCCGCATCGCGGCGCTGACCGAGCGGGCCGACCTGAAGCTCGGTGTCGACAGTCGTGCGGCGATCGACGCCATGGCGGCGCACGGGCTCGACGCTCTCGCCCGCCTCGAGCTCGTCGTCGAGGTGGACTGCGGGGCGCGGCGATCAGGCATCGAGCCGGCCGCCGCGGGTGAGCTCGCCGCCTACGCGCGGGACCGCGGGCTGCAGGTCGCCGGCGTCTACACATATCCGGGCCACGGCTGGGCAGCCGGCAAGGCGGAGGGGGCGGGGCGTGACCAGGCCGAAGCGCTGCGGATCGGGGCTGCGAGCCTGGCGCAGGAGGGGATCTCCGCGCGCATCGTCAGCGCCGGATCGACCCCGACCGCGCGGTTCTCGGCATCCGACGGCGTCACCGAGATCCGCCCCGGCGAGTATGTGTTCTCGTCGATGGACCTCTACCACCACGGGACCTCGTCGGCGGAGGAGATCGCCCTGTTCGTCGCGACGACCGTCATCAGCGACGGGCACGGGCCGACGCAGATCGTCGACTCCGGCACGATGACCCTCGGCCGCGAGATCGACGCTCAGGGTCGTTACGGCTGGATCGCCGGCAGCGGAACCCCGCTGAGTCGGTTGAACGAGTACCACGGGTTCCTGTTCGTGGACGACGGTGCGCGCTTCCCCGTCGGCACGGTGCTGCCGATCGTGCCGAATCACGCCTGCACCGTCGTGCAGAACGCCGCTCAGCTCTTCGTCTTGGAGCCGGACGGCACGAGCGTCCGGTACCCCGTGAGCCAGTTCGACCCTGCCCGCTAGCGCGGCCCGGGGCGGGGGTGCCCGCCGGCCGCCGGTGGTGCATTCGGGAGGAGATGTACGTTCGGGAGGATGGATGTCGGCATCCTGATCCTCCTGAGTGCACATCTCCTCCCGAATGCACGCCGCAGGGGCAACGTCACCAGGCGGTGGCGAGTTCGGCAGCCCTCCTACGCGTAGACCTCTTCGAGGGCGGCGCCCAGGGCGGCCAGCCCGAAAGCGATCTCATCGGCGGTGACGACGAGGGGCGGGATGACCCGCACGACGTTGGCGCGGGTGCCGCACGTGAGCGTGAGCAGCCGGTGCCTGATCGCGGCGGTCTGCACCGCGCTGGCGATCTGGGGAGCCGCCTCGCCGTCGGCGTCGACGAACTCGAGCGCCCGCATGAGCCCGAGCCCGCGGGCGTCGCCGATGCCGGGGAAGCGCTGCTGCAGTTCCGTCAGGCCGGCGCCGAGAAGCGCGCCCATTGCGTCGGAGTTGGCGACGAGGCCTTCGTCGCGGACGACGTCGAGCGTGGCGACGGCGGCGGCGGCCGAGACGGCGTTGCCGCCGTAGGTGCCGCCCTGAGAGCCGGGCCAGCCGCGCGACATCAGAGCGGTCGAGGCGGCGATCGCACTGATCGGGAAGCCGCTGGCGATGCCCTTCGCGGTGATGAGGATGTCGGGGGTGATCGAGGAGTACTCGTGGCCCCAGAACCGGCCGGTGCGGCCGACGCCGGTCTGCACCTCGTCGACGATCAGCACGATGCCGTGCTGATCGGCGCGCTCGCGCAGGCCCTCGAGGAAGCGCGGCGGGGTCGGCACGTAGCCGCCGTCGCCGAGCGCCGGCTCGATGATGAACGCGGCCGTGTCGGCGGGGCTGCTCGTGGTCTGCAGCAGGAAGTCGAGCTCCCGCAGGGCGAAGTCGATCGCCGTGTCCTCGTCCCACCCGTAGCGGAACGCGGACGGGAACGGGGCGATGTAGACGCCGGCCATGAGGGGCGCGAAGCCCGAGCGGAACTTCGTCCCGGCGGTCGTGAGCGAGGCGGCGGCCACGGTGCGGCCGTGGAATCCGCCCTGGAACGCGATGATGTTGGGGCGGCCGGTGGCCATGCGGGCCAGGCGCAGCGATGCTTCGACCGCCTCGGACCCCGAGTTCGCGTAGAAGACGCTGTCGAGCCCGGTCGGCAGCACGTCGCCGAGCCGCTCGGTCAGCTCCAGCAGCGGCTGGTGCATGACCGTCGTGTACTGGGCGTGGATGATCTTGCCCACCTGCTCCCGTGCCGCCTCGACGACGCGAGGGTGACAGTGCCCGGTGCTGGTCACCCCGATCCCGGTCGTGAAGTCGAGGTAGTCGATGCCGTCCGTGGCCGTGATCCAGGATCCCTGCGCACGGTCGACCACGAGGGGGGTCGCCTGGAGCAGGAGCGGGCTGAGCTGTGCCATCGAGGCCCTCCGAAAGGGATGCGGGAAGAGGAAGTCGCTTCGCCTCAGGCTAGCAGGATTGTTGATTGTCGACTATTTGGTCGGGGTCCGGCCGCGCGGCGACCGGCCCCCGACCCGTCAGCTTCGGCCGACCGTCACGACTGGGCGAGCAGGGCCTGCATCTCGGTGATCTCGGCCTGCTGAGTGTCGATGATCTCCTGCGCGAGGGCGAGCACTTCCGGGTTCAGACCCTCCTCGAGGACATCCTCGGCCATGTCGATCGCCCCCTCGTGGTGTTCGATCATGCCCTCCAGGAACAGGCGGGATGCCGTGGCACCGTCCGCTTCTTCGAGGGCGGCCATGTCCTCGTCGGACAGCATGCCGTCCATGCCGCCGTGGCTCATGTCGGCCATCGCCGAGTCCCACGCCACGAGCCAGCTCTCCATGAGCTCGATCTCGGGGGCCTGCGCGTCCTTGATGCGCTGGGCGAGGTCGGCGACGGCGGAGTCGACGTCGTCCTTCGCGAGGACGATCTCGCTCATCTCGACGGCCTGTTCGTGATGCGGGATCATCATGGCCGCGAACATCTCGTCTGCCGTGTTGTGTTCGGCAGTGGCGCTCGTCGCCGTCGTCGCGGTCGACTCTGAGCCGGTCGCCGAGCAGCCGGTGAGGGCGAGCGCGATGGTGCCCGCGGCGGCGAGGGTCAGCAGTCGTGTGCGGATGGTGGTCATGTCTGTTCTCTCTTTCTCCGTGTTCGGTGGTGAGGGCGCCCATGGGCGCGTGCGTGCCGGCCGCGTGCCGATCGCGCAGGGCTCACGTCCGGCTGATGGAGAGCTCGTGAAGAGACGGCGGCGAGGCGCCCGCGGCGCGTACCGCGTGGACCGTGCGGCAGACGGAGAAGGGGCGATCGGGCTCGGAGACGGAGGGGGTGGCGATGGCGCTAAGGATCGTGTGAAGGGGAGGCGCGAGCGTGCACGCGACGAGGTGCCCCGCGGCATTCCCCGCGCAGGCCGGACACGCATGCGCGGGGGGTGAGTCGGCGACTCCGGCGGAGGCCTGCGTCGCCTCTCCGTGCGACGCGTGCGACGCGGCGTGAAGCTGCTGCGGCGCGGCTGCCGCCGCACCGAGCGTGTGCATGCCCACCAGGCCGGCGATCACGAGGGCGACGACGACGCAGTGTCGTCGGAGCAGTCGTCGGAATCGCCCCAGGTGCGTTTCGGTCATGAGGGGGAATCGGCGGCGCTCTGGTGCAGCCGACTCATCCAGCCGAAGACGGCGGGGACGGCATCCACCCCCGACACGCCGTGGACGACGCCGTCGTCGCTGTGGGCGACGACGAGCGGCTCGGACGAGACGACCGTGCCGTCGGCGTCGGCGCGACCCACGGCCGCCACGACGGCGCCGTGGACGGTGGCGGTGTAGGGGCTGCGGGGCAGGTAGGGCCCCGGATCGGCGGCGGCGAACAGATCGTGCAGGACGGTGCGCGCGGCGTGTTCTCCCTGCGCGGCCGCATCCGCCCAGTGGTCGATGCGCCAGGGGCTGTGGTCGATGCGCCAGGGGCCGTGGTCTGTGCCCCACGTGCCGTGGATCGCCACACCGCCGGCGGCATAGGTGCCCGGCAGCGGCCCACGCAGGCGCTCGTCGACGCGGACGCCGTCCGCATAGGGGGCGGGAGCGGTCGGCGTCGTTCCATGGCCGACGATCACGAGGTCTGCGGGCAGCGTCGTCGAGTCGTCGAGCGTGACGAGCAGCCCGTCGGCATCCGGCGCGAGCGAGCGCACCGAGCGGCCGAAGCGCGTCGTGACGGTCCGACGATGAAGCGCGGTCAGCCGGGCCGCGACGTCGGGGCCGAACGCGGAGGCGCCGGGGACGTCGGCGCGAGCGATCATGACGACGTCGTGACCGCGTTCGTGCAGCAGGGATGCCGTCTCCGCGGCGACCATTCCCGCGCCGAGGATCACGACGTGAGCCCCATCGCGGCCGGCGAGCAGGTCGCGGACGCGGACGGCGTCGTCGATCGAGTGCAGTGTCGTCAGCAGGCCCGCCTCCGTCGCTGCGGCGACGCCCGGGATGGTCGCATCGAGAGTGCGGGGAGCGCTTCCGGTCGCGACGATGAGCGCGTCATAGTCCAGCGTCGCGCCCGAGGCGAGATCGACGCGGCTCGCATCGGCGTCGATGCGCACCGCGGTGTCGGCCTGCGCCGTGACACCCGGGAGCGCGGCCTGCTCCGGCTGCAGGAGGCCGATCGCCACGGCCTTGTTGACGAGCGTGCGGTTCGACGGGGTCTCGTCGGTGCACGCGACCAGCGTCACCTCGACGTTGGCCTCCGAGGTCGACAGCACGCGGGCCGCCGCCGTGCCGGCAGCGCCGGCGCCAAGAATCACGACACGGGTCGTCATCGAGTCCTCCCGGGTGCCGTGGTCAGGAGCGGACGAGCCGGGCGATGGCCTGAGATGCCTCGGCGAGCTTCTCGCTGGCGAGGGGGCCGCCGTCGGCGGCGGCGTCGAGGACGCAGTGCGCGAGGTGGTCGTCGAGCAGACCGAGCGCGACGGTCTCCAGCGCTTTGGTGACGGCCGAGACCTGGGTGAGGATGTCGATGCAGTAGCGCTCGTCCTCGACCATGCGGGTGATGCCGCGGACCTGTCCCTCGATGCGGCCCAGGCGCTTGAGGATGCGGTCCTTCTCGTTGATGTAGCCGTGGTGGCTGCTGCCGTCAGTGTGGTGACTGTCGGATGCGATCTCGGCGATGCTCATGGGATTGTCCGTTCCAGTGGGGTGGGGGGGGGCGCCGGGGGGGGGCGGGCCCCCCCCCCCCCGACCGGGTGTCACGCCGCGTCGGCGTACTTGGCGGGGTCGGCGTCCCAGAGCGGGCCGCACGCGGCGCAGCAGAACCAGTAGCGCGTGCCCTCGTAGTCGCGGAACAGGCCCTGAGCCTCGGCCACGCTCTTGACGACGGGGCTGCCGGCCATGACGGGGCAGATGGCGATGTCGTCCTCGGCGGCTGCGGTCGCCGGCTCGGCGTGACCGTGGCACGATGCGGCCTCGGCGGCCGGCTCAGCGTGACCGTGGCACGACGCGGCCTCGGCGACCGGCTCGACGGATGCCGCCGTGCTGCAGCACGAGGAGGCCTCGGTGGAGGTGGCCGGCGCGCAACAGCTGCCGGAGTCGGCGACCAGCGGGAGCGGGGCGTGGGTGGTGTTCGATTCGGTGCTGCACATGTGCGTTTCTCCTCGTTGTGTGAGTGGTTGGTTGGGGGTGGGGGTCAGGATGTGATGCTCTTGAAGCCGCGCAGCCGGAGGCTGTTTCCGACGACGAAGACGCTGGATGCGGCCATCGCGGCACCGGCGAGCATCGGGTTGAGCAGGCCCAGGGCTGCAACCGGGATGGCCGCCGCGTTGTAGGCGAACGCCCAGAACAGGTTCGTCTTGATCGTGCCGAGGGTCTTGCGCGACAGGCGGATGGCATCCACCGCGCTGCGCAGATCGCCCCGGACGAGAGTGATGTCGGAGGCCTCGATGGCGACGTCGGTGCCGGTGCCCATCGCCAGGCCCAGGTCGGCCTGAGCGAGCGCGGGCGCGTCGTTGACGCCGTCGCCGACCATTGCGACGACCTTGCCCTCGCCCTGGAGTCTCTTGACGACCTCGACCTTGTCCTCCGGGAGGACCTCGGCGATGACCTCGTCGATCCCGACCTCGGCCGCGATCTGGCGAGCGACCGCCGCGTTGTCACCCGTGAGCAGCACGGGCGTCAGGCCCAGCGCGCGCAGTTCGCGGATCGCCTCGGCACTGGTGGGCTTGACCGTGTCGGCGATCACGAGGACGCCGCGGGCGGCACCGTCCCAGCCGACCGCGACGACGGTCTTGCCCTCACCCTCGGCCTGCGCCTTGGCGGCGGCGACAGCCGGGCTCAAGTGCTGCGACCAGTCGGCCAGCAGCGACTCGCGGCCGACGATGACGGCGTGGCCGTCGACGATGCCCTGCACGCCCTTGCCCTCGATGTTCGCGAAGTCCTCGGGAACGACGAGCGTTCCGGTCTCCTGCGCGGCCGCCTTCGCGACGGCCTGTGCGATCGGGTGCTCGGAGGCATCCTCGAGCGCGCCGGCCAGGCGGAGCATCTCGCCCCGTTCGGTGCCCGGCTCGGTGACCACGTCGACGAGCGTCATCTTGCCGCTCGTGACGGTGCCGGTCTTGTCGAGCACGACTGTGTCGACGTTGCGCGTCGACTCGAGCACTTCGGGTCCCTTGATCAGGATGCCCATCTGCGCGCCGCGGCCGGTACCGACCAGCAGGGCCGTGGGGGTGGCGAGACCGAGGGCGCACGGGCAGGCGATCACGAGGACCGCGACGGCCGCGGTGAAGGCGGCCGATACCGGGAAGCCGGCGCCGAGCCAGCCGCCCAGCGCGATCAGGGCGATCATGATGGCGATCGGCACGAAGATGCCGGAGATCTGGTCGGCGAGGCGCTGGACCTCGGCCTTGCCGGTCTGGGCATCCTCGACGAGCTTGGCCATCTGGGCCAACTGCGTGTCGGAGCCGACCCGCGTGGCGCGAACGACGAGGCGCCCGCCGGCGTTGACGGTGGCACCGGTGACCGGGTCGCCCTCGCCGACTTCCACCGGGACGGACTCGCCCGTGAGCATCGAGGCATCCACCGCCGACGTTCCCGAGGCCACGACACCATCGGTCGCGATCTTCTCACCCGGGCGCACGACGAACTCGTCGCCGACCTGCAGGTCTTCGATCGCGATCTTCGTCTCGACGCCGCCGCGCAGCACCGACACCTCTTTCGCGCCGAGCTCCAGCAGCGCCCGCAGGGCGGCGCCGGCCTGGCGCTTGGAGCGCTTCTCGAAGTAGCGCCCGGCGAGGATGAACATCGTCACGCCCGCGGCGACCTCGAGGTAGATGTTCGACGCGCCGTCGGACGGGGCGAGGGTCAGCTCGAAGGCGTGCGTCATGCCCGGCTCTCCGGCCGTTCCGAGGAACAGTGCGTACAGCGACCACAGGAACGCCGCCGTCGTGCCCATCGAGATGAGCGTGTCCATCGTCGCGGTGCCGTGCCGCAGGTTCATCCATGCGGCGCGGTGGAACGGCCAGGCGCCCCAGATGATCACGGGGGCCGCCAGAGCCAGCGACGCCCACTGCCAGTACGTGAACTGCAGGGCGGGCACCATCGCCATCGCGATGACGGGGACCGTCAGCACGATCGAGACCCGGAGGCGGTCGCGCAGCGAGGTCAGCTCGGGGTCGGCATCCTCGCCGGCGGATGCCGCGGCATCGCGCTCGGTCTTCTTCGGAGCCGGCAGCGCCGCCGTGTAACCGGTCTTCTCGACCTCGGCGATCAGCAGCTTCGGGTCGAATCCGTCGGGGACGGTGACCTTGGCCTTCTCGGTGGCGTAGTTGACCGTCGCGGCGACGCCGTCGAGCTTGTTCAGCTTGCGCTCGATGCGGTTCGCGCAGGAGGCGCAGGTCATCCCCCCGATTTCCAACTCGTAGTTCGAACCCGATGTGGCGGGCACTGATGTGCTCATCAGAATCCTTGTCTGTGCCGACGACGACCCACTGGGGTCAGTGGTCGTCCGTGTCTGAATCGTCGTGGTCGTCGTCTGTCGTCCCGTCGCCGTGAACGGCGTCGAGCACGAACTCGGCGGTGTGCACCTGTCCGTCGACCTGGAAGTCGAGGTACAGGAGGTAGCGGCCGGCGGTCGGTGCCTCGGCCGAGAAGACGATCTCCGGGCCGCCCACATCACCCGTCTCAGGCTCGTCGCCGAGGGGGTGCACGTGCAGGTAGGCGAGGTCGCCTTCGCGCAACGTCACGAGGTGTCCGAACGCGCCCAGGTAGGGTTCGAGCGTCGTGACCGGCTCACCGTCGCGAGTGACGGTGATCGTGAGGTCGCTCGCCGAGTCCACCGTCAGCGTGCCGTCGATCGAGACCTCGAATCCGTCCACCTCGTCCGTGGTCGACGTTTCGGTCGCAGGCGCCGGGGTCACCTCGCCGGCGATGTCGATCGCGCGGGTCAGCGTGACCTTGTCGGGGCCGTCTTCGACGTCGGGAACGAAGTCGGTGTAGACGCGGTAGGTGCCGGCGGCATCCCACGTCCACGGGACCGACCACGTGCCGGTGTCGGCGTCGAGCGTCGGGTGCACGTGGCGGAACTCGGTGCCGTCCGTGCGCACGACGATGAGGTGCAGATCCTTGTCGTGCTCGGTCTTGAAGGCCGTGAAGGGCTCGCCGTCGGCATCCAGGATCTGGAAGCTCAGGGTGCCCTCCTCGCCGACCGTGGTGGGGGCGTCGACCGTGGAGAGCACGTAGCCGTACGCCGAGAGCGACAGCCCGGGCAGGCCCTCCTCGGTCGAGTCGGTCTCCGTCATGTCGGAGTGGTCGCTCTCTTCGGCGCGGCTCGTCCAATCGGCGACCACGCTGTCGGGGACGACGAAGGCGGCGATGCCGAACGCGACCCCGAAGGCCACCACCAGCCCTGCGCCGTACAGTCCCAGTCGTCCCGCAGCGTTCATCAGGCGCGCACCGCCGAGTAGCCGGCCTCGTCGACGGCGGCCAGCACGGCGGCGTCATCGATCTCGCTCGCGGCTGTGACGACCAGCCGTCCCGTCTGCGCGCTGATCTGGATGTCCTCGACGCCCGCGATCTCGCTCACCTCTTCGCGGATCGACATCTCGCAGTGACCGCAGGTCATCCCCGTCACCTGGTATTCCGTCGTCGCCATGGCTTCCGTCCTCTCACTCGGATACCCCTCTGCGGTATCAACCAGTGGTAACCAGCATACCCCGTGGGGGTATTCCCGCAGTCACGAAATTCGTTCGGGATCTTTCCCCGCGCGGCCCCGGGGCTTCGGTCGCGGCGTTGTGCGGGTGCGGTGGGGGATGACCCGCGCTTTGCCGCGACGCAGCGGAGGGGGTGTGCGCCGGCCGGGGCGCAAGGGTCGCCCGCGGGGCGTGCAATGTATACCAGAGATGCCGGTTGCGACACGTCAGTGGCTCTGACGTGCGTTTGTGTATACAGTAGTGATCGAGACGGCGACGAGGAGGTGGCGGATGCGTGCCAGCGACCGCGCCTATGCGACGCTGCTCGACCTGATCCAGTCGGGCGAGCTGCCGCCCGGAACGGTGCTCGGCGAGGTCGAGCAGGCGACCCGCCTCGGAGTCAGCCGCACGCCCCTGCGCGCGGCCCTCGGGCGCCTGGCCGCCGAACGGCTCGTGGAGCAGGCATCCCCCCGGGTGACGGTCGTCTCCGACATCGACGCCGACGACATCCGCGACCTGTTCGCCGTGCGCCGCGCGCTCGAGGAGACCGCTGTGCGCCTGGCCGCATCCCACGCCGACCACGCCGGCTTCGCCGCGCTCGCCGAGCAGTTCGCCGCCGCATCCGTCGAAGGCGACGAGGCCCGCGACGCCTACTACGGTCTCATCGCCCGGTTCGACGAGCGTCTGGATGCCGCAGCCGACAACGCCCATCTCGGCGCCGCGCTGCGCACCGTGCGCACGCACCTCGTGCGCGTGCGGCGTCTCGCTCGCGACCGGCCCGATCGCCTGGCCGCATCGGTGTCGGAGCATCGCCTCATCGCCCAGGCGATCGCGGCGGGCGACGGCGACCTCGCCGCGCACGCGACCCATGTGCACCTGCACAACGCCCTGTCCAGCATCCTCACGTCGATCGAGCCTGCCGCCCCCCGAAAGGAAGCATCGTGACCGTCACTCATCACGTTCGTGTCTACCGAAGCGAGGAGAACCTGCCCCGCGAAGGCCAGCTGGCCGGGAAGATCGCCGAGGTCGCCGTCGATCCGGTCGCGGTCGAGCCCACCGTCGTGGACATGATCATCAACCGCATCATCGACAACGCTTCGGTCGCGGCGGCATCCCTGAATCGCGGCCCCATCGTCGCGGCTCGCGCGCAGGCGCTCGCGCACCCCGTCTCGACGGGCGGAGCGGGCTCGTCGATCCTCGGTCTGGATGCCGAGAAGACCAGCCCCGAGTGGGCCGCGTGGGCCAACGGCGTCGCCGTCCGCGAGCTCGACTACCACGACACGTTCCTCGCTGCGGAGTACTCGCATCCCGGCGACAACATCCCGCCGATCCTCGCGGTCGCCCAGCACGTCGGCGCCGACGGCGCCGCGCTCGTGCGCGGCATCGCGACGGGGTACGAGATTCAGGTCGATCTCACTCGCGCGATCTGCCTGCACCGGCACAAGATCGACCACGTCGCGCACCTCGGTCCGTCGGCCGCCGCGGGCATCGGCACGCTGCTGGGTCTGGACGCCGAGACCATTTACCAGGCTGTCGGCCAGGCGCTGCACACGACGACCGCGACCCGCCAGAGCCGCAAGGGCGAGATCTCCACGTGGAAGGCGCACGCCCCCGCCTTCGCGGGCAAGATGGCCGTCGAGGCCGTCGACCGGGCGATGCGCGGGCAGACCTCGCCCGCGCCGATCTACGAGGGCGAGGACGGCGTGATCGCCTGGCTGCTCGACGGCCCCGACGCCTCCTACGACGTCCCGTTGCCCGCCGCGGGCGAGCCCAAACGCGGCATCCTCGACTCCTACACGAAGGAGCACTCCGCCGAGTATCAGGCGCAGGCATGGATCGACCTGGCCCGAAGGCTCCACCGGTCGCGGCCGGAGCTGGCCGACCCGGCGAACGTCGCGTCGATCGTGCTGCACACCAGCCACCACACCCACAACGTCATCGGCTCGGGTGCGAACGACCCGCAGAAGTACGACCCGCACGCATCCCGCGAGACGCTCGACCACTCGATCCCGTACATCTTCGCGGTCGCCCTGCAGGACGGCGGCTGGCACCACGTCGACTCCTATGCGCCCGAGCGCGCCGTCCGCGCGGACACCGTCGCGCTGTGGCACAAGATCACGACGGCCGAGGACGCCGAGTGGACGCGCCGCTACCACTCCGAGGACCCCGCCGAGAAGGCCTTCGGCGGCCGCGTCGAGATCGCCCTGGCCGACGGCACGACGCTCGTGGATGAGATCGCCGTCGCCGACGCGCACCCGCTGGGTGCTCGGCCGTTCGCGCGCGCGGACTACATCCGCAAGTTCCGCATCCTCGCCGAGCCCGTGCTCGCCCCCGAGGAGATCGAGCGCTTCCTCGCCCTCGTGCAGCGCCTGCCCGAGCTGACCGCCGACGAGGTGCGCCGGCTCAACATCGTCGCCAAGCCCGGGGCGCTCGAGGTCGCGGCCGCGCCGAAGGGGCTGTTCTGATGACCGCGCCGGCGCATAACTCAGGCTCTTTGCCGTCTGACGGGGTGTGCGGTGCGCGAACGAGGCCGTCCAGCCTGAGTTATGGTCGCAGAGAGGGAGCCGACTGATGCTGTACGCCACGACACCGGCCGCCGACAAGCGCCGTCTGCTGCGCGAGAGGCTCGCCGGCGGCGAGCTGCTGCGGTTCCCCGGCGCGTTCAACCCGCTGTCGGCGCGGCTCATCGAGCGCAAGGGCTTCGACGGGGTCTATGTCTCGGGCGCCGTGCTCTCGGCCGACCTCGGCCTGCCCGACATCGGGCTGACGACCCTGACGGAGGTCGCCGGTCGCGGCCAGCAGATCGCCCGGGTGACCGAACTGCCCGCGATCATCGACGCCGACACCGGGTTCGGCGAGCCGATGAACGTCGCCCGCACGACCCAGACCCTCGAAGACGCGGGGCTTGCCGGGTGCCACATCGAAGACCAGGTCAACCCGAAGCGCTGCGGCCATCTCGACGGCAAGCAGGTCGTCGACGAGAGCACCGCCCTGAAGCGCATCCGTGCCGCCGTCGACGCGCGACGCGACGCGAACTTCCTCATCATGGCGCGCACCGACATCCGCGCGAGTCTGGACGGTGCGGCGGGCCTGAGGGCGGCGATCGATCGTGCGAAGGCGCTCGTGGATGCCGGGGCCGACGCGATCTTCCCCGAGGCGATGCGTGACCTCGCCGAATTCGAGGCGGTCGCGGGGGCGGTCGACGTGCCGGTGCTCGCGAACATGACCGAGTTCGGCAAGAGCGAGCTGTTTTCCGTCGACGCGCTGCGGGACGCCGGGGTGCGCATCGTCATCTGGCCCGTCTCGCTGCTGCGGATCGCGATGGGCGCGGCATCGCGCGCACTCGATACGCTGACCGAACAAGGCCACCTCACGGGGCTGCTCGACCAGATGCAGCACCGCGCCGATCTGTACGACCTGATCGACTACGAGGGGTACGCCCGCTTCGACACCGACGTCTTCAACTTCACCCTCGCGGAGGACTGACATGACCGACATTCACAAGGGGCTCGCCGGCGTCGTCGCCGACGTGACCGCGATCAGCAAGGTCAACCCCGAGACGAACTCGCTGCTGTACCGCGGATATCCCGTGCAGGAGCTCGCGGCGACCCAGAGCGTCGAGGCGGTCGCGTATCTGCTGTGGAACGGAGAGCTGCCCACCGCCGCGCAGCTGGCCGAGGTGCGGGCGACCGAGCGAGCCCACCGCGCGCTGTCCGACGATGTACGCGCCGCGATCGAGCTCACCCCGCTCGATGCCCATCCCATGGACGAGGTGCGCACGGCGGTCAGTGTCATCGGCGCGCGAGAGACCGCCGGGACCGGTTCGGTGCTCGCCGCGAGCGGAACACCCGAGCAGAACCTGCAGCGCAGTCTGCGCCTCTTCGCAGCGCTGCCGGCGATCGTCGCCTACGGTCAGCGTCGTCGCCGCGGGCAGGATCCGATCGCGCCCCGCGACGACCTCGACTACGCCGCAAACTTCCTCTGGATGACCTTCGGAGAGGAGTTCCCGCCCGTCGTGGTCGATGCCTTCAACCGCTCGATGATCCTCTACGCCGAGCACTCCTTCAACGCGTCGACGTTCACGGCGCGCGTGATCACCTCGACCCTCAGCGACCTGTATTCGGGGGTCGTCGGTGCGATCGGCGCTCTCAAGGGCTCACTGCACGGCGGGGCGAACGAGGCCGTGCTGCACGTCTTCGACGAGATCGGGGATGCCGCGCACGTCGTGCCGTGGCTCGATCGTGCGCTGGGTGAGAAGCGCAAGATCATGGGCTTCGGCCACCGCGTGTACAAGCGCGGCGACTCGCGCGTGCCGACGATGAAGGCCGCGCTCGACACCCTCGTCGCGCACTACGACCGCCCCGACGTGCTCGCGCTGTACACGACGCTGGAGGACGAGTTCGTCGCGCGCAAGGGCATCTACCCGAATCTCGACTACCCCTCGGGCCCGGCGTACAACCTGATGGGCTTCGACACGCTGACGTTCACGCCGCTGTTCGTCGCGGCGCGGGTCGTCGGCTGGACGGCGCACATCATGGAGCAGGTGGCATCCAACGCGCTCATTCGTCCGCTGTCGGAGTACGTCGGCCCCGACGAGCGTCACATCGGCGGGTACGTCGATGAGACGGGCACCGCGGCGATTGCGCTGCGCGTGGCCGAAGCCTCCGGCTGAGCGCGCGGCTCACTCCGGAGCCGACTCGCCCCACTCGCGGCGCATGAGGTGCGCGACGTCGCGATCGAGGTGCTCGAGGCGTCGATCGACGGTGTCGAACCGCGCGTTCATCTCGCCGCGCAGTCCCTCGATCTTGGCATCGAGCCGGCCGATCGCGCCGCGCAGTTCGCCGCGGAGCCCGCCGATGTCGCCCTTCAGCTCCCCGCGGAGGCCGCCGATCGCTGAGGTCGTGGCGCGCATGACCAGGGTCGTCGACAGGGTCATCCCACCGAGCATGATCGTCGTGAACACGCCGATGAGCGGCCACACCTGCGGTTCGGTCATGACGTCCACCCCTTCATTGTCGGTCGGCCGTCGCCAGATTGCCAGAGTGCGCGTGGCCTGGGGGGATCGAAGGGCCCATCGGTGGACAGATCGTCGAATACGCGTTCTGTGCAGGAGGGGATGCGGCCAGGATGGAGACATGACCCGCACCGCTGTCATCGTCGACGCCGTCCGCACCCCCTCCGGGCGGGGGAAGACCGGCGGTGCGCTGAGCGGCATCCATCCCGTCGACCTCGCTGCCGGCGTGCTCACGGCGCTGCTGGAGCGCAACGGGCTGGATTCGGCCCGGATCGACGACGTGCTGCTCGGCTGCGTCAGCCAGGTGGGGGAGCAGTCGACGAACCTCGCCCGGCAGGCGGTGCTCGCGGCGGGATTCGACCAGACCGTCCCGGCCGCGACGATCGACCGACAGTGCGGGTCGAGCCAGCAGGCCGCGCACTTCGCGGCGCAGGGGGTGATGGCGGGGCAGTACGACATCGTCATCGCCGGCGGGGTGGAGTCGATGAGCCGCGTGCCTCTGGGGTCGTCGGCATCCGTCGCCGGATCGCCCGTCTCGCCCGCGCTGCGCGCACGCTATCCGGAAGGACTGGTGAACCAGGGAGTGTCGGCCGAGCTCATCGCGCAGCGGTGGGACCTGGGACGTGAGGACCTCGACGCGTATGCCGCTGCATCGCACGAGCGCGCCGCCTCGGCCGCCGCGGACGGATGCTTCGACGGACAGCTCCTGCCGGTCGGCGACGCGACCGCCGACGAGACCGTGCGCCCCGGCACGACCGTCGCGCAGTTGGCTGGGCTTCAGCCCGCGTTTCGCACCGAACCGCTCGCGGCGCGCTTCCCCCAGCTGCAGTGGCACGTCACGGCGGGGAACTCCTCGCCGCTGACCGACGGGGCCTCCGCGGTGCTGATCATGGCGGAGGAGACCGCCGTCGCGCTCGGGCTGCGCCCGCGTGCGCGGTTCTGTGCGTTCGCGGTGAGCGGCGATGACCCGCTGATGATGCTGACCGGCCCGATCCCGGCGACCCGGCGCATCCTGGGGCGCAGCGGGTTGGGCATCGATGACCTCGACGCGTACGAGGTGAACGAGGCGTTCGCGTCAGTGCCGCTCGCGTGGGCCGCCGAGCTGGGGGCCGACGCCGCCAAACTCAACCCCTGGGGTGGGGCGATCGCCCTCGGTCACGCTCTCGGGTCGAGCGGCACGCGGCTGCTCGGCACCCTGCTCGCGTACCTGGAGGCGACCGGGGGCCGCTACGGGCTGCAGACGATGTGCGAGGGCGGGGGCATGGCCAACGCGACGATCATCGAGCGGCTGTGACGCGCGGGTGGTGCGGCTGACTCTGCCAATCCCGACGATCGCGCCGGGAAAGCGTCGCGCGCGGGCGTGTCGGGGTGACGATGGGAGGAGTTGGCCACGCGCCGGGCGGTGTAGGGCGCCGACGATGGCGGCATCTGGGAGAGTGGGCGCATGACCGAGTACTCCACGATCCTCGTCGAAGCGCGCGGACGCGTCGGCTGGATCACTCTGAACCGCCCCGAGGCCCTCAACGCTCTGAACTCGACGCTCGCGCGGGAGCTCGCTGCGGCCGCCGCCGCGTTCGATGCCGACGACGGCATCGGCTGCATCGTGCTGACCGGGTCGGAGCGGGCCTTCGCCGCCGGAGCAGACATCAAGGAACTGGCCGACAAGTCCGTCGCCGAGATGTCGACGCGCAACCCGTTCGTGGGGCTGGAGGAGTTCAGTCGCACGCGCACGCCCGTTGTCGCCGCCGTTGCGGGATATGCGCTCGGCGGCGGATGCGAGCTGGCGATGACGTGCGATGTGATCCTCGCCGCCGACACGGCGACGTTCGGGCAGCCCGAAGTCACGATCGGCGTCATCCCGGGTCTGGGAGGCACGCAGCGTCTGCCGCGAGCGATCGGCTACTACAAGGCGGCCGAGCTCGTGCTCACGGGCCGCCTGATGGATGCCGGCGAGGCCGAGCGCATCGGCCTCGTCTCACGCGTCGTCCCCGCCGCCGAGTTGCTGAGCGAGGCGGCGAGAGTCGCCGAGGCGATCGCCTCGAAATCACTGCCGGTCGTGTATGCCGCGAAGGAGGCGCTGCGAGCCTCGCTGGAGACGGCGGCGGCCGAGGGCCTGCGCTTCGAGAAGCAGGCGTTCGTGTCGCTGTTCGCCCTCGACGACCAGAAAGAGGGCATGGCCGCGTTCCGCGACAAGCGGGCGCCGGTCTGGTCGCACCGCTAGCGAGTCCGCGCCCCGCGCGCCGGCGCGCCGTGGCCCGGCGCATCCCCGCCGAACCGCCAGCCCGTGTGCGGGCCGCCAAGCTTCGTGTGCGCGGCGCTTGGCGGCCCGCGCGGCGCTTGGCGGCTCGGCGGAGGGGACGGGGTGCGCCTCCTAGAATGGGCTCATTCCGAAGGAGTAGCTGATGAAGATCGTGGTGCTGGTCAAAGAAGTCCCCGACACCTACGGCGACCGCAAGCTGAGCCTCGAGACAGGGCTCACCGACCGCGCCGCCTCCGAGCGGGTGCTCGACGAGATCGGGGAGCGGGCCCTCGAGGTCGCGCTGAAACATGCCGACGCGGACCCCGGCACCGAGGTGCAGGTCATCTCGATGGCACCCGCGGATGCCGCCGCGACGATCCGCAAGGGGCTCGCGATGGGTGCGGCATCCGCGCTGCAGGTCGTCGATGACGCCCTCGTCGGGGCCGACCTCGGTGTGACGGCGGCCGTGCTCGCCGCGGCCGTGCAGCGGGTCGGATTCGACCTCGTGATCTCCGGCAACCTCTCCACCGACGGGTCGGGCGGCGTCCTTCCCGCGATGATCGCCGAGCACCTCGACGTGCCGCACGCGACGGCGCTGTCGGACGTGACGATCACCGCCTCGGAGATCACCGGCACCCGCGCGACCGATGCGGGCGCGGCGCAGGTGACCGCGCCGCTGCCCGCCGTGATCTCGATCACCGAGGCGCTGCCCGATGCCCGGTTCCCGAACTTCAAGGGCATCATGGCGGCCAAGAAGAAGCCGTTCGAGACGGTGTCGCTCGCAGACCTCCGCGTCGACGTCGACCCGGCGTCCGCGCCGCAGTCGATCCTCGTCGCCGTGAGCGAGAAGCCGCCGCGTGGGGCGGGTGTGAAGATCGTGGACGAGGGGGATGCCGGTGAGAGACTCGCCGCATACCTCATCGAGAACCGACTGGCGTAGAGGCACACCATGACTGATTTCGCCGTGGACTCGATCCTCGTCCTTCTCGATGTGACGCCGACGGGGGAGCTGGCCTCGGCGGCGGCCGGGTTGCTCGGCGCGGCCGCCTCCGTCGGCACGCCGGTCGCCGTGCTGGTGACCGAGAACGCCGAGCTCGCCGCCGACGCAGCCGCCCTTGGCGCTGCGGTCGTCCTGTCTGCCTCGCCCGACACCGGTGCCCTGACGGCGCCGGTGGTGGATGCCCTCGCATCCGCCTTCGCGCTCGTGCGGCCCGACGCGGTGCTCGTGTCGAACTCGATCGAGGGGCGCGACGTCGCCGGCCGCTTCGCGGTGCGGCAGCGCCTCGCGCTCGCGGTCGACGCGGTCGGCGTCGCGCGCGACGCCGAGGGCATCGTCGCGCAGCACTCGGTCTATGGCGGAGCGTTCAATGCGACGAGCGCGTCGACGTTCGGGGCGCCCGTGATCACGGTGCGGCAGGGTGCGATCGACGCGCGTGCCGAGGCGCGCCCGCTCGTCGCGCAGCAGCTCGCGGTGGCCGCGTCGGGTAAGCCCGCGGCATCCGTCACGTCGTTCACCGCCGAGGTCGCGACCTCGGCCCGCCCCGAGTTGCGCGGCGCGGCGAGGGTCGTCTCCGGGGGGCGCGGGCTCGGGTCGGCGGAGAAATTCGTGCTCGTGGAACAACTCGCCGACGTGCTCGGCGCCGCCGTCGGGGCCTCGCGCGCGGCGGTGGACGCCGGCTACATTCCGTATTCGCACCAGGTCGGGCAGACCGGGGTCTCGGTGTCGCCGCAGTTGTATGTCGCTGTCGGCATATCCGGTGCGATTCAGCACCGGGCCGGCATGCAGACGGCGAAGACGATCGTCGCGATCAATAGGGATGCCGACGCGCCGATCTTCGATGTTGCCGACTTCGGTGTCGTCGGAGACCTCTTCCAGGTCGTGCCGCAGCTGATCGCCGCGCTCGAGGCGAAGAAGTCCTGATGGCCTCGCCGGGTTCTGGCGCGCTGCGCCGCGGGCTGCCCCGTGTCGCGGGTGGGCCGCCGTGGCCCGAGGGCGTGGACGTGGCGGCTGCGGCGACGCCTGCGGGCGCGGGCGCGGTGGCGTTGACTGCGGTCGCGGTCGCCGAGGTTCCGTCGCGGCAACGTGCGGGTGCCGACGGCCCCGACGCGCAGGATGCCGCGACCGAAGCGGCCGGCGCCGCTCCCACCGTCGCCGCGGGCGCGGCCCCGGCGGGAGCGCTGC
>JASGEE010000168.1:0-5343 GCA_047606715.1 Microbacterium sp.
CGGGGGCGGGGGCGGCGGCGCGGGGGCGAGGCGGGGGGCGCTAGGCGAAGGGGGCGGGGGTGACGCCGAAGGGGGCGAGGCCGGCAGCACCGCCGTCGGCCGCGGTGAGGACCCAGATGCCGCCGGAGTGCACGGCGACGCTGTGCTCCCAGTGCGAGCCGTCGCTGCCGTCGACCGTGGTGACGGTCCAGTCGTCCTCCTCGACGAACGTCTCCTCCGAGCCGGCGGTGACCATCGGCTCGATCGCCAGGCACAGTCCCGGCCGCACCTCGGGGCCGAGGTCGGCGACCCGGTAGTTGAACACCGTCGGGCCCTCGTGCATGCGCCGCCCGATGCCATGCCCGACGTAGTCGCGCAGGATGCCGTAGCTCACGCCGTCCTCCGCGCCGGCCCGCTCGATGTAGCCCTGCACGGCGTCGCCGATCTCGCCGACCCGCCGCGCCGAGGCCAGCGCCGCGATCCCCGCCCACAGCGATCCCTCGGTCACATCCGACAGCCGCTGCCGCGCGGCGACGACCGCCGTATCCGCACCACCGGGGACGACGACCGTGATCGCCGAGTCACCGTTCCAGCCCCGCAGCTGTGCCCCCGCGTCGATCGAGACGATGTCGCCAGGCTCCAGCACACGCGACGAGGGGATGCCGTGCACCACCTGATCGTTGACCGAGACGCACGTGGTGTGCCGGTAGCCGCGTACGAGCTGGAAGTTCGACTCCGCGCCGCGCGCCGCGCAGACGGCAGCGGCGGCGGCATCCAGCTCGGCCGTCGTCACGCCGGGAGCGACCAACGCCCGCACGGCGTCGAGCATCGCCGCCGTGATCAGACCCGGCTCGACCATCGCCCGCAGCTGCGCGGGGGTCTTGTACAACGAGCGACGCAGCCCCACGAAAGAGCCCTCAGGCGGCGATGCCGCGCGCGGCCAGCGCCGCGACGATCCGCTCGTACACCTCGTCGAGTGTGCCCACGCCGTCGACGATGTCGACGATGCCGTGCTCGCGGTACACGTCGAGGATCGGCGCTGTCTCGGACTCGTAGATCGCCAGGCGCTTGGCGATCGACTCGGCGTTGTCGTCGACGCGGCCCTGCTCGGCGGCGCGCAGCGACAGGCGCTGGATCGACTCCTCGCGCGGCACCGACAGCTCGATGACGGCCGTCAGCGGCTCGCCGCGCGCATCGAGGAACGCTTCGAGGTCGCCGACCTGACCGAGGTTGCGGGGGTACCCGTCGAGGAGGAATCCGCCGGCGGCGTCGTCCTGCGCGAGCCGGTCGCGCACGATCGCGCTCGTCAGCTCGTCGGGCACGAGGTCGCCCGCCGCCGTGATGGCTTTCACCTGCAGCCCCAGCTCGGTGCCTGCGGAGATGTTCGCGCGGAAGATGTCTCCCGTCGAGATGGCGGGGATGCCGAGGGCCGCGGCGACCCGCACGCCCTGCGTGCCCTTGCCCGAGCCCTGCGGTCCGATGATGAGAAGTCGAGCAGCGGTCATCGCAGGAGCCCTTCGTAGTGGCGCTGCTGTAGCTGCGCGTCGATCTGTTTGACGGTCTCCAGCCCCACCCCGACGATGATGAGGATCGAGGCTCCGCCGAACGGGAAATTGGAATTGGCGCCGACCGTCGCCAGCGCGATGAGCGGCAGCAGAGCGATCAGACCCAGGTAGATCGACCCCGGCAGGGTGATGCGCGTGAGCACGTAGTCGAGGTACTCGGCGGTGGGCCGGCCGGCGCGGATGCCGGGGATGAAGCCGCCGTACTTCTTCATGTTGTCGGCGACCTCGACCGGGTTGAACGTGATCGCGACGTAGAAGTACGTGAACCCGACGATCAGCAGGAAGTAGATCAGCATGTACAGCGGGTGGTCGCCCTTGGTCAGGTACGACTGGATCCACGTGACCCAGCCGGCGATGTTGCCGTCGGCATCGGGAGTCTGGTTGAACTGGGCGATCAGCGCCGGGATGTACAGCAGCGACGAGGCGAAGATGACGGGCACGACGCCGGCCATGTTGACCTTGATCGGGATGTACGTGTTGGTGCCGCCGAGCGTGCGGCGCCCGACCATCCGCTTCGCGTACTGCACCGGGATGCGGCGCTGCGACTGTTCGACGAAGACGACGAGGGCGACCACGACGATGCCGACGAGGATCACCAGCAGGAACGTCTCGAAGCCGCGGGCCTGCGCGATCGACCACATCGCCGCGGGGAACTGCGCCGCAATCGAGGTGAAGATGAGGATCGACATGCCGTTGCCGATGCCGCGCTCGGTGACGAGCTCGGCGAACCACATGATCAGACCGGTGCCGGCGGTGAGGGTGATGATCATCAGCAGCTGCGCCCACCACGCCGTGTTGGTCAGCAGGCTGGAGCACTCCGTGACGTCGGTCGTGCCGAACAGGGCGCCCGTACGGGCGACGGTGACGAGGGTCGTCGACTGCAGCAGCGCGAGGGCGATCGTGAGATACCGCGTGTACTGCGTGAGCCGGGCCTGGCCTGCCTGGCCCTCTTTGTAGAGCGTCTCGAAGTGCGGGATGACCACGCGCAGCAGCTGCACGATGATCGTCGCCGTGATGTACGGCATGACGCCGAGGGCGAAGACCGACAGCTGCAGAAGCGCGCCGCCGGAGAACAGATTCACCAGAGACAGCAGGCCTTCGCTGGCAGAACCGGTCTGCGCGAGGCACTCCTGCACGTTGATGAAGCTCACGAACGGCGTCGGCACGTGCGCGCCGAAGCGGTAGATGGCGATGATCGCCAGGGTGAAGGCGATCTTCCGCCGGAGATCCGGAGTGCGGAAGACCCGCGCGATGGCGCTGAACAAAAGGATTTCCTCCAGTGGGCTTTCCGATGCCGTCGGTCGACATCGGGGTATCGCACGGGCACCGTTTACCAGAGTACGGCAACAGGGGCCGGAGGCTCACCTCCGGCCCCTGCCGTGGAATTACTTGACCGAACCGCCTGCAGCGATGATCTTCTGCTCGGCGGAACCCGAGACCTTGTCGACGGCGACCGTCAGCGCGACGGCGATGTCGCCGTTCCCGAGAACCTTGACCTTCTCGTTCTTGCGCACGGCGCCCTTGGCGACGAGGTCGCTCACGGTGACGTCGCCGCCGGTCGGGTACAGCTCGGCGAGCTTGTCGAGGTTGACCACCTGGTACTCGACGCGGAACGGGTTCTTGAACCCACGCAGCTTCGGCGTACGCATGTGCAGCGGCATCTGACCGCCCTCGAACCCGACCTTCACCTGGTAGCGGGCCTTGGTGCCTTTGGTGCCGCGGCCCGCGGTCTTGCCCTTCGAGCCCTCACCGCGACCGACACGGGTCTTGGCGGTGTTGGCGCCCGGGACGGGACGCAGGTGGTGCACCTTCAGCACGCCGGGGCGGGATGCCGCGGCATCCGCCTTTCCGGAGGTCTTCTTGGTGGCCTTCTCCGCCTTCTCGGCGCTCTTCTTCTTCTCGGCGACCTCTGCGGTCGCCTTCTGGGCCTTCTCAGCCATCAGTCGATCTCCTCAACCTTCACGAGGTGTGCGACGGTCCTGACGTATCCGCGCGTCTGCGCGTCGTCCGGACGGACGACCGAGTCGCCAATCCGCTTGAGGCCCAGCGAACGCAGCGTGTCGCGCTGGTTCTGCTTCTCGCTCACCTTGGACTTGACCTGGGTTACCTTCAGGCGCTCGGCCATCACGCACCTACCTTTGCAGCGGCCAGGGCGTCAGCCTCGGCACGGATCAGACGGGCGGGGGCCACCTGGTCGAAGTCGAGACCACGACGAGCGGCGACCGCGCGGGGCTCCTCGAGCTGCCCCAGCGCCGCGACCGTCGCATGCACGATGTTGATCGTGTTCGACGAGCCGAGCGACTTCGACAGCACATCGTGGATGCCGGCGCACTCCAGGACGGCGCGCACCGGGCCGCCGGCGATCACACCGGTACCGGCAGCGGCCGGACGCAGCAGCACGACGCCGGCAGCGGCCTCGCCCTGGACGGGGTGCGGGATGGTGGAGCCGACACGGGGCACGCGGAAGAAGTTGCGCTTGGCCTCTTCGACACCCTTGGAAATCGCGAGGGGGACCTCGCGGGCCTTGCCGTAGCCGACGCCCACGAGACCATTGCCGTCGCCCACGACGACGAGCGCCGTGAAGCTGAAGCGGCGACCGCCCTTGACGACCTTCGACACGCGGTTGATCGTGACGACGCGCTCGAGGAACTGGCTCTTGTCGGCGTCGCGCGAACCGCGGTCGCCACGGGTCTGGCTGCGCTCGCGGCCACCGCGGCGCGGCTCACGCTCGGCGGGCGCCTCGGCGACAGCCGGGGCCTGCGTGGCCTCATCGGTCACTTCGTTCTCCACATTCTGAGCAGTTGCATCGCTCACAGGTTCAGACCTCCCTCGCGAGCGCCTTCGGCGATCGCTGCGACACGGCCCGCGTAGCGGTTGCCACCGCGGTCGAACACGACATCGGAGACACCGGCGGCCTTGGCGCGCTCGGCGACGAGTTCGCCGACCTTGCGAGCCTTGGCGGTCTTGTCACCCTCGAACACGCGCAGGTCGGCTTCGAGCGTGGATGCCGAGGCCACCGTGTGACCCTTGGCGTCGTCCACGAGCTGCACGAAGACGTGGCGGGCGGAGCGGGTGACGACCAGGCGCGGACGCGCCTCGGTGCCCACGACCTTCTTGCGAAGGCGGGCGTGACGACGCGAACGCGCGTCGGACTTCGACTTCACAGCCATGATTACTTACCAGCCTTTCCGGCCTTGCGGCGGACGACCTCGCCCGCATAACGCACACCCTTGCCCTTGTACGGCTCGGGCTTGCGGATCTTGCGGATGTTGGCGGCGGCTTCACCGACGGCCTGCTTGGAGATGCCCGAGACGGTGACCTTGTTGTTGCCTTCGACGGTCAGCGTGATGCCGGCCGGCGCCTCGACGAGCACGGGGTGCGAGAAGCCGAGCGCGAACTCGACCGCCGTCCCCTTCTGCGCGACGCGGTAACCGGTGCCGACGACCTCGAGGCCCTTGGTGTATCCCTCGGTCACGCCGATGATGTTGTTGCTGATGAGGGTGCGGGTCAGCCCGTGCAGCGAACGCGAGGCGCGCTCGTCGTCGGGGCGGGTGACCACGACCTGGCCGTCCTCGATGGCGACCTCGATGGGGGCCGGCGCGGTGAGCGTCAGCTCGCCCTTGGGGCCCTTGACGGCGACATCCTGGCCGTCGACCGTGACGGTCACTCCGGCGGGGATGGCGATGGGCAGGCGTCCAATACGCGACATGTCAGATCACCACACGTAGGCGAGGACTTCCCCACCCACGCCCTTCTGCTCGGCCTGACGGTCGGTGAGAAGACCGGAGGAGGTGGACAG
>JASGEE010000169.1:0-12565 GCA_047606715.1 Microbacterium sp.
CGGATCGGTTGGATGCCGGGATGGTCGGGATCAACAACGGCGTCGTCTCGAACGTGGCCGCACCGTTCGGCGGGATCAAGGCATCCGGACTCGGCCGCGAGGGCAGCTCCGAAGGGCTCGAGGAGTACCAGGAGATTCGCTTCTACAACATCGCCCGCCGAGGCTAGACGGGATCGGCATCATGTGCATAGTTGCGCAATTGCGCAACTATGCACATGATGGGTGAATGCTCGCCGCACTCCGCAACGCCACCTACCGTCGGCTGCTCGCCGCGCACCTGGTCTCACTGCTCGGCACCGGTCTGTCGACGATCGCGATCGGCCTGGTCGCGGTGACCCTCGCGGGCGACGACGCGGCCGCCGTGCTCGGCACGATCCTCGGCATCAAGATGGTGACCTACCTTTTGCTGTCCCCCTGGGCGCCGACGATCGCGAGGCTCGGCGGCGCCCGCCGACTGATGATCGCCACCGACGTCATCCGGGCGATCGCAGCGCTCATGCTCCCCTTCGTCGGAGACCTCACCACCACCTACGTGCTGATCCTGATCATCCAAGCCTCTTCCGCCCTGTTCACCCCGACCTACCAGGCCACCGTTCCCGTCGTCCTCCCCCGCGAGAACGAATACACCGGCGCGCTCGCCCTGTCACGGCTCGCCTACGATCTCGAAGCGCTCGCGTCCCCGCTGCTGGCCGCGGCACTTCTGGCCCTGGTGCCGGCGAACATGCTCTTCGTCGGCACCACGATCGGTTTCGTCGCATCCGGTCTGCTCATCGCTTCGATCGCTCTTCCCCGACCCCTCCCGACCGCCCTTGCATCGATCCGTCACGAGGTCACGCGCGGCACCCTGCTGATGTTTCGCACGCGAACGCTGCGCGCCGGGCTCCTGCTGCAACTGTCCACCGCCGCGGCCGGTTCGGTGAGTCTTGTGCTGACCATTCCCCTCGTGCGTGTCGCGCTCGGCGGCGGCGAGCGCGAGGCCGCCGGCATCCTCGCCGCCTTCGGCCTCGGCTCGATCACGGCGGCGATCATCATGCCTCGGCTGCTCCCCCGCCTCGGCCTGCGCCGCTATCTGCTGTCGGGAGCGCTCACGCTCGCGCTCCCCCTCCTGCTGCTGTGGCCGGCGCTCACGCTCGACCACTCCACGGCGCTGGTGTGCGTGGCGGCGATCTGGTTCGTCACCGGATGCGGGTTCTCGGCGACCGTCGCGCCGATCGGTCGGCTGGTGCGCGAGCACACCGAAGACGACGACCTCCCCGACGTCTTCGCGGCGCAGTTCTCGCTCGCCCACGGGTGGTGGATGCTCACCTATCCGATCGCCGGATGGGGGGCGACCGCACTCGGGTTCGGTCCCATCGCGCTCATCCTGGCGCTGTCCTCCCTCGTCGCCATCGCCGCCTCGGCAGCCGCGTGGGAGCCGACCGCTCCGCGAGATGCGTCACAATGGACGAGAGCAGGAGGGACCGGGCGCGATGGCAATGACTGACACCCCCGCGGTGCCCCGGCGGGCCAGCGCGGCGGACATCGAGCAGGCGGCGCAGACTTCGCGGCTTCTCGCCGAACCGACACGTCTGGGCATCCTGCTCGCACTGCTGCACGAGCGCGACCTGGCGGTCGGCGAGTTGGCCGCCAGGGTCGACCGGCCGATTGCGGCCGTCTCACAGCATCTGGCGAAGCTCAAGAGCGGCGGCCTCGTGCGCTCGACGCGAGACGGCGCGTCGATCCGGTACCGACTCGGCGACGAGCACGTGATCGGTCTGGTCGAGAACCTCCTGCACCATACGGAGCACCTGCGCTATGCCGTGCCTCCGCATCACCGCGCTCCGTGAACGGACCCGCGGCGGGGGTCACCCGACGTGCGCGGAGAGCACCTCGAACGGGATGACGACCCACGTCTTGCGCAACGTCTCGTGCACCTCCCAGGTGCCGACCCAGCCCTCGGGGGTGATGAAGAGCGACCCCGGAGCGATCTCGAACGAGGTGCCGTCCGGCTCGGTGATCGTCGCGCGGCCCGAGACGATCTGGCACAGCTCGTGGTAGCCGACGCGCGTGCTGTCGAAGGTTCCCGGAGTCACCTCCCAGACTCCGGAACGGATGCCCTCCGCCGACTCCCACACGGTGCGCGAGGACTCCGTCGTCTGCCCGGGCTGCCGGGCTGTGGCCTTGGGACGGTGTTCGCCGGCGTCGCAGGTGCGCGCGTCGGAGACGACGATCGCCTTGGTCATGGCAGCCTTCTCTCTGTTCGTTGCCGTGTCGCTGGACACGGCAACTCAGTCTGGCGCCCCCATCCCACTATTGTCAACAATCTGCAATCTGTTATGCTCTCAGGATGGACGGCCACGGACACAGCCACGGGCACAGTCACGACCACGACCACGACCACGACCACGACCACGACCACGACCACGACAGCTTCTCGTCGGGTCACCCGGACCGGCCCGAGCCGACCGGCGGCAACGGTCATGGGCACAGCCACGACCACAGCCACGGACTCGACGGTCACGCGACGGCCACCGGCAAGCACCGCAAGCGTCTCATCATCGTTCTGTCCATCACCTTCGCGATCTTCCTCATCCAGGTGGTCGGCGCGATCCTGTCGCAGTCCCTCGCGCTGCTGGCCGACGCCGGGCACATGCTCACCGACGCGACCGGTGTCGCCATCGCGTTGATCGCGAGCGTCATCGCCACGCTGCCGGCCACCTCCAAGCGCACCTTCGGATTCCTCCGGGTCGAGGTGCTGGCCGCCCTCGTCAACGGCATCGTCCTCGGCGTCATCTCGGTGTTCATCTTCATCGAGGCGATCCGCCGTTTCGGCTCGGAGGTCGAGATCCACTCGGGCATCATGCTCGGCGCGGCCATCATCGGCGCCGTCGCGAACCTGATCTCGCTTCTCGTGCTGCAGGCCGGCCAGAAGGAGAGCCTCAACGTTCGCGGCGCCTACCTCGAGGTGCTGGGCGACCTGCTCGGCTCGGTCGCGGTCATCATCGCCGGCATCATCATCCTGTTCACCGGCTGGAACTGGGTCGACCAGGTGGCATCCCTCGTGATCGCGCTGCTCATCTTCCCCCGCGCGATCAGCCTGCTCAAAGAGGTCGTGAACGTGCTGCTGGAGGCCACGCCCAAGAACGTCGACCTCGAGCAGGCTCGCTCGCACATGCTTTCGGTGCCCGGCGTCGAGCTCGTGCACGACATGCACGCGTGGACGATCACCTCGGGAGTCAACGCCTTCTCGGCTCACGTCGTCATCTCCGACGAGGCGTTCGCGGCCCGCAGCTATCACGACACGCTCGATGAGCTGCAGGCCTGCCTGTCCGAACACTTCGACACCGAACATTGCACGTTGCAGCTCGAGTCCCACTCGCATTCAGACCACGAACACGCCACCGGTCTCCACCCCTGACGACGATCCGCCTGTGGCCCTTGCTAGCATTGGCTGTCAATAGCCGCGCAGGTTAGTGTTCCGAAGGAGAGACCACATGAGTGGAGTCCTCTCGCTCTCGGCGATCAACAGTCGTCCGACCGCCGTGCTCATCGCGGATCAGCTTCGTGAGCGCATCATCGATGGCTCCTTCAATTCCGGCGACCAGATCAACGAGGCTCAGGTCGCCCAGCAGCTCAACGTCTCGCGGGGGCCGGTGCGCGAGGCCCTGCAACGGCTGGTGCAGGAAGGTCTGCTGATCGGCCGCCCCAACCGCGGCGTCTTCGTTCGAGAGCTCACCCTGCGCGACATCGCGGAGGTGTTCGAGGCGCGCGAGGTCATCGAATGCGCCGCGGCGGAGAGCATCCTGTCCCAGAGTGACGCGCAGCGCAACGCGGTCGTGGAATCGCTTCGAGCCATCGCGCACCGGATGGAAACACCGTTGACCGCACGAGACTGGCCCACGCTGAGCCGGATCGACATCGAGTTCCACACGACTCTCGTCGACGCCGGCGGCAACTCTCGCCTGACGCGCGCCTATCGGACACTGGCGACCGAGGCGCTCATCTGCCTCAGTCATTTCGAGGAGACCTACCCCCTGCCGGATCGCGTGATCCCCGGGCATCTCGAGATCGCCGAGTTGTTGCGCGGAACCGACATGGATGCCGTCCACCTCACCCTCCACCACCATCTCCTCGTGGAGAACTTCGAGCTGCACACGCACTCTGCGGCCGAATTGCTCCGACACGGCCGCAACGAGTCGAGCGCCCGGGAGTGACCCGTCACGCGGCCGTGTAGCCGCCGTCGATCGGCAGCACCGCCCCGGTGATGTACGACGAGGCGGGCGAGGCCAGAAAGCGGATCGGCTCCGCGATCTCGGCAGGATCGGCGAGGCGGCCGAGCGGAATCGTGGCCGCCTGTCGGGCGGCGTGGGCGGCCGGATCTGGGTGGCGGGCGAATCCGTCCCGGATCACGGGTGTCATCGTCAGGCCGGGAGCGGCGACGTTGACCCGAATGCCCTGGGGCGCGAGTTCGACGGCGGCCGCGCGAGCGAACATGATGAGCCCGCCCTTCGCCGCCGAGTACAGCACCTGCCCGGGCATGCCGACCATGCCGAGCCGCGAACTGACGCACACGATCGAGCCGCGCTCGCGGCTCATGATCGGCGTCGCGTGGCGGACGACCGCGAACACGCTCAAGAGATTGGCATCGATGACCTCGGCAGCCTCCGCCACCGGCATCTGCGTCAGCGCGCCCTCGCGCTGCAGGCCGTGGCACAGGACGAGGGCGTCGAGCTCGCCGAATTCGACGGCCGCTTCGGCGACCAATCGCGCGAGGAACGACTCGTCGCCGAGGTCTCCGGGGAGATAGCGGCCCAGTCCCCGCAGCGATTCGGGGGGATCCGTGCGGCGCCCGGTGAGCAGTACCCGGTCGCCTTCCTGCCGGAAGCGTTCGGCCACGGCCACACCGATGCCGCTCGACGCCCCGGTGATGAGCACCCGCAACGGCTCGGTCACCGCAGTGCCTCGCTGTCTCTGGGGGACGCTCGGACAGGCGATGCCGCGCCGGGGTGGGTCATCCGATCAGGCTAGCGGACCGGCTCTCGACGAGGCGACTACCCTGGTGCGAGTGACGGCATCCACTCGCTACATCGTGGCCACCGACGGCGCATGCAAGGGCAATCCCGGTCCGGCCGGGTGGGCCTGGGTCGGCGAAGACGGACATTGGGCCGCCGGTTCGCTGCCGGCCGGGACGAACAACATCGGCGAACTGCTCGGTCTGCTCAAAGCGATCGAAGACCACGCCGACGTCGCACAGCTGGTCGTTCAGGCCGACTCGAAATACGCGATCGACACGTATTCGTCGTGGATGGATGCGCACCGCCGCCGCGGGTGGAAGACCTCCACCGGGGCCCCCACGAAGAACCGCGACCTGCTCGAACGGCTCATCGCGGCGCGCGATGCACGGCGGGCGGCGGGGCTGCCCGACGTCGTGCTTGAGCACGTGCGCGGGCACCGCGGGCACGTGCTCAACGAGTGGGCCGACGAGCGCGCCGTGCGCGCGGCGGAGCACGCGGCATCCGGCACCGAGAGCGCCTGGTCGTCACTCGGGGGCTTGCATCCGACGCTGGACGTCAGCGCCGCCCCGTCCAAGAAGCGCTGACGCCCCGCTCTCCGGCATCCGTCGCCACCCCCGGCGAAACCGCCTCCACACGCCGAGACCGTCTGTCTCGACGGCGGGTCTCGGCGTGCAGAGCGGGTCTCGGTCGGCCCCGAGCTCAGGGCCGCGACGTCGGCGAGACGGTGTAGGTCTCGGCCGGGTCGGTGACGGCGACGGGGGCCAGCGCCTCGTCGATCGCGGTGAGCACGGCGGCATCCAGCACGACACCCGACGCTTTCACGGTGTCCTCCAGCTGCTCGGGGCGCGAGGCGCCGACGAGCGCCGCGGCGACGTTCGGGTTCTGCAGCACCCACGCGATCGCCAGCTGCGGCAGGGTGAGCCCGGCCTCCTGAGCGATCGGATGCAGCTTCTGCACCGCTTCGAGCACCTCGTCACGCAGGAAGTCGCCGATGAAGCGCGCCCCGCTCTTCTCATCGGTCGCGCGCGAGCCGGCCGGCGCGGGCTGACCGGGCAGGTACTTGCCGCTGAGCACGCCCTGCGCCATCGGCGACCAGACGATCTGCGAGATGCCGAGTTCTTCCGACGTCGGCACGACCTTGCCCTCGATCACGCGCCACAGCGCGGAGTACTGCGGCTGGTTGGACACGAACCCGAACCCGAGCTCCTTCGCCAGCGCGGCACCGTCGCGCAGCTGCTCCGCCGTCCACTCGCTGACGCCGATGTACATCGCCTTGCCCTGGCGCACGACGTCAGCGAACGCCTGCATCGTCTCTTCGAGCGGGGTCTCGTAGTCGTAGCGGTGCGCCTGATACAGGTCGACGTAGTCGACGCCGAGGCGGCGCAGCGAACCATGGATGCCGTCGAAGATGTGCTTGCGAGAAAGACCGGCGTCGTTCGGACCCTTGCGCCCGACCGGCCAGTACACCTTCGTGAAGACCTCGAACTGGTCGCGGTCAAGACCCTGCAGCGCCTCGCCGAGCACGACCTCGGCGGCGGTGTTGGCGTAGACGTCAGCGGTGTCGAACGAGGTGATGCCGAGCTCGAGGGCCTTGTGCACCGTCGCGATGGCGGCCTCGTTGCCCACCTGCGAGGCGTGGGTCACCCAGTTGCCGTACGTGATCTCCGAGACCTTGAACCCGCTGTTGCCGAGATAGCGATAGTTGACCATCCCTCTACGCTACCCGCGTCTCAGGACAGCGAGACCGTCACCAGTCCCGTGTGCGTGACAAGCACCTCGACGTCGCGGTCACGGTGCATCACTGGCAGCCCCATCCGCAGTGCGACGGCGGCGATCAGACAGTCACCGAGGCTTCGTACCGTGTCGCCGGATCGGCGGTGTCGACGACGATGCCGTCTCCGACACCGGCGGGGTCCGTCATCCCTCCGCCACCCACTGCTCTTCGACCTCGTCGTTCGTCAGCTCGAAGCTGCTGGCGCGCATCGACAGGATCTCGTCACGAGTCAACGGCTCCACGACGAGCTGCCGCAGCGCGAACAGACGTCGCGCGTCTGTCATGCGGGCGCAACACGCCGAGACATAGCATCGAACATGGCGCACTTCGAACACACCGCAGGAACGATCGTCGCGATCGTCGGCGACGCCTCGGACGAGGCACTGGCGATCCTCGACTCCCTCCCCGGCGTGGAGTCCCTCTGGCTGCACGACACCGAACCCGCCCTCGCGACGCGACGCATCGCCCGCACCGGCACACCGTGGGTCGCCCACGACGCCGATCCGCTCGGCCACGTCGCCGCGGCGTGGGTCGAACTGTTCGAGGAGCGCACGACGCTCGGCGCTCTGGAGGCCGAGGTCGACAACGCCCTGGAGCTGTTCGAGGCAGGTGCGGCGCTCATGCCCGACTACTACGTCGTCCTCGACCCGCAGGAAGCCCCGGACACGTGGCGCCACTGGTGGTGCGGCGCGCTCGGCCACCGCGCTCCCCGACGCGTCCTCCCGGTGAGTGGCTCCGCCCCGGCACGGGCCAGCGCACTGCGACAGATCCTGACGCACCTCCCGCCATCGCGCCCCTGGCCCGACCCGGCATCCTGGCTGCCGCATCTGCCCTACGCGGTGCCCGACCGCGTGGGGCTGCGCTCCTGACGCCCCTCGCGCGCTCGCGACGGCACGCGTGGGCAAACGCTGTCCGCCACGTGGAATATGAGTGTGACGGAGAGGAGAGGCTGTTGGTGATCGGACCCGGCCGCGCTGGAGCGCTCCTGGAGCTCGTCGCGGCACCCGCCGATTCGACGGCTCGCCCGATCCACGCAGATCGACTCCGCCCGAGGCCCTACGGCCACCTCAGGCGATGACATGACCTCGACACCTCATGACGACCGCACGGGGCTCGACGCCCCCGACACCTAGCGCCGCTGGAACGACGCGGGGGACGTCTCTGTCAGCCCTCAGTCGCCCGCGACGGAGGCGGCGACCTCACGGTCGGCCTCGGTCGCGACCAACTGCCCGCACGCGCCGTCGATCTCTTTGCCGCGGGTGTCGCGCAGCGTCGTCGGGATGCCGGCCTCGTTCAGACGCCTGACGAACTCGTTCTGCACGTCCTTCTCCGACGCCGTCCACACCGATCCCGGCGTCGGGTTCAGCGGGATGGGATTGACGTGCACCCAGCCGCGGCCGCGGTCGTTGAGCTTGGATGCCAGCAGATCCGCGCGCCAGGCGTGGTCGTTCATGTCTTTGATGAGCGCGTACTCGATCGACACCCGGCGGCCGGTCTTCTCGAAGTATCCACGCGCGGCATCCAGGGCCTCGTCGACCTTCCAGCGGGAGTTGATCGGGATCATCTCGTCGCGCAGCCGGTCATCGGGCGCGTGCAACGACAGGGCGAAGGTGACCGGGATGCCCTCAGCGGCGAGCTTGTTGATCGCGGGCACGAGCCCGACCGTCGACACCGTCACACCGCGGGCGCTCATGCCGAGCCCGTGATCCTGGTCGACCATCGTGCGTACCGCCTGCATGACGCGGGCATAATTGGCCAGCGGCTCACCCATGCCCATGAAGACGATGTTCGTCACGCGCTCGTCGGGGTGTTCGGCGGCCCCCAACTCTCCGGCGCGGATCAGGGCGTTGGCGCGCACGACCTGCTCGACGATCTCCGCCGCCGACATGTTGCGGGTCAGCCCCGCCTGCCCCGTCGCGCAGAACGGGCAGTTCATCCCGCATCCGGCCTGCGACGAGACGCACAGCGTGATGCGGCCGGGATAGCGCATGAGCACCGACTCGACGAGCGCGCCGTCGCGCAGCTTCCAGAGGAACTTGATCGTGTCGCCGCGGTCGGTCTGAAGACGCCGTACCTCGGTGAGCAGCGGCGGCAGCAGGGTGTGCACGAGCTCTTCCCGACCGGATGCCGGCAGGTCGGTCATCGCGGCGGCATCCGACGTGTAGTGCCGGAAGTAGTGCTTCTCCAGCTGCTTGGCGCGGAAGGCCGGCAGACCCAGCTCGGTCACTTTTTCCGCACGCTGGGCGGGGGTGAGGTCGGCGAGGTGCACGGGCGGCATCCCGCGCCCCCGCGCGGCGAACTGCAGGAGCGGCTTGCCGTCGGCATCCACCCGCTGGGTCCAGCCCTCTGTCCTGGGCCGCACCTGCTTCGGTCCCGTCGCGCGCACGGGGGTGGACTCGTCGGTCATGAGTCCAGGGTATCGACCGCGGCTGGGCATTCGCGCGCCAGCGCGCAGGATGCCGTGGGCCAGGATAGAGGGGTGACTTCGACCTCCGCTTCGCGCATCGTGTTCATCGACGTCGACGGGACGATCCTCGAGCACGGTTCGGTCATCGCCCCCTCCACCGTCGCCGCGATCCGCGCCGCGCGGGCGCGAGGGCACCTCGTGTATCTGTGCACGGGACGCTCCGAGGGCGACCTGCACCCGGCGGTGCGCGAGATCGGCGTCGACGGCGCCATCACCAACGGTGGCGCGTTCGCGACGCGCGACGGAGAGCTCGTGCTCTCGCAGACGATGCCGCGCGCCGATGCCGAGCGGCTCATCGCCTACTTCCGCACCCACGACATCGAGTTCTTCCTGCAGTCCCGCCTGGACCTCTTCGCGAGCGACGGCATTTTCGCGTTGATGCACGATTTCCTCCGGCAGCGAGCCGTCCTCCGCGCGCAAGACCTGCACCACCTCGGCCTCGACGACAGCGACGATCTGCTCGACGCTGTGCTCGCCGACGCGAGCGAGCGCTACCTCTCGGTTGCAGACGCCGACCTGGATCACATCGCGAAGGCCGTTTTCGTCAGCTCTGCCGCCGACACCGTCGCACGCGCCCGGGACGACCTCGCAGACCGCTTCCAGGTGATCCCCGGCAGCATGCCCCTGCCAGGCGGCTCGAACGGCGAGATCGCGCTGAACGGCGTGAACAAGGGCGCCGCGATCACGCAGGTGCTGGCGCTGCTGGGGCGCGATGCGGCGGATGCCGTGGGCATCGGCGACGGCTGGAACGACGTCGAGATGTTCCAGGTGTGCGGCACATCGGTGGCGATGGCCGGTGCCGACCCCGAGCTCCGGGCGCTGGCCGACCACGTCACGACCGGCGTCCTCGATGACGGGGTGTGGAACGCGTTCGTCGCGCTCGGGCTGGTCTGAGCCGTCCGGTCCGATCCGCCGATCCGCCGGCGCATAATTCAGGCTCTTTGCGTCCGCGCGCCAGACGCCGGCGCGTCATTCCGCGGGTTTCGATCGGCGACGGTGGCGCCCAGCCTGAGTTATGCGCCATCGCGCCGAGCGAGGTCGAAGCGCAACTCAGCCTCACACGTGCCGCACGAACGCGATCGAGCGTTCGGCGGCGGCGAAGCCGAGACCCTCGTACAGCGTGTTCGCACCCGTCGGGCTCGCGGTGTCGACGTCGAGCACGGCCTTCTCCAACCCCGCCGCGGCGATCGCCTGCAGCGTCGCTGAGATCACGGGCGGCGCGAGCCCTCGGCGGCGCTGGTCGCGCACGACGCCGATGAGGTCGCGCAGCATCGTGGTGAACCAGCGCTCGGCGGTGAAGCCGAATCGCTCGGCGAGCGCGGGGATTCCGACATTCGCCTCGTCGGAGAACGCCTTCAGCTCTGCCGTCCAGCTCTCGCCCGCCGGCAGCGCGTGGAGCGTGGGCGCCACCTCCGCGAGCTGTTGCAGGCCGCGTGCGACCAACCATTCCAGCACCTGCGCGCCGATGCCGCGCCGCCACAGCTCGGGGAGCACCGCGCCGAACAGGTGCACCGTCTGGATACCCTCCCGCGCGGGGTGCCGGAACGCGCTGCCGAACGCGACCGGGCGCCGATCGGCATCCCAGCCGATGATCGTGTCGCGCTCGTGGGTGATGTGCGGAAGGTCAAAGCTGTCGACGACGTCCGCGCGCGGAGTCGTCCAGGTCGGGTGATCGACCTTGTCAGCAGCCACCATGACCGCGTGGATGGCGTCGATGTCATCCGCGGTCGCCGTGCGCCAGAGAGCCACGTCGGGATGCCGCGGCACGGCAGGATCGCCGGCCTCCGCCCCTCGCGCCGCCGCGATCCGTTCCGTCGGGCGGTCTGTGCTCATCCCGCCACCTCGTCGACCCCGCGCCCCCGCACGACGACGCGGAAGGCGAGGCAGGACGGCCAGAGGCCCGCACCCCGAGACGGGGGTACGGGCCTCGTGGGACGAAGAGCGCCTTACTCGGCCTTCTCCTCGACGACTTCCTCGACGGCGGCGGACTCGTCGGCCGCAGCCTCTTCGACGACGGTCTCGACCTCGGCCGCCTCTTCGACGGGTGCGACCGGCGCAGCCGCCGCAGCGGCCTTCTTCGCCGACTTCGGCTTCGGGCTCACCGGCTCGAGCACGAGCTCGATGACGGCCATCGGCGCGTTGTCGCCCTTGCGGTTGCCGATCTTGGTGATGCGCGTGTAGCCGCCCTCGCGGTCGGCCACAAGCGGCGCGATCTCGGTGAACAGAACGTGCACGACTTCCTTGTCACCGATGACCGACAGCACCCGACGACGGGCGTGCAGGTCGCCGCGCTTGGCGAAGGTGACGAGGCGCTCGGCGAGCGGACGCAGGCGCTTTGCCTTGGTCTCGGTCGTCGTGATCGACCGGTGCGTGAACAGCGCCGCGGCGAGGTTCGCAAGCAGCAGGCGCTCGTGGGCGGGGCCGCCTCCGAGGCGGGGACCCTTGGTGGGCTTGGGCATGTCAATTACTCCAGTTGAAAAGTGTCAGCGATGAACCCGGCGAGCCGGCATCCGCTCAGAGGGTCTCGTCGTCGTATCCGCCGTAGAAGTGTGCACCGTCGAACCCGGGCACGGAGTCCTTCAGCGACAGCCCGAGCGAGATGAGCTTGTCGCGCACCTCGTCGACCGACTTCTGACCGAAGTTCCGGATGTTCATGAGCTGCGTCTCCGAGAGGGCGACGAGCTCGGACACCGTGTTGATGCCCTCACGCTTGAGGCAGTTGTACGAACGCACCGACAGGTCGAGGTCCTCGATCGGCATCGACAGCTCATTGGTGAGCACCTCGGCGACCGGCGCGGGGCCGATCTCGATGCCCTCGGCCTCGACGTTCAGCTCGCGCGCCAGACCGAACAGCTCGGTCAGGGTACGACCGGCCGATGCCACCGCGTCGCGCGGGGCGATCGAGGTCTTGGTCTCGACGTCCAGCACGAGCTTGTCGAAGTCGGTGCGCTCACCGGCGCGCGTCGCGTCGACACGGTACGACACCTTCAGCACGGGCGAGTAGATCGAGTCGATCGGGATCTGCCCAGCCTCGGCGTACTCGTTGCGGTTCTGCGTCGCCGAGACGTATCCACGACCGCGCTCGATCGTCAGCTCGAGCTCGAACTTCGCCGAGTCGTTGAGCGTCGCGATCACCAGCTCGGGGTTGTGCACCTCGACACCGGCGGGAGCGGAGATGTCGGCGGCGGTGACCTCACCGGCGCCGGTCTTGCGCAGGTACGCCGTGATCGGCTCGTCGCGCTCACTCGAGACGACGAGCTGCTTGATGTTGAGGATGATCTCGGTGACATCCTCCTTGACCCCGGGGATGGTGCTGAACTCGTGCAGCAC
>JASGEE010000170.1:0-23652 GCA_047606715.1 Microbacterium sp.
CCCGCGTCGCGGTCGATGAGCGCCACGCGGGCGCCCCGCGCGGCGAGCTGGCGGGCGACCTCGGCACCCATCCCGGCGGCCGCACCGGCGATGGCGCTCGTCGCGCCCGACACGTCCAGTCGCGCCATCGCCCTCTCCCTTCGAGCGCGGAATCTGTGGCATCATTTCGCGCCGTGTATCGATTGTCGCCGACGCTGCCTTCTAGGATCGAGGGGAAAGGGGGTGTCGTGGCCGACGAGAAATCGCGCAAGAAGCCGGAGGGGGCACGGCGACGTCCGCGCACGCGCGACATCGTCGCCGAGGGGGTCTACATCGCGTCGGCGGCGACGCGACTGAGTCTGAAGAACGCCATCCTCATGCACGTGCTCGCCGGTGGCGAGGACTTCGACTTCGACATCTACCTCCCCGAGGCGCGATCGATCCTCGAATCGCTGGCCGATGAGGCCGAGGCCGACGCCGCCCGCGCGGAGCAGGACCAGCGCGCTGCGAAGGGTCGTCATTCCGATTCCGACGGCACGCACGACTATCGCAGCCGAGACCTCAAGAATCTGCGTCGTCGACAGAAGCAGTCGATGCACGTCGCCCGCGAGCTGCGGGCGCGCGCAGCCGACGAGACGCAGGTGGTCCTCCTCATCTGCGATGCCCGCGATGCGGCATGGGACGAGGTCGCGGCCAACCTCGGTCGCACCCTCGACACGATGTCGGCGCGTCCCGATCTGGAGCCCGACTATGAGCGCATGCGCGCTGCGCGCATGCAGTCGTTGCGGCTCGTGGACCTGCCGAAGCTGGGTGCGCATCGACGCAGCCTCGCCGCGCATCACGACCTGCTCGATGCCGGGGTGGCGCCCGAGGAGGTCGCCAGGCAACTCGACGGCGACGACCCGACCGAAGGCGAGTAGGAGCGCCCGTGCGGATTCGCCAGATCGGTCGCCGTCGGGTAGGCTGATCGTCGGCCTTCCGGGAGGAAAGCGCCCATCCGCGCCTGTAGCTCAATGGATAGAGCATCTGACTACGGATCAGAAGGTTAGGGGTTCGAGTCCCTTCAGGCGCACACTGTGTTGAGACAGTAACGCAGAGACCCGCGGAATCCCGCGGGACTCTGCGTTCTCCGGGGGTTACCGGGCCGGGTGAGAGGTTCCGCCGATGGGCCCGTGCGACGGCGCATAATTCAGGCTGCGTTCGTCAGCGCTCCACGGGCAGCCGCGTGATTCCGCGGATTTCGACCAGCCGTGGCGGCGCTCAGCCTGAGTTACGCGCCACCTATCGGCGGAACCTCTTAGTCGGCGCCGGTCCGGCTGAGTTCGAGCAGCCTGCGCGGGTGGCCCGAGCTGCCGGTGACCGTCGCATGGCGGCGGAGCGAGGGCATCGGCTCGGGGGATGCCGAGATCGCCTGCGGATCCTCACCCAGCTCTCCCGGTGCGGCGGCGGCTTCGTCTCCGACCGTGGGGGCGAAGGCCGCGTCGCTCACGGTCGCCGCGGAGGTCTCCTCGAGCGTCACGGGCATCGCGGCGTCGGCAGGAGCCGGGGCGAGGCCATCGGTATCCGCCTCGCCATCGCGCAGCGCTTCGCGCAAAATCGTCCGGGGATCGTAGCGGCGGAGATCTTCCAGTTCGTGCACGGGAAGGATGGCCCCGGCCTCGCGTTCGGTCGTCGCGCGTGCCGCCGCCGTGAACGAGCGGAGTTCGTTCACGAAACGGCCCAGGCGCGCCGCGTACTGCGGCAGCCGATGCGGTCCGAGGATGAATGCCGCGACGAGCGCGACCAGGAACAGCTTCTCCATGGTGAGTCCGAACACGTCACACCTCCGAGGAAATCAGGCGCGCGCCGCGACGGTCGGCGGCGCGGTCGTGCAGATAGGCGACGAGCAACGCCGCGGCGAACAGGAGAGTCAACGGAGCGGCGAGCAGGAACATCGAGAGCACGTCGGCCGAGGGGGTCGCCATCGCGCTGAACAGGACGATGGCGATCACGACGAACCGCCAGCTGCGAGCGATCGCCCCTGCCGACAGCACGCCGAGGAAGTTCAGCATGACGACGAAGACCGGAGCCACGAAGGCGATCCCGGTGGCCAGGACGATCTTGAGCACGAAATCGACGTAGTACGACGCCTGCAGAATCGTGCTGTCTTCGGTCGAGGCGAAGCTCGCGAGCACCTCGACCATGTGCGGGAAGAGCCAGAACCCTGTCGCGGCGCCCGCGGCGAACAGCGGAATGGCGACCCCGAGAAAGCCGAAGACGTATCTCTTCTCGCGTCGAGTGAGCCCCGGGGCGAGAAACGCGAACAACTCGTACAGCCAGACCGGGCTGGCCACCACGATGCCGGTGACGAGCGCGATCTTCAGCTTGAGATCGAACGCGCCGGTCACGCTGTCGTAGTTGAGGCTCGCGTTGCGCGACTCGGCGAGTTCCACGATCGGGGCGCGCAGCAGTTCGAGAAGCTGCGCCGAAAGCAGATATCCGACGACGAGACCCACGACCAGCGCCGCCGCCGCGCGGACCAGCCGGGTACGCGCCTCGCGAAGGTGATCGCCGAGGGGCATCCGGCCCGCAGCGACGGCGGCGCGGCTCATGATGACTGGTGCTGCGCGACCGGCGCCTGCGGCACCGCGGCGAGCGTGGTCGTTGCCGGGACGGTTGCGGCCAGGGCGACGGGTGTCGCATCCGCCTGCGTCTTCTCGGCCTGTCCCACCTCACTCGCCTCGTCCTTCAGGATGCGGACCGACTGCCCGACGCTGCGCGCCAGAGCAGGCAGCTTCGCGGCCCCGAAGATGAGCAGGACGATGGCGAGGATGATGACGGCGTGCCAGCCGGTGAGGTTCTGAAACATGATCTTCTCCTAAGTGAAGTGGTGGGTATTACGGAGCGTTGCTGCTGTCTCCGCCGGGGCCGCCGCCGTTGCCGCCACCGTCTCCACCGGGGCCGCCACCGCTGCCGCCGCCGCTGCCGTCGGTCTCCGACAGCACGGTGCCGCCAGTGGGGGCAGTGGTGGTGTCGACACGAGCGACGAACGACGAGACGAATCCGGAGGACACGTCGCCGCTGATGGTGATCTGCTGCAGCGCGCCGTCGTCGTCGCCGAAGACGTTGTCGGTGTCGAGGGTGACCTGGCTGAGGTTGTTGTTCGACTCGGTGTACTCCGACAGCGCGTAGACATCGGCGAGCACTGACTCCGGCATCGCCATCTGTGAGGTGGCGATGGCGTTGGTGGAGTCGGTGATCGAGTCCACGTCGGGGTAGACCTCGAAGTGGATGTGCGGCCAGCGTCCGCTGTAGCAGGCGGGGAAGATCGACGTGAACGTGACGGTTCCTGTGGCATCGGCCACCTGGACGCCGCGCAGATAGGTCTCGTCCTCGACTCCCTCGGAGTACATCGAGTACAGACCCGCTGCGTTGCAGTGCCACGCATAGACGGCCACTCCCTCGAACGGGGCGTCGTCGTTGGCCATGTCGGTCACGGTGATCGAGAACGTCAGCGGGACGCCCTCGGCGGTCGTGCCGCCGTTGAGGCTGGAACGGATGTCGCTGCGGACGATGCCGCTCTCCTCGAGGATGTCCGGGCCGTTCGAGCCGTCGCCGGGGTAGGGGCCGGCGGTCTCGTCGGGGATCTCGGCCGCCGGCAGGCCGGTCGTGGCGGCCTGGGTCCCCGACGACGTCGAAGACGTCGCCGCGGAGCTCGTGGTCGTCGCGGCGGAGCACGCCGCGAGAGTGACCGCTCCGGCGCCCAGGCCGACGAGGCTGAGAATGCCGCGGCGTGAAATGAGCGTGCGCAGATCGAACGCCACACCTTGGTCGACGACTTCTTCGTCAGCGCGGTCGAGCAGGCGTCCTTCGTATGCCGGGCCTGCGGGCGTTTGGTCGGGTTCAGGAATTCGAGCCATGATGAGCCTCCGTCTGTGATGCGGATCGGTGTCCGCTGCACTCAGTGTGCACGGCTGTCCGGAGCAAGTGCTCTGTGAGTGCTATGCGAGATCTATGCGTGTTGAGTCGTGTCTCGGCGCGGGGTGTGCGACCGTTCGCGGGGCGTAGGCTCGATGGTGTGAGTGCGTACGTCTCGGCGTTCGAGTTGTTCTCCATCGGTGTCGGGCCCTCGAGTTCCCACACCGTCGGGCCGTTGCGCGCGGCCCGTGAGTTCGCGCGCCGGGTCGCTGCGCGCCCGGATGTCGCCGACATCGCCCGCATCGAGTGCGAGCTCTACGGGTCGCTGGGTGCCACCGGCATCGGTCACGGCACTCCCGATGCCGTCGTCGCGGGGCTGCAGGGCCACGCGCCCGAGACGGTCGACCCCGCCGCTGTGCGTCGCGCCTGGACAGACTGGGTCGACGGTGCTCTTTTGCGCCTGGGCGGTGAGGTCGGCGCGATCGACGTGCCGTTCGCGCGGGACGATATTCGTCTCCTTCCCCGCACGCGGTTGCCCGGGCATCCCAACGCGATGACACTGCGCGCACTCGACGCCCACGGCGCGGTGCTGCGGGAGGACACCTACTACTCGATCGGCGGTGGTTTCATCCGGCGCGAGGGTGAGGATCACGCGGTCGCCGCCGGGGCGCTCCCGCTGCCGTACGCGACGGCCGCCGAACTGCTCGAGGTGTGCGACGAACACGGCCTGACCATCGCCGAGGTCGCGCGTCGCAACGAAGAGGCGCTGCGCCCCGAGGCTGACGTCGCCGCGGGGCTCGACGCGATCTGGGACGCGATGGCCGGCTGCGTTCGGGCGGGCCTGCACGCCGATGGCGTGCTGCCCGGGATGCTGAAGGTCAAGCGGCGCGCGAGCGCGATCCGCGAACAGCTGGAGCATGCCGAGGCCGGTGGCGGCCGTGAGCTGCCGGAGGAGTGGTTGGGTGCGTTCGCGCTTGCCGTCAACGAGGAGAACGCCTCGGGCGGGCGCGTCGTCACCGCGCCGACCAACGGCGCGGCGGGGATCGTGCCGGCCGTCGCAATGTACTGGTGGCGGTTTCTCTCCGTCGCGGGCCTGGGCGCGCAGGGCGCGATCACCCCCTACGGTGAGCTCGTGGGCAGCGCGCTGATGGGGTTCGGGCCGCAGTCGGGATCCGAGGCCGAGGATGTGGATGCCGACGGCGCCGACCTCGCCGAGGCGAACCGGCGTCGCGGCATCCGGCGTTTCCTGCTGACGGCGACGGCGCTGGGCGGACTGTTCAAGGCGAACGCCTCGATCTCGGGCGCCGAGGGCGGCTGTCAGGCCGAGGTGGGCTCTGCGTGCGCGATGGCGGCGGCAGGACTGACGGCGGTGATGGGCGGCACGAATCGGCAGATCGAGAATGCCGCCGAGATCGCGATGGAGCACCACCTGGGGCTCACGTGCGATCCGGTCGGCGGGCTCGTGCAGATCCCGTGCATCGAACGCAACGCGATCGCCGCGTCGACGGCGGTCACGGCTGCGCGGCTCGCGTTGCGCGGCGACGGGCGCCACTATGTGCCGCTGGATACCGTCGTCGAGACGATGCGCCAGACCGGGATCGACATGTCGGTGAAGTACAAGGAGACGAGCGAAGGCGGCCTCGCGGTCAACGTCGTGGAGTGTTGAGCTCCGCGCCGTCGTGCCGGTGTTCGCCGTGCGAGAACCGTTGGCACTCTGGTATCGAGAGTGCTAATCTGGATGCAGTTGAGCCGCATCGACTCAACTTTCCGTCCCTCATCGACAAGGAGAGAACAATGGCCACCTACGATCCGTTCCGTGACCTCGATCGCCTCGCGTCGGGACTCTTCGACACGCGTCGCGGCCCGCGTCGCATGCCGATGGACCTCTACCGTGACGGCGACCACTACGTGCTCAGCGCCGACCTGCCGGGTATCGATCCGGGCTCGGTCGACATCGACGTCGACGGCCAGCTGCTGACGATCCGTGCCGAGCGCACGCTCGCCGAGGGCGACGGCGTGAAGTGGATCACGCGTGAGCGCGAGGCGGCGAGCTTCCTGCGCCAGCTCAACCTCGGTCAGGGGATCGACACCGACGGCATCGCCGCGACCTACAGCAACGGCGTGCTGACCGTCACGATCCCGGTGAGCGAGAAGGCCAAGCCGCGCAAGGTGCAGGTCGTCGCCGACGCCGTCACGACCATCCGGGCGCACGAGAGCGCCGACCAGCCGCAGCCGATCGATCAGTGATCTGACCCGGGGCTCGATCCCGAGACCGCCTCGCGTCCGCCCGGACCGGGGCGGTCTCGAGTGTCGGGCCGAGTATGCGTCCTTGACGCCGCCCGTCATCCGCCGTGGCCCGCACCCGCTCACCGACGGGGCCGTCGGGTGGCGCGGGTGGCGCATAATTCAGGCTCATTCGGCCGCAGAGGGGGTGAGACCGCCCGGAACGCTCCGAGCAGCCTGAGTTATGCGCCACCCGCTCTAGGCTGATGCCGTGCCAGATGCTCCCGCCCCGCGCCGCCGCGGGCGCCCGCCCGCCGCGGCATCGGGGGCGACTCGCCAGCGCATCCTCGCTGCGGCGACCGACGAGTTCGGTGCGAGCGGCTATGACGCGACGACGATCCGCGGCATCGCCGAGCGTGCCGGCGTCGATGCGGCGCTCGTGCACCACTATTTCGGCACGAAAGCCGACCTCTTCGCGGCGGTCGTCGGTGCACCCCTGCGCCCGGACATCGCAGTGCGGGTGATGCTGGAGGGGCCGCGCGATGACCTCGGCGAGTCCATCGTGCGCTATGTCCTGGAGATCTGGGAACAGCCCGACGTGCAGCGCCGCGGCGTCGCGCTGCTGCGGACGGCCATCGGCAACCGCGCCATGACCCCGTTGCTCGCCGGCTTCCTCTCGCGCGAGCTGTTGGGGCGTATCGCCACGGAATTGGCGGTTCCCGATGCGGAGCTTCGAGCGACGCTCGCGGCATCGCAGGTCGCGGGACTCCTCGCGATGCGCTACATCCTGCGCCTGCCTGCGATGACGTCGGCATCCGTCGACGAGCTCGTCGAGCGCATCGGGCCGACGATCCAGCGCTACCTCGCCGGCTGACCCCCGCCCCCGCACTCGCCCCCGCCCCCGCACTCGCCCCCGCCCCACGCCCGCCCCGCGCCCATCCCGCGAAACGGCATCGGTGCACCGAGAGTGCATCCGCGGTCGGCTGTTTCGGCGCACGGATGCGGTCTCGCGACGCGGGGGATGCGGAGGGGGCGGATGCGGATGCGGGGAGGGTGCGCGGGCGGTTGACCGGGGGTGGGAGCGGGGTCATAATTCAGCACATGATGAATTTCTCGCCGGCGGTGTCGATCCGCGGGCTGCGCGTCCGGCGCGGGCGCACCGACGTGTTCGACGGTCTCGAGGTCGATATCGCCCGCGGCGCTGTGACGGGCCTGCTCGGGCCGTCGGGATGCGGCAAGACGACGCTCATCCGCTCGATCGTCGGTGTGCAGAAGGTCGCCGGCGGTACCGTGATGGTGCTCGGCGATTCGGCCGGCAGCGCCGGACTGCGCGGGCGGGTCGCCTACGACACGCAGGCGGCATCCGTCTATGCCGACCTCACGGTGCGGCAGAACCTGAGCTACTTCGCACGGCTGATCGGGGCGCCCCGATCCGACATCGATCGTGTGATCGCAGAGGTCGGGCTCGCCGACCAGGCCGACCGGATCGTCGGATCGCTCTCGGGCGGGCAGGGCAATCGGGTGTCGCTGGCGGTCGCGATGCTCGGTGACCCCGAGCTGATCGTCCTCGACGAGCCGACCGTGGGTCTGGACCCCCTGCTGCGCAGCGAGCTGTGGGACCTGTTCCGCTCGCTCGTCGACGCCGGGGCGAGCTTGCTCGTGTCGAGCCACGTGATGGATGAGGCGCTGCGCTGCGATCGCCTGGTGCTCATGCGCTCGGGACGGATCATCGCCGACACGACACCCCGGGGGCTGCTGCAGAGTACGGGCGCTTCCGATCCGGATGCCGCCTTCCTCGCCCTCGTCCAGCGCTCCGCAGCATCGCGGCTCGACGACGACCCGCATCCGCGCCGCTCGCGGCGCAAGGCGAGCAGCTCGTGAACGGCGTGCGCACCTTCGCGACGGCGGGGCGCGTGCTGCGGCAACTGAGCCACGACCCCCGTTCGATCGCGCTCATGCTCGTCGCCCCGAGCCTGCTGGTGGGACTGTTTGCGTGGCTGTCCACCGACCAACCGGGCGTCTTCGAGCAGTTGGGCGGACCGCTGCTGGTGCTGTTCCCGTTCGTCGTGATGTTTCTCATCACCTCGATCACGACGCTGCGCGAGCGACGCAGCGGCACGCTCGAGCGCCTCATGACGACGCCGATCGGCAAGGCCGACTTCGTCGTCGGCTATGCGATCGCGTTCGCTCTGATGGCGGCGCTGCAGGCCGTGATCACCGTCGCGTTCGCCGTCTTCGTCTGTGGACTGGAGATCGACGGCCCGATGTGGCAGCTCGGGCTCGTCGCGGTGATCGACGCGATCCTCGGCTCGGCGCTGGGGCTGCTGGCAAGCGCTTTCGCGCGCACGGAGTTCCAGGCGGTGCAGTTCATGCCCGTGCTCGTGTTCCCGCAGATCATCCTGGGCGGGCTGCTCATCCCCCGGGAGCAGATGCCTGAAGCGCTGCGCGCGATCAGCGACTGGCTGCCGCTGAGCTCCGCGATCGACGCTGTGGCCGCTGTGGCAGCCGGCGACGACGGGTGGGAGCGGCTGTGGGGTCCGGTCGCGATCGTTGCGGCGTTCGCGGTCGGCTCGCTCGTGCTGGCGTCGCTGACGCTGCGCCGCCGCACCAGCTAGGAGGCTCCGTCGGGGCGCGTAACTCAGGCTGTATGGGGCCCGGACGCGCGGATATAGCCGGGAATCACCGATTCAGCCTGAGTTATGCGCCCATCGTAAGGTCGATCGGCGGGCTGCTCGGCCGTTTCAGCCCGCGCGCAGCTTGGCGGTCAGCTGCCGCAGCTGTTCGAGCTCGTCGTCGCTGAGTACCGCCATGCGTTGCGCGATCGAACGGCCGTGCACCGTTGCGACGCGGCGGAACTCCGATACACCCGTAGCCGTCGCCTGCAGCACCGCACCGCGCCCGTCGGACGGGTCGGCGTGCTTGGTGAGCAGCCCGCGCGCGGTCATCCGGTCGACCAGTCGCGAAACGCTCGGCTGGCTGATGAGCATGTTCGCCGTCACCTCGCGCAGGCGCGCTGCGTGGCCGTCGCCGCGGGTGACGGTCAGCAGCACGTCGTATTCGGCCTGCGTGAGCCCCGCTTCGCTGAAGTCGTCGCTGATCTCGGCCAGCACATCGTGCTGCGCGCGGAAGAGGCTCTCCCACGCGGCGACGGCGAGTCGACGATCGGTCATGGCGTCCACTGTAGTCGGCGCCGCGTCGCGCCTATGGTGAGGATATGAGAGGCGCGTGGTGGGCACTGCTGCTCGGGATGTTGACGCTCGTGCTTGCCCTGCCGGCATCCGCGGCGGCACGGAATGCCCCGGCGGATGTCGACGATTTCACGTTCGACGAGATGACGGTGGACTACACCCTCACTCGGGCCGACGACGGGACGAGTGAGCTGCTGGTCGTGGAACAGCTCGTCGCGGTGTTTCCCGCGCCGGATGTCGACGGCAACACCGTGATCGCCGCCAGCCGCATCAGACCCTGACGATCGCCGTCGGGTGAGGACGGAACGTTCACGACGTTCGACTCGTCGTATCTCGCCTCGCCGTGGGGATGGGCCCAGGCCGCCGCCGGGCTGACGGCGGCGGGCGGGTGCTGCTGGCCGGGATCGTTCTCTCGAGCTCGCCGGGCGAGCAGTACGAGTTCGGCCGTCGTGACGAGCGATTGGCGAGGATCGCCCCGCGCTTGCTGACCGCTGTCGAAAATGAGTTGCGTGCGCGCGGGTTCCGCCGGCCGGTGCCGGCCGGCGCGCGGTGGCGTCCGATGTCCCTCGCGGTCGTCGCCTTCCTCGCGGCGCTCTGGTTCGGCATGCTCGCGGGGGATGGCGGCGGGGCGGGGATCGTTCCGCTGGTCGTGACCGTCGCCGTCGCCGGTCTGCTGGGTGTCGTGACGCTGCTCCTCGTCGATCGGCGACCGTTGGCGGCGGTCGGCGCCGAAACGCGCGATCACCTGCTCGGTCTCAAGGAGTTCATGCGGTGGGCCGAGGCCGACCGCATCCGCATGCTGCAATCGCCCTTGGGTGCCGAACGGATGCGCGTGGATGTCGATGATCCTCGGCAGATGCTCGCCCTGTAGGAGAAGCTGCTGCCCTATGCGGTCATCTTCGGGCAGGAGAAGCAGTGGCTGGAGCGGATCGCCGAGCGGTGTTCGGCGGTGGGGCGAGCGGGCCGTACTGGTGTGTCGGCACGGGCGGGTTCGACGCCTCGTCATTCTCGGCGGGCATCGGGTCGCTGTCGGCGAGCGCGTCGTCTTCCGCGTCGTCGTCGACGTCGTCGGGGGATCGGACGGAGGCGGCAGTGCCGCCGGCGGCGGGGGCGTCGGCGGGGTGTGAGCCGCGTCAGGCGCCGGGGTCGGCCGGGTGGGCTCGGTCTGCCTGGTCGGCATCCAGGATCTCCCGCATCGTCGCGACGGTGATCTCCCCCCGCTCACGGTCGACGTGTTCGTGCACCGTGACGGGCAGACCGAGTTCGGCGAGGTAGGCGGCGGTCTTCTCCAGTCGAGGAACGACGGCGAGGTGATCGCTGCCGAAGAGGGATGCCGTGTACACAGGCTCACCGCTCTGGATGCTCCGGCGCAGCTCGACGCTCGAGCGCCCCGTGATCCGATACAGCCCCTGCAGCACCGCGCCGGGCAGATCGGGTGTGCCGTCGAGAGTGAGCGAGAGGGCGTAGTCGGGCATGCAGCCATTCCACCACGGGCCGCGTCCGCTGATCGAGTGCCGGAGCGCAGCGCGGATGTATCGAGACCATCGCAAGCCTGGGCATCGACCCCATCCGCGGCAAGAGTAAGGCCCGGTCAGAGAGGCTTCTGACCGGGCCTTGTCCCTTGCACCAAGAGTGTCCTGCAATCACATGTCGGTAGCTGCCACAGCAAAACAACTACCGTGCAAGCACTCTATAACGACCAGATAACGGTCCACAAGAGGTTCCCGTTACCTTTTCGTGATTCTTACATGACGCTTGGTGGTCACATAGGCGTCCGTCCGATGGCAACCCTGTCGGTGGCTTCTGTCATCGGACATCCAGGGGAGCGCGGAGCGTGGCGGAGCGGCATCCGCCGCGGCAGCCGACCACCGGCGTCGGGGGATCGCCGGTGCGCTCCTGCACACCGCGCGGTCTCGCCTCGGGTCATGCCCGTTGATCGCAACCGCATCCGCGTGAAGTCGATGCTCATCGCGAAGAGCGTCGACGGGGTCTCGCACGCCGTGAGCGTGAACGCGCCGACGGCGGAGAATCCTCGGGGGTATCACCGGCTCATCGGTGGCAGCGTCGAGGTCGGCGAGACGCACCGCGACGCGATCGAACGAGAAGTGCGCGAGGAACTGTCGGCGGCCATTCGGGAACTCCGCTACCTCGGTGTGGTGGAGAACATCTTCCGCATCGACGGAACGGTCGGACACGAGATCGTGATCATCTACGCGGCTCGACCCCGCACCCGCGCGCCGCGGCGCCACGCTCACCGAGAGCGACGGAAGCGTCGTCCCGGTCTGGCGTCCGATCGATGACGCTGCCGAGCCGCTGCCGCTCTACCCGGCGGGCATCGACCGGCTGCTGCGCTGACGCTATCCGCACGCGACGGTGACGACCCGGCCGTTCGCGTCGCGTGTGGCGAGCTGGGCGGCGTGGTACTCCTCTTCGCGCGGATGCCAGGGGTAGCCGTCGGTCGAGTCGTACCGGGCGACGGCGTTGCCCGCCTGCAGTTGCGCGAGGCCGACGTCCTCGCCGTCGGCGGTGGCGACGAACCGCAGGAGGCGGCCGAATCGGTCGGTGTCGTTCTCGCCGGGCGGCAGCTCGAGGGCGACTTCGTCACCGGGCGACAGCATCCGCTCGATCAGCGCTGCCGCGTCGTCGTATCCGCAGTCGTCACGCTCGGGGGTGTCGATGCCGATCAGGCGCACCCGGCCCGCGCTCGTGCGGATCGTGTCGCCGTCGACGACCGACACGAATGTCGCCGTGGTGGATGCCGACACGGATGCCGACGGGCTCGGTTGCGGCACACACCCGGCCAGGGCCGAGGTCAGAGCGATCGCGAGGGCAACCGCGCGCGCCGTCGTCACCTGCCGCATCCGACCCCTCATCCCTCGCCGACTCTCGATGATCGCACCCACCGCCGACACGGGCGAAAGGGTGGCGACCGGGTGCGAGGCCGACACGACCGTCACCCGATCGTGCGCCGCCGGGTCAGGGATGCGGCTCACTCGCGCGCGCCGCTACCGCGACGGCAGCGCGCACGCGGCGCTTGCCCCGGGCAGAAACCGCCGACACCGTGCCACGATGCGATATCCGACGCGCGCCAGCGACCGCACGAGTGGCCACTGCAGCACCGCGCCGACGCCGCGCCACCACGGCGATCGAGCCCGGCGCAGGACGGCGGCGATCGCATCGGCTCCGCCGACGGCACGGGACCCGCCGCGACGCTCCTCGTCGACGAGCCATACGGCGCTCTGCACCTGGGGCACACTCAGCCCGAGGTCGTTCAGGGGCGCGGTCTGCCACGGCTGCGTCTGCACCTGGGCGCGCTGCGCGATCCACGCCGCCGCGCTCGTGCAGAACGCGCAATCGCCGTCATACACCAGGACCGAACCCATGCTTTCAGGGTAGACCGCGGCATCCGGCTCGGTGGGCGAGGCGGCGCCGATCAATACCAGCCGCTCGACTCCGAGTGCTCCCATGCCTCGCACGGCGAGCCGTAGCGTCCGTTGATGTACTTCAGACCCCACTTGATCTGCGTCGCGGGGTTGGTCTCCCAGTCGTCCCCGGCAGAGGCCATCTTGCTGCCCGGCAGCGCCTGTGGGATGCCGTAGGCGCCGCTGCTGCTGGCGGCGTTCACCCGCCAGCCGGACTCCTTCTTCCACAGCGCCACGAGGCACGCGAACTCGTCATCTCCCCAGCCGTATTTCTCGGCGGCCATCGTCTTGGCGATGCCCTTCGCCGAGTCGGGGTCGACGTCGATGTCGACATCGGGGATCGACGCGGCTTCTTCCGCGGCCGCGGCGGCGGCCTCTTCGGCGGCCTTCTTCTCGGCGGCTTCCTTTGCGGCCTTCTCGGCGGCTTCTTTGGCGGCCTTCTCCTTCGCCGCCTTCTCCGCGGCGGCCTTGCGCGCGGCCTCTTCGGCAGCCCGCTGCTTCGCGTCGGCGAGGGCCTCGCGCAGCGCAGAGGCCTCGGCCAGCACGGCGACCGTCTCGTCGGATGTCTCGGCGATGACCGGCGGCAGCAGCAGCGTCGGGGTGAGGTCTGCGGTCTGGAGCTGGCCGATCAGCCCGGTCAGCTCACTCGTGTCGACGGTCGTGTCGGCGGTGCCGACGTCGAGTCCCGAGACCATGACCTCGAGCGTCGCCTTGGCGGCAGCGGTCCGCGCCTCGTGCGCGTCGGCGAGTGCCGTGTCGACGCCGGCGGCGACGACGGCCACGGGAGCGGAGATCTTCTGCGCCGCCGCGGTGCTGTGCGTCTGCGCGGAGGCCTCTTCGATGCCCGGATCGCTCTCGGCGGCGACGGATGGCAGGGCGGCGGCGGTCGTCGCGGCGATGCCGAGCACCAGACCAGCGGTGACGATCACAGGGATTGTGCGGCGGAAAGAGAGGCGGGACATTGAACAGTGCTTCCGGTTTTCGACACCGCGGCAGGGGTGGCCGGGTCGAACCCGGGCGTGCGGTGGGCCCTCGGTGGGCACGAAGGTCACAGCGTGGCAACGATTTCTGGACGATCCCGGCGCAGAACCTGGACGATGTCTGAACGCCTCCTGGATGCCGCGGCATCCGCCGCGACCTCTCACTGTACGACGATCGCCGCCAGGGGTGGCATCCGCCGCGCCTCTACCGACCCTTGAGCCCCCCGGTATAGAGTCGCGTTCACAGGCGACTTTCAGGGAGGAAGTCATGGCATCCACAACCGCAGCCGACATCGTCGAGGCCGTCGGCGGCCCCGCCAACATCGTGAGCCTCACCCACTGCGCCACGCGTCTGCGCTTCCAACTCATCGACGGCGGGAAAGTCGACAAAGCGACCGTCGAGGCGGTCTCGGGTGTGCTCGGAGCCGTCCCGCAGGCGGGCGACCGCTTCCAGGTGGTCATCGGCGGCGGTGTGCAGACCGTCTACAACGAGATCCTGGCGCTGCCGTCGATGACGAGCGGCGATGCACCTGCGGGCGGCAGCTCCGGCGACAGCGCGGCCGACATCAAGGCGCGCGAGCGGGCGAAGGGGCCTCGCGGCAAGATCGCGTGGCTCGACGGTCTGTTCGAGTTCCTGTCCGACTCGTTCCGGCCGATCCTGGGTGCGCTGCTGGGGGCATCCCTGTTCATCACGTTCATGGCGTTGATGTCGACCCTCGGCGTGATCGGCAACTGGGCCGACCCGCGCACCGAACTGCCGCCGTCGTGGCAGTTCGTGAACCTGATGTGGCAGTGCGTGTTCATCTTCCTGCCGCTGATGGTCGCCTACAACGCCGCCAACAAGCTCGGCGCCGATCCATGGGTGGGCTTCGCCATCATGGCGGTCGTCATGCTGCCCGGCTTCACCGACCTCGCCGCGCAGGACGGTGCGCAGCAGATCACATTCCTCGGATCCGACATCACCACGATCCCGATCTTCGGCGTGCCGTTGACGATCTTCACCTACAACTCCCAAGTGTTCCCGCCGCTGCTGATGGCGGCCGTGCTGGGACCCCTCTACAAGGGCCTCAAGCGGATCATCCCCGAGAACCTGCAGCTGATCTTCGTGCCGTTCTTCGCGATGCTCATCATGATCCCGCTCACGGCGTTCCTGATCGGCCCGATCGGCGTCTACGCCGGTGCGGCGCTGGCGGACCTGCTCAGCTCGATCAACGCGTTCTCGCCGTTCATCTTCGCCATCATCATCCCGCTGGCCTACCCGTTCATGGTGCCGCTGGGACTGCACTGGCCGATCAACGCGATCATGCTGCTGAACATCCAGAACCTCGGCTACGACTTCATCCAGGGTCCGATGGGCGCGTGGAACTTCGCGTGCTTCGGCGCGACGGCCGGCGTTCTCGTGCTCGCCTGGCGGGAGAAGGACAAGCAGATGCAGCAGACCGCGACCGGTGCACTGGCGGCGGGTCTGCTCGGCGGCATCTCCGAACCGTCGCTGTACGGCATCCATCTGCGGTTCAAGCGCATCTATCCGCGCATGCTGGCCGGATGCCTCACCGGTGGTCTCATCATCGGCTTCGGCTCGCTCCTGCTGGGGCTGGAGAACGGCATCACGACGCAGGCGTTCGTGTTCACCTCGCTCCTGACCATTCCCGCCTTCGACCCGATCGGGCTGTACGGCATCGCCGTGCTCGGTGCCTTCTTCGTCGCGATGTTCCTCGTGATCTTCTCGGGGTACAAGGACAAGACGGATGTCGCTGCCCTCGCCGTCGGCGTGGCCGACGCGTCGTCGTCCACGGTCGCGGCCGCGTCATCGGATGTCCGGACTGATGTCGCGGCGCCCGGTGAGGAGGCGACGGCCGCGATCGTCGTGCTCGCCCCGCTCGCGGGCACCTCCGTGGCCCTGTCCGAGGTGCCCGACCCGGTGTTCGGCGGAGGCATCATGGGGCCGGGGGTGGCGATCGAGCCGACCGGCACGACCGTGTACGCGCCCGGTGCGGGCACGGTCGTCGCGGCTCAGCCGACGGGGCACGCGTTCGGGCTGAAACTCGACAACGGCGCCGAAGTGCTCATCCACGTCGGCATCGACACGGTGAACCTCAAGGGTGAGGGCTTCGAGGTCTATGTCGGCAACGGCGACCGCATCGAGGCCGGGGCGCCTCTCGTGAGCTTCGACCCCGAGGTCATCAAGGCCGCCGGCTACCCGCTCATCACCCCCGTCATCGTGCTCAACGGCGATGACTTCGCGGCGGTCGCACCCGTCGGCCTCGGCGCGGTCGCGGCGGGCGACGCGCTGCTGACGGTCACGCCTAAGGGTTAGCGGGCGGCGCGACCCGGCGGCATCCGTTCGGTCGCGGCAGATTGCGGGTGCTCAAGGCGGCGACCCGCACTTTGCCGCGACCGAGCCCGGTGGTGGGGTGCCCCGGGTGTGGGGTCGCGGCATCCTGCGGGTGCGGAGCGCGGTGACGCGCGTTTTGCCGCGACGGCGCAGGCGAGGGGATGCCGCCGCTCAGCGCGCCCGAGCCGCGAGCACCGCATCCCACAGGGCGTCGGCGACGGCGCGCTTCGTGCCCGCGGGCTGTGCGACGATCTCGTCGTGGGCGTCGAGCACGAGAGCGGCGTTGTCGCCCGACTCGAAACCGTGCTGCCAGCCGACGCGGTTGACCACGAGCAGGTCGACGCCCTTGCGCGCACGCTTGCGACGTCCGCGGTCGAGCAGCGCCTCTTCGTCGTCGGCCGTCTCGGCGGCGAAGCCGACGACCGTCTGGCCTTCGCGGTGCGCGGCGACCAACTCGGCGAGCACGTCGGGATTCTCGACCAGGCGCAGCCGCGGCGCGCCGTCTTCCTTGCGCAGCTTCGTGTCCGAGACCTCGTCGACCCGGTAGTCGGAGACGGCGGCGACCATGACCACAACGTCCGCATCGTGAGCGGCGGAGTGCACGGAATCCCGCAGCTGCGCCGCCGTCGATACACGTTCGACCGAGACGCCGGGGTGTGCGGATGCCGCCGCCAGCACACCCTCGTCCACGTGCGCCGCGACGAGCCGCACGTGCGCGCCGCGATCGGCGGCGGCGAGGGCCACTTCGGCGCCCTGGCGTCCGCTCGACCGGTTGCCGAGGTAGCGCACCGGGTCGATGGGCTCGCGCGTGCCGCCCGTCGAGACGGCGACCGTCAGGCCGGTCAGGTCCTGGGGCCGCGCGACGAGCGCGAGCGCGGCCGCGGCGATCTCATCCGGCTCCGTCATGCGCCCCGGGCCCGAGTCGCCGCCGGTGAGGGCGCCGTCGGCGGGCCCGACGACGTGGACGCCCCGGGCCCGCAGCGTCGCGACGTTCGCCGCCGTCGCGGCGTGTTCCCACATCGCGGTGTGCATCGCGGGCGCCACGACGACGGGCGCCGTCGTGGCCAGCAGCGTCACGCCGAGGAGGTTGTCGGCGATGCCGGCGGCCATGCGGGCGAGCGTGTTGGCCGTCGCGGGGGCGACGATCACGAGCTCGGCGCGTGTGCCGAGGGCGACGTGGCGCACCTCGGCGACGTCCTCGTGCGCGCTGGTCGTGACAGGATTGCGGCTGACGGCTTCCCACGTGGCCGCCCCGACGAAGCGCAGCGCGTCGTCGGTGGGGATCACGTGCACGTCGTGTCCGCTCGTCACCAGAGTGCGTACGAGGTGGACCGTCTTGTACGCAGCGATGCCGCCCGTCACTCCGACGACGATGAACATGCCCCGATCCTCCCACGACCTGCGGCTCGGGGTGCGAAGCCCGAAGCCCGAGACTGGAGAACACCGCGATGTGCACCGCGATCGTCCACGTCCCCGCCGAGCCCGCACGCCCCGTGCGGCTGCTGGCGGTGCGCGACGAAGACCCGCAGCGCGCCTGGCAACCCCTCGGGGCGTGGTGGCCCGCAACACACCCGGGCGTCGTCGGTGTGCGTGATGCGCTCGCGGGCGGCGCCTGGATCGCCGCCGACGACGAGACGCGCCGCGCCGCCGTCCTCCTCAACCGCCGCCCGGTCGAGCAGCCCGACGGCCGCGAGCCGCGCTCGCGCGGACACCTCGTGCTCGACGCCGTCGAGGGGCGCTCGGTCGCCGAGCCGCCACCCACCAACGGGTTCAACCTCGTGGCGATCGGTGTCGACGGCGCACGAGTGACCATGTGGGACGGCGTGTCGGTGCGGCGGGTGGTGTTGAGTCCCGGCATCCATATGATCGCGCACGACGACGTCGACGATGCCGCCACGGCGCGCATCGCGACCTGGCGCGATGCGTTCGGCGAGCCGGGCGACGGGCCGGATTGGTGGATGCCGTGGCTCGACACCGTCGAGCGCACGAATCGGTTCGGGCCCCTGGACGACCGGGCGATCGTGCGCGACAACCGTCCGCACGGGTACCCGACGCTGTCGCTGCTGGTGTGCGCCGTCTCGGTGTCCGCCGAGGGCGTGGACGCGCTCTACGGCGAGTTCGACCGCCCCGGCGTATGGAACCGCCCCGACCTGCGCCCGCCCGTCGTGCCGTAGCCGGCGCCCGCCCCGGCATCCCCCTCGCCCCACCCTCCTCCTCCCCGGCGAGACGGCATCGGTGCACCGAGACCCCGATTGCGACGCGCAGTCTCGGTGCACACGTGCGGTCTCGCGGAGCGGGGGGGGGGGGGGGGGGGAGGGGGGAGGGGGGACGGTGTACGGATGCCGGGGGCACCGATATGCCTCGGGGCATGGAAGGGGTCGCGGTGATCGGCAGGCTCGTGCTGCTCGTCGTCGGCGCGGAGCTCGTCGTGCGTTATGGGGCGCAACTCGCGGGCGCGATGGGGATCTCGCTCATCGTCATCGGCCTGACGGGCGCGCGCCCACTCGCGCGCGCGAGCTCGCCACGACGATCGTCTCGACCATCCGCGCCGCCCGCGACATCGCGATCGGCAATCTCATCGGGTCGGGCACGTACAACCTCACGCTCATCCTCGGTGTCACGGTGCTCGTCCGGCCGATCACCGTCGACCCCGAGCTCGTGCTCATCGACATCCCGGTCATGATCGCCGCGACCTTCCTCACCGGCCTGTTCATGATGAGCGGCCATCGGGTGAGCCGCCGCATGGAAGGCACGATCATGGTCGTGCTCTACGGCGGCTACCTCGCGCATCTGCTCGCGACGCGCCTATAGCGGCGGCGGCCGGGGCTTCGCCCCCGTCGGCGATGCGCTCGCGCGGTCGTTCGCTGCTCGCGCTGCGCAGTTTTCGCGCGCGAGTGCAGCTTTCTGCAGCGCGAGCGGATGCCGCCGTCAGCGGCGGTGCTCTCGGTAGTACTCCAGCAGGGCGCGGGTGGAGGCATCTTGCGCATCGAAGGCCGCGGCATCCCCCTCGATCGCCGGCGCGATCTGCAGCGCGAGCTGCTTGCCGAGCTCGACACCCCACTGGTCGAAGGAGTTGATGCCCCACACGACACCCTGCGTGAAGGTGATCTGCTCGTACAGGGCGATGAGCTGGCCGAGCACCGACGGGGTCAGCGCGGGGGCGAAGATCGACGTCGTCGGGCGGTTGCCGGGGAAGGTGCGCGCGGCCACGAGCGCTCCGGTCGTGCCCTCGGCCTCGACCTCGGCGGCGGTTTTGCCGAACGCCAGAGCCTTCGTCTGGGCGAGGAAGTTGGCCAGGAACAGTCCGTGCACGTCGCGCCCGCCGTCCTCGAGCGGGTAGGCGGGGTTGGCGAACGCGATGAAGTCCGCCGGGATCAGGCGCGTGCCCTGGTGGATGAGCTGGTAGAACGCGTGCTGGCCGTTCGTGCCCGGCTCGCCCCAGAAGATCTCGCCCGTGTCGCTGGTGACCGGAGATCCGTCCCAGCGCACACGCTTGCCGTTGGATTCCATCGTCAGCTGCTGCAGGTACGCGGCGAAGCGGCTCAACTGCTGCGCGTAGGGGAGCACCGCGTGCGACTGCGCGCCGAGGAAGTTCGTGTACCAGACGTTGAGCAACCCCATCAGCACCGGCACGTTGCGCTCGAACGGCACGGTCGCGAAGTGCTCGTCCACGGCGTGCAGGCCGGCCAGCAACTCGGTGAACGCAGCGGGCCCGAACTCGACCATGAGCGACAGCCCGATCGCCGAGTCGACGGAGTAGCGGCCGCCGACCCAGTCCCAGAACCCGAACGCGTTGGACGGGTCGATACCGAACGCGGCGACCCGGTCGAGTGCGGTCGAGACGGCGACGAAGTGGTGCGCGACGGCATCCTGTCTCTGCGCGTCGTCGTCGCCGATAGCTCCGGATGCCGCCAGCCGCGCCCACAGCCAGTCACGAGCGAGCCGGGCGTTGGTGAGGGTCTCCAGCGTCGTGAAGGTCTTGGAGGCGACGATGAACAGGGTCGTCTCGGGGTCGAGGTCCTTCGTCTTGTGCGCGAGATCGAACGGGTCGATGTTCGAGACGAACCGGGCCTGGATGTCGCCGCCGAACGGCTCCAGGGCGGCGGAGATCATCGCCGGCCCCAGGTCTGAGCCGCCGATGCCGATGTTCACCACGGTGCGTACCGGCTTGCCCGTGACGCCGACCCACGCACCGTCGCGCACCCGGTCGGCGAAGGCCCCCATCGCCTCGAGCACGGCGTGCACGTCGGCGTCGACGTCCTGCCCGTCGACGACGAGCGGCGGCTGCGCCCCCGCCGGGCGGCGCAGCGCCGTGTGCAGCACGGCGCGGTCCTCGGTCGTGTTGATGTGGTCGCCGCGGAACATCGCCGCAATGCGCTCGCCCAGGCGCACCTGGTCGGCCAGGGCGAGGAGGTCGGCGAGGATGTCGGCATCCACGAGGTTCTTCGACAGGTCGACGTGCAGGTCGGCCACATCGAACGTCAACCGCTCGACACGGCCCGCGTCGGCGGCGAACCAGCCGCGCAGATCGGGGGAGAGGTCGGCCGCGCGGGCCGACAGTGCGGCCCAGGCGGACGTGGCGGTGGCATCGATGGGAGTGGTCACGGGTCCACGCTAGCGTTCGCGACCGCTCTGCCGCACGGTATGTGGCTGGGCGTGTGCGGCGAACTCCTCCGATCGGGTGGCCCTGGCGTCGGATCCGGGAGGTTCTGGGGCTTTCGCCACCGGATGGGAGGAGTTCGCCATGGCGGCGCCGGTCGGGCGTAGCGTGGAGGCATGGTCTCCATCCCCACCATCACGCTCAACGACGGCACCGCGTTTCCCGAGCTCGGCTTCGGCACCTACAACCTGCGTGGCGAAGACGGCACGGCCGCGATCGTCGCCGCGATCGACAGCGGCTACCGGTTGCTCGACTCCGCCGTCAACTACGAGAACGAGGCCGAGGTCGGTGAGGCGGTGCGGCGCAGCGGACGGCGCGACGAGCTCATCGTCACGACGAAAGTCCCCGGTCGCGACCACGGGTACGACGAGACGATCCGCAGCGCCGAGGGTTCGCTCGCGCGCCTCGGGCTCGATCGCATCGACCTGTATCTCATCCACTGGCCCAACCCGAGGGTCGATCGCTACGTCGACACCTTCCGTGCCATGATCGCGCTGCGGGATGAGGGCAAGGTCGGTTCGGTCGGCGTCTCGAACTTCACCGCGGCGATGCTCACGCGCCTCATCGACGAGACCGGCGTGACGCCCGTCGTCAACCAGGTCGAGCTGCATCCGTACTTCCCGCAGACCGAGCTGCGGGCCTTCCATGCCGAGCACGGAATACGCACCGAGAGCTGGAGCCCCCTGGCCCGCCGCAGCGAGCTGCTGAGCGAACCGGTCATCGCGGACATCGCCGCCACGCGCGGCGTGACCCCGACGCAGGTCGTGGTGCGCTGGCATACCCAGCTCGGATCGACGCCGATCCCGAAGTCGGCCACGCCCGCGCGGCAGATCGAGAACGCCGACGTGTTCGGGTTCACGCTGACGGATGCCGAGGTCACGACCGTCAGCGGCCTCGAGCGCGGCCGGCTGTGGGACGGCGACCCCGACACCCACGAGGAGATGTAGCCCGGGCGTCTGACGCCAACCTCCGGTTTCTGGGCGAGTCCCGTGGAAAGGCCGGATTCGGGGCAGCCAGCCACCGGATTGGAGGAGCTCGCCACCGCCACCCGACTGCCCCGCGTAACGTGGGCGGATGCCGGTCGGCTCAGTGCGGGGCGTGGTATTCGACCTCGTCGCGCTTCCAGTAGCCCTTCACGATCGTGTGCTCGGCGGCGAGATGCCAGCGCTCCAGCAGCAGCGCGCGGCCGTGCTTGACGATGAGCTGTTCTGCGGCGACGAACCCGAAAACGGCGCCGACGGGGCGCTCGTCGGCACCGATCGCATCCAGACGGGCGGCCAGAGCGGTGCCGGCCGGCGCGCTGCCCCGATGCACCTGCTCGACACTCACTCCCGTGGGAGCGTCGATCGGGAGCTCGTGGGCGGCGTCCTCGACCTCGACGAGGATGCGGCCGGTGGCTTCGGCATCCATCAGTCGCGCGAAGCGTCGCATCGCGGGCACAGCCGTCTCGTCGCCGGCGAGGAACCACGCGTCGGGCCGGCCGGTCAGCTGTAGCGAGCCACGCGGGCCACCGACGCCGATCTCGGCGCCGATCTCCGCTGACTGCGCCCAGGGGGCGGCGACGCCGTTCGCACCGTGCAGGGCGAACTCGATGTCGAGCCAGCCCTCGTCGGCATCCCAGTCCAGGGGCGTGTACTCGCGGCTCGGTGCGGCGCGCAGCTCTTCGACGGAGGCCGCCGGCGCATCCGGGAAGAACAGGCGCATGTGGTCGTCGGAGCCCAGCGAGACGAACCCGCGCAGGTCGTCACCGGCCAGGCGAACCCGCACGTACGTGGGCGTCAACCACTGACGGGCGGCGAGGCGGACGGTGCGGAAGCGGAGCTCGAGGCCGGTGCGCGTCAGGGAAAAAGTGTCAGAACTCACCCCGCCAGGTTACCCGTGCGCACCGTGGTCACCGCCGGTTCAGCGGCGGCGGTGGTCTTCGGGCGCCAGGCGCGGACCGCGTCGCGGCTCGGTCGCCTGGCTCAGGCCGATGAGCTGGATCACCCGTTGACGATGCCCGCGCCACGGCTCCAGCAACTCCAGCATCCCGTCGTCATCGACGCGCCGACCGGTGAGTGCGTAGCCGACTCGATGGGCGAGATGGTAATCGGCGACGCTGACGGCATCCGCATCGCCGAAGACGCGGATGCGGGTCTCGGCGCTCGTCCACGGCCCGACCCCGGGCAGGCTCGTGAGCACACGATCGGCGGATGCCGCCGTCACCGACCGTTCGATCGAACCGCGGCGGGCGGCGAGCGCTGTGATCGTGCGCGATTGCGGCGGCTCCAGGCCCGCGCGATGCCACGTCCAGCTCGGGATCGCACCCCAGTCGGCCGGCGGCGCGAACATCGGACGCGGTGTCGGGCCGGGGGCGCGCTGGCCGCACCAAGTGAGGATCATCCGCCACGCGCCGAACGCCTGCGACCCGGTCACCTTCTGCTCGAAGACGGCGCTGACGAGGGCATCGAACAGCAGATCGGTGCGCCCGATGCGCAGGCCGGGATACCGCTTGTGGGCCGCCGCGACGACCGGATGCCGGTGCGGCTCGAACCCCGCCGGGTCGTCGTGCGCCCCGCACAGCGCGGGCAGCCGGTCGAGCGCCCACGCCGCGCCCGGCCCCCACGCGGCGGCGCGGATGCGGTGGCGATCGGCGCGGATCGCGAGCGTCGCGATGCCCTCGGGTGTGCGTGTCACACGCCAGATGACCCCGTCGGCCTCGGTCTGGGCGGGGTCGTGCGCGCCGCGCTGTTGCGCGCGGATGGCGCGCGCCGCGTCGATCGGGGAGCGCGGGCGGTACTCCGTCTCCAGATGCGCCGCGACGGCGTTTTGGGGTGGCGGCATCCGCACACTCGTCGTCATGGCGTCACCCTACGTGACGGGTCCGACATCGATCTCTCGTTCGGTGGCGGCGCGCCCGATCCGTCGTTCGGTCGCGGCGTGTTGTGGGTGTCGGTGACGCACACCCGCTGTTTGCCGCGACCGAACC
>JASGEE010000171.1:0-14201 GCA_047606715.1 Microbacterium sp.
CGGCATCCCCGCCACTTCTTCCTTTCCCACCAATCCGCGCAGACAGGAGTCGACGACGATGACGGCCACCACCCAGCGGCAGGAGCAGCCGGTGCTGCTCAGCCCCGAAGACAAGGCGCGCCTGCGTAAACAGCGCCGCGCCGCAGCCTACGCCGATGCGGCCTCCGCGGGCTGGAAGGTCTGGACCGTCAAACTGTTCTCCCTGGCGATCATCGATGCCGCGGCGATCTACGCCGGCCTGGCACTGCTGGCGGGCGGCAGCACCCTCATCGCCGTGATCGTCCTCGTCGCGACCGTCGCGATCAACGCCGTCTACCTCATTCCCGGGCTGCTCCCGGCGAAGTACATGACGCCCGGCCTGGTCTTCCTCATCGTCTACCAGATCGTCGCGATGGTCTTCACCGCCTACATCGCCTTCACCAACTTCGGCTCGGGCCACAACTCGACGAAGGAGGATGCCGTCGCGGCACTCCTCCAGCAGAACCAGCAGCGTGTCGAGGACTCGGCGAGCTACCCCGTCACCATTCTCGAGCGAGACGGCGAGCTGTATCTGCTGACGACCGACCCCGAGACGGGGGAGTTCGTCGTGGGCAGCGCGGACACTCCGCTCGAGGCGGTCGAGGGCGCGACGGCGACGGGGGCGCCCGGTTACACGACGCTCGACTTCGCGCAGATCGTCGCCCAGCAGGATGCCGTCGCCGAGCTCACCGTGCCGATGGGGGACAGCTCGAGCGACGGCTACCTGCGCACGGCCGACGGGTCGACGGCGTACGTCTACACCTCGCTCCTGGACTGGGACCCGGCCGCCGACACCATGACCAACACTGAGACCGGTGTCGTCTACAGCGACAACGGTGACGGCGCGTTCGTGTCGCCCGACGGCGAGGAGCTCCTGCCTGGCTGGCAGGTGTGGGTCGGGCCGGAAAACTTCATCCGTGCGTTCGCGGAGGAATCGATCCGCGGCCCGTTCCTCGCGGTGCTCGTATGGACGTTCACCTTCGCCGTCCTCGCGGTCGGTACGGCGTTCTTCTTCGGCCTCATCCTCGCGATCGTCTTCAACGACCCGCGCATGAAGAGCAAGAAGTACTACCGGGTCGTGATGATCCTGCCTTACGCCTTCCCGGGCTTCCTCTCCGCGCTCGTGTGGGCGGGCCTGTTCAACAAGGACTTCGGCTTCATCAACAACGTCGTCCTCGGCGGGGCGGCCATCCCCTGGCTGAGCGATCCATGGCTCGCGAAGGTCGCGATCCTCATCGTGAACCTCTGGCTCGCCTTCCCCTACTTCTTCCTGGTGTGCACGGGCGCGCTGCAAGCCCTCCCGGAGGAGTGCCTGGAGGCGAGCAAGGTCGACGGTGCCACGGTCATGCAGGTGTTCCGCCTGATCAAGCTGCCGCTGCTGCTCGTGGCGGTCGCGCCGCTGCTGGTCTCGTCGTTCGCCATGAACTTCAACAACTTCGGGCTCATCTTCCTCCTCACCGGAGGCGGCCCGCAGTTCGCCGACGCGAGCATCAACGTGGGCGCCACGGACCTGCTCATCTCGATGGTCTACAAGGTCGCCTTCGTCGGCGCCGAGCGTGACTACGGACTTGCGAGCGCCTTCTCCATCATCATCTTCTTCCTCGTCGCGGGCATCTCCTACCTCGGGTTCCGGCAGACGAAGGTCCTCGAGGAGCTGAACTGACATGACGACATCCGTCCGCACCGACCAGACCCTTTACGATCGCCGCTCTTTCCGCAAGTACTTCCGTGAGACGGGCTGGCGGCACCTCGTCGGCATCGCCATGCTGATCTTCGCGGGCTTCCCGCTCGTGTACGTGCTCTCCGCATCGCTGAACCCCGGCGGCACTCTGCTGAGCACGAACGGGCTGTTCTCGCAGGTGAGTTTCAACAACTACATCAAGCTGTTCCAAGACCCGCAGCGACCGTATGGCGCGTGGTTCGCCAACACGATCTTCATCGGGGTCGTCACGGCGGTGTGCACGACGTTCCTGTGCGCGCTCGCGGCGTACACGTTCTCCCGCATGCGCTTCACGGGGCGGCGCGCGGGGCTGCTGACGCTGCTTCTGGTGCAGATGTTCCCGCAGCTGCTCGCCGTCGTCGCCATCTTTCTGCTGCTCACTGGCATCGGCGAGATCTTCCCGGCGTTGGGTCTGAACTCGCAGATCGGCCTCATCCTCGTCTACCTCGGTGGCGCGATGGGGGCGAACACCTTCCTCATGTACGGGTTCTTCAACACCATCCCCGCATCGATCGACGAGGCGGCCAAGATCGACGGTGCCGGACATGCCCGCATCTTCTTCACGATCGTCCTGCGGCTCGTGGCGCCGATCCTCGCCGTCATCACGTTGCTCGCGTTCATCTCCGTGACGGGGGACTTCCTCATCGCCTCGACGGTGCTGATCGACCCCGACAAGCAGACGCTCGCGGTGGGCCTGTACCAGTACGTGTCGACGGATGCCAAGAACTACTCTGTCTTCGCGGCCGGTGCCGTCATCGCCGCCATCCTGCCGATGGCGCTGTTCCTCTCGCTGCAGCGCTACATCGTCGGCGGATTGACGGCGGGTTCCGTGAAGTAGGGGCATCCTCCGGTTGTCCGCGTGAGCGCAATCTCCACATCTCCATATCGAAAGGGACCGTATGACCACCCTCGCACCGCACCACGACGGCTCTGCACTGCACGTCTCGAACACCGCCCCGTCGGTGGGCGACGTCGTCACGGTGCGGCTCCGGATCCCGGAGGGCTTCGCGCCCGTCGCCGAGGTGCTCGTGCGATCGACTCCCGACACCGAGATGCACTTCAGTGCGGCTCGGCACGTCGGCCTCGTCGACGGCTGGAACTGGTGGTCGGCCGACATCGTCATCGCCAACCCGCGGCACCGCTACCGCTGGTTCCTGCTGCTGGATGACGGCGGCGTGCTGGAGTACAACCAGGGCGGTCTCAGCGAGATCGAGGCGCTCGACGTGTTCGATTTCGCGATCGTGGCGCACAATCCGCCGCCGTCGTGGATGGACGACGCCGTGATGTACCAGATCGTGCCCGACCGGTTCGCGCGGTCGCAGGAATCGGTCAACCCGGTTCCCGACTGGGCGATGCCCGCCGAGAGCTGGGACGAGCCGCAGAACCCGGTCATGCCGGCGCGCGTGCGGCAGTACTACGGCGGCGACCTCGACGGCGTCGTGGAAAAGCTCGATCATCTCGAGGAGATCGGGGTCAATCTCCTCTATCACACGCCGATCTTCCCGGCCGGGTCGAACCATCGCTACGACTCGTCCGACTTCCACACCGTCGACCCATCGCTCGGCGGCGAGGCCGCGTATCTGCGTCTCATCGAGGCCGTGCACGCGCGCGGCATGCGCATCATGGGCGATCTCACGACGAACCACTCGGGCGACCGGCACGAGTGGTTCCGCGCCGCCATCTCCCGCCCCGACGCCCCCGAGCGGGAGTTCTACTACTTCCTCGAGGACGACGAGAAGGGCGTCGGGTACGAGACTTGGCTCGGCGCGCAGAGCCTGCCGAAGTTCAACTGGAACTCGGCCGAACTGCGCCGCCGCTTCATCGAAGGACCCGACTCGGTCGTGGCGACCTGGCTCGCCGAGCCGTACCGCACCGACGGGTGGCGCATCGACGTCGCCAACATGACGGGCCGGCTCCGCGAGGTGGACCTCAACGAAGACGTGCGTACGACGCTGCGGCGCACGATGGTGGACGTCAATCCCGACACGCTTCTCATCGCGGAGTACACCAACAACGCGGCCGCCGATTTCCAGGGCGATGCGTGGCACGGTGCCATGACCTACCCGGGCTTCACGCGCGCGACCTGGAACTGGCTCGCCGAACCGCGTGTCATCCATCAGGTCAATGCGCAGGGCGAGGAGGTCGCCGAGTCGTGGTTCTTCGGCCTCCCCGGCGGTCTGCGATCGGGTACGGCGCGGCAGTTCGTCGAGCAGCTGGAGCGCTTCACCGCCGAGCTGCCCTGGCGCGTGCGCACCGGCGGCATGCTCGCGCTCAACTCGCACGACACGGCGCGCTTCGCGACGTATGCCGACGACGCGCACGTGCCGCTCGCGGTCGGCCTGTCGATGACGCTCCCCGGCATCCCCGTCGTCTACGCGGGCGACGAGTTCGCTCTGACCGCCCCCGACGGCGAGGCGAGCCGGTCGCCGATCCCGTGGCACCGGCGCGACGAGCCACAGATCGCGGCGCGCATCGCGCTGTACCGCGACCTCATCGGGATGCGGCGCGCGCACCGGTCACTGCAGGGAGGCGGGCTGCGGTGGGTGCACGCCGACGAGACGACGCTCGTCTTCGTGCGCGAGAGCGCCGACGAGGCCGTGCTCGTGATCGCGGCGACCGCCGACGTCGCAGTCGAGGTGCCGGCCGTGCTCGTGCCCGGCGCCGGCGAGGCGGAACGGTTGTACGGCGAGGTTGCCGTCGAGGCACGGGGAGACGTCGTGCGGTTCTCGGGCGCCGGCCCGGTCTTCGGAGCCTGGCGGCTGCCCGGCGTGCACACGCCCGAGGCTGTCGCAGCACCGATCGTCGCACGCTCCGCCGGGTCGTCACGGTAGCCGGAGCGCATTCACCCACGACGTTTTTCCCCGCGGGGCGGGACTTCAGGCGGTATCCAGGTGCAGCGCCGCGGTTGCCACGCAAGGCCGGACGTCGCGTGACCTGCATGCGTCGGGGAGGCTTGCCCACCGAGCGGTGAACCGCGCGGTGACGCGGCGGGGCCTGCTCAGATGGCGGCTTCGCGATGCTGATATTCGCTCGGGGACATGCCGTGAGTCGCGGAGAACACCTTCGTGAAGGCCGATGTGCTCTTGTAGCCGATCTGTCGCGCCACGTCGCCGGGCGTTCTCCCGGTCCACAGGAGCGCACGAGCGACGTCCATGCGCAGGCGCGATCGCCACTGAGCGAAGGGCATTCCCGTCTGGCTGGAGAACTCCCGGCTCAGCTCCCGAGCGTCGACGCGCAGGAGCGCCGCCCACTCCGCGAGGGATCGTGCGTTGCCGGGACTGTGCCACAGAGCGGCGCCGATCTTCGCGACCGAGGATGCATGATCGTGCATCGCGGTGCCCTCCTGGTCGCGACCGAACTGCGCCCGGAACAGCATGTCCACGATGGTTCCGGGGCCGGCGGCGGGTCTGAGCAAAGTCTCCTCCGACAGAGCGATGTGGAGGAGGTGATCTTCTGCATCGAGCGGATGAGGAAACGTCTTGAGGCTCTCGGGCGCGACATGCGCATGACCGTGTCGGCTGCCGACGGGGAGCACGATGGAGCCGTCACCGAGTTCGACCTGGAACGGAACTCCCGCGGGAACCCAGATGAGGTCTCCACGGTGAAGCTGCCGGTCATGAGCCCCGATGCGAAGCGTGACGCGGCCGCGGTAGGCCCAAAGAAGAACATGGCGGCTCTCGATCTGGACCGGCCGCAGCTCGGCAGGGATCGCCGGTGCCGGGTGGCTCTGCGCGATCAGTGCCGTGACGTCCGCGAAGGCGTCGTCGCTCAAGCGGGCGCGCGAGGCGGTGTCGACGGCGATGCGTCGCGCGAACTCTTGCGGAGCGACACCCGTGTGCCGTCGGAATGCCCGAGTGAAACCGGCCGGCGACGTGTAGCCGACATGTCGGGCGGTCCACCCGATCCCGGACCCTTCGATCAGGTGGGCGGCAGCCGCGGCCATGCGCGCCCGAGTGCGCCATTCGGAGATCAGAAGGCCGGTCTCGTTGCGGAAGTGACGCTGCAACGTCTTCACGCTGATGTGCTCTCGTTCTGCGAACGCCGTCACGGACGTGTCGTTACCGGGCGCACGCAGGATCGCCATCGCGACAGAGCGTGCCGGGGACGCACGTGGCATCGGCAAGGAGGCGGCATAGGCGCTGATATCACCCACGCGCTTCGTCGGAGACGCCCCGCGTAACAGCTGCTGCAAAGGAGCGATGCGCGTGACCTCTCCGGCGGCGAAACGGTGCATGAGCCAGTCATGCCAACCAGCGGGGACGGACACGATTCGCACGTCGGCACGGGTCGCCGGCAGCACGGTCGCGGGGGCGAAGACCGGGATCGCCAGCGTTCCCTGCTCCGTCTGGACGGCATGGACGACGCCGGGCGGGACCACAATCGCCTCCCCGGACGATACGCGATGCACTCTGTTTGCGACCTCGACCATCGCCACCCCGGCACGTACCCAGAGAAAGAGCAGAAGACGATCGTTCGACAGCGGTCCCGCCGAGACGGGCGGAAGCTCGTCCGCCGTGAGCATGGAGATGCTGCTGACAGTCCGCACGAACACGCCTTCTGGACAGGACAACGATTGGTCGCTTCATGATAACCAGCGAAGGTAAGGCAAAGCTAACCTCGATCGAGTGCCGCCCGCCTTCCCGGCACCTGAACCGCCCCCGATACGAGAGAGAACCATTGATGAGGACCCTGCACCCCGAACGATCCCGAACCGCCACTGCCGCCGTGGCAGCCGCGCTCGCCGCGGCACTCCTGCTGTCAGGGTGCAGCGGCGGCGCCGACGCGGAATCGGCGACGGACAGCGGCTCCACGAGTCTGCTGCCTGCGGCTGAGGGTGTGACGCAGTACCCGCTCGCACTCACGACGACCTGGGGCGAGACCTCGCTCGAGGAGCGTCCGGAGCGGATCGCGGTCGTCAACTCCTATGGCACCGACGTCGAGCTCCTCGCCAGCATCGGAGTGTCCCCGGTGCTGGCGCCGGATACCTTCGAGCGCTCCGTCTGGACGCTCGACGCGCTTGCACACGAGGTGGAGACCGTCTACGCCTACGACGATGCGGAGCCCTACCCCTACGAGGCCGTCGCCGCGAGCGAACCGGACCTCATCATCGTCACCGCCGAGGACATCGGTGCCGAAGCGTATGAGCGTCTCTCCGCCATCGCACCGGTCCTGGCCGCCGAGACCTCAGATGACATCGTGGCCACCTGGCAAGACCGCCTCGGCCAGATCGCGGCGGCGCTGGACCTCAGCGACGCGGCGGCGGAGGTCGTCGACGGCTACGACCAGTACTTCAGCGACGTGCGAGCGGACAACCCGGAGTTCGAGGGACTCACGGCGACCTACCTGGTCGTCTTCGGGAGCGAATGGGGCATCGAGTACTACTCCGGAACCGGATCGACCGTCGAGTCCCTCTTCCTCAGCCTCGGTTTCAGCGCCAACCCCCTCGCCGAACAGTTCGACGATCAGCGAACCACGGTCAGCACCGAGCTGATCAGCCAGGTCGATGCGGACGTCTTGGTCGTCGCAAACAACACCCAGGATCTCGAGCGCACCGAGTTCGACGAGCTGCTCACTTCGCAGTCGCTGTTCCAACAGCTCGATGCCGTCAAGAACGACCATGTCGTGATCTTCGACAACGCTGGCAGCAGCTACGTCTTCGACGGAGAAGAGTCGGAGGGCAATATCGCCTGGGCCCTCGGATATCCCGGACCCCTGTCGACGCAATGGGCCGCCGAGCGCCTCGTCGCGATGATCGACTCGGTCCTGGGATGAGGGTGCGGCGACGGTCGTGACGGGCGCTGTCGCGGCGGGCGGACGAGATGAGGCGACACGGATCGGGGCTGAGCCGCGCCCTCCCAGCCGGGCCACAGATGCCCGCCGCGTAGACTGGGCGCGTGCCCGCCGATCGCCTCCATCTCGTGCGCCACGGGGAGGTCTTCAACCCTGAGCGCGTTCTCTATGGGCGGCTTCCGGGCTACGGGCTGAGCGAGGCCGGCCGCGGCATGGCACGCGCCGCCGCGGAACACCTCCGAGGCCTGCACCGCCCCGTCGTTGCGCTGTACGCGTCGCCGCTGCAGCGCACGCGCGAGTCGGCGGAACCGTTCACCGAGCTGTTCGGGCTCGAGCCCGAGATCGATGAGCGCCTCATCGAGCCGACGAACGTGTTCGAGGGCAGACGCATGAAACGGGCACTGATGAACCCGCTGAACTGGCGTCATCTCCGCCGCCCCGCGGTGCCCAGCTGGGGGGAGCCGTACGCGTCGATCGCGGCGCGGATGCTCGAGGCGATGGATGCCGCCTGGCAGTCGGCCGACGGCGGCGACGTCGTGCTCGTCAGCCACCAGGCGCCGATCTGGATCACCCATCTCACCATCGCCGGCGAGCCGCTGCGGCACGACCCGCGCAGCCGCCGCTGCGCCCTGTCGAGCATCACGACCTTCGAGCTCGGCGGCAGCGGTTTCGTCGAGACCGGCTACGTCGCGCCGGCGCCGACCGACGCGGCCGTCGACGTGGGTGCGGTATGAGGCGCGCGGCATCCCTCGCGTCCCTCGCCCTGGCGGTCGCACTCGCGCTGACGGGCTGCACGAGCGCCAACGACGCGCTGGCGCAGGACTACCAGCAGGGCGGCGAGAAGGGCTACATCTCCGGCGACGGCAGCGTGCAGCTGATCGCTGCCGACGATCGCGAGCCGGCCGTCGCCTTCACGGGCACGGCGATCGACGGGTCGATGATCTCCAGCACCGACTACGCGGGCAGCGTGCTGGTCGTCAACTTCTGGTACGCCGGATGCGGGCCCTGCCGCGCTGAGGCTTCCGTGCTCGAATCGACCTACCAGGCGGTGCAGGACGAGGGCGCCGCCTTCCTCGGCATCAACGTGTACGACGGCGCCGAGACGGCCGCCGCGTTCGAGGAGACGTACGGTCTCACCTATCCGTCGCTTCTGGCCCACGAAGACGTCGACCTCAAGCTGACCTTCGCCGAGTGGACGTCGCTGTCGAGCACGCCGACGACTCTCGTGCTCGATGCGCAGGGCCGGGTCGCGGCGCGCGTGCTCGGGCAGGTCACGAGCGAGTCGATTCTCAAGAGCATCGTGACCGATCTCGTCGCGGAGTCGTAGCGCGATGGACAGCGCATCCATCGTTCTCGACGGCGCCCTCTGGCTCGCGGTGCCCATCGCGATGCTCGCGGGTCTCGTCTCCTTCCTCTCCCCGTGCGTGCTGCCGCTCGTTCCGGGCTACCTCGGCTTCCTCGGCGGTGCCGTCCCGGGCGCCGCGCGGCGCAGCGGACGCGGGCGCGTCGTGCTCGGCGTGCTGCTGTTCGTCGCCGGGTTCACGGTCGTCTTCGTCGCGATGGGGGTGCTCGCCGGCACCCTCGGGCGCTTCTTCATCCAGTACGGCGAGGCGATCACGCGAGCCCTCGGCGTCGTCGTGATCGCGATGGGTCTCGTCTTCCTCGGCGTCTTCGGGTTCGCTCAGCGCACGCGAAAACCGCACGTGCGCAGTGGACTGGGTCTTCTCGGCGCACCCCTGCTCGGGGTCGCGATGGGCATCGGCTGGGCACCGTGCATCGGTCCGACCTACACCGCGATCCTGTCGATCTCCTACGCGCAGGCCGACCCCGCACGTGCCGTCCTGTTGGCTGTCGCCTATTCACTGGGGCTCGGCATCCCGTTTCTGCTGCTCGCGCTCGGCTTCGGTTGGGCGACCCGTTCGGTTACATTCCTGCGACGGCATATTCGAGCCGTCAACGTGATTGGCGGCATCCTGTTGATCGTGCTCGGCGTGCTCATGGTGACCGGGCTGTGGGGCGAGCTGATGTCGCAGCTGACGGGGGTGATCGGCAGTGTCGAGCTTCCCCTCTGAGAGCGAGACCGACCCGCTGCGTCCGTCCGATCACGTCGAGTCGGGGGCGCACGACCGCCCGGTACCGGCGGGGGGCCTGGGTCTCGTGGGCTGGTTGCGCTGGGGATGGCGTCAGCTGACCAGCATGCGCACGGCGCTCGTGCTGCTGCTGATGCTCGCGATCGCGGCGATCCCCGGGTCGATCGTGCCGCAGCGCAGCGCCGACCCCAACGGGGTGATCGACTTCAAGGCGAACAACCCCGAGCTGTTCCCGATCCTCGACAGCCTCCAGCTGTTCGACGTGTATTCCTCGGCGTGGTTCTCGGCCATCTACCTCCTGCTGTTCATCTCGCTCATCGGCTGCGTCATCCCGCGCACGAAGCACCATTACAAGGCGCTGCGGGCGCGCCCGCCGCGCACGCCGGCCCGGCTGACGCGGCTCGATGACCACGTCGAGGCCGTGCGTCCGCTTCCCGCCGGGGCGGATGCCGCGGCATCCGCCGCCGCACAGGCGATCGATGCCGCGCAGGCACAGTTGCGCAAAGCCGGCTACCGCGTGGAGCGCTACGACGCGGGCGAGGTCGCGTCGGTCTCCGCGGAGCGCGGCTACCTGCGCGAGAGCGGCAACCTCGTCTTCCACACCGCCCTGGTCGGTGTGCTGCTGGCGGTCGGCATCGGCGGCGGGCTGACCTACACGGGCCAGACGGTGCTCGTGGAGGGCGACAGCTTCGTCAACTCCCTCGGGCTCGGCTACACCTCGTTCAACCCCGGCCGCTTCGTGGACACCGACGCGCTCGCGCCCTACTCGCTGACCCTCGACAGCTTCGACGTCACCTACGTGCCCGCCGGCGAGGCCGGGCAGGGCCAGGCCGGAGACTTCGCGGCGCATCTGACGACGCGCCTGCCCGGCGAGGAGAGCGTGGCACAGACGGTGCGCGTCAACCATCCGATCACCATGGCCGGCGACCGCGTCTACCTCATGGGCAACGGGTACGCCCCGACGATCACGGTGCGCGATCCCGACGGCGAGATCGTGTTCCGCGAGGACGTCGCGTTCTTGCCGCAGGGATCGACGATGACCTCGCAGGGGGTCATCAAGGTGCCCGACGGGCTGAGCGAGCAGCTCGGGATGATCGGGTTCTTCTACCCGACCGCAGCCACCCTGGAATCGGGCGCCCTGACCTCGGCCTACCCGTCGCTGGCGAACCCCGTGCTGACACTGTGGGTGTATGCCGGCGACCTCGGCATCGACGACGGCACCGCCCGCAACGTCTACGCGCTCGACCCCACCGACATGACCCAGCTCGCCGGGGGCGACAGTGGCACGGACGCACTCGAACTCGCACCCGGGCAGACCGTCGACCTGCCCGACGGGCTCGGCACGATCACCTTCGAGGACGCGACGGAAGACGGCGCCGCCGAACAGGTCAAGCGCTACGTGTCGCTGTCGATCCACCGCGACGTCGGTGCACCGTGGGTGCTCGGCTTCGCGATCGTCGCCGTGCTCGGCCTGGTCACCGCCCTGTTCGTGCCGCGCCGGCGCCTGTGGGTCAAGGCGACGCCGACCGACGACGGTGCCCTGCTGCTGGAGTACGCGGGTCTCGCCCGCGGTGAAGACCCCGCGATCGCCGCCGCCGTTGCAACCCTCGCGCGCGAGCACGCCGCGGCGCTCGACGCCGGGTAGCCGCCGGCATCCCCTGGCCCCGGAGACGTGGCGCGATCCGCCCGTCAGCCGTGGGCGGGGCGGCGGAATGCGACATGTTTGCGGGCGGGTGCGGTGCGCGGGCCGGCGCGTAGACTGAGCGCATGACGGAGACCGGACTGCAGCTCGACGACATCTCGGTCCTGCTGCTGTGGACCGCCGTCGCGATCTACACCGTCGCCTTCGTCGCCTATGCGATCGATCTCGCGCGGCGCTCCGACCTCGCCGTCAAGGCGAAGGATGCCGCCACCCGGCCTGCCCGCGTGCTCGTGTCAGCCGGGGGCGCGGCATCCATCGACGACATTCGCGCCGCAGAGGCCGCCGCCAAGGCCGACCTGGAGGCACCGCTGAAGGAGCGCAAGCGCTACCTGTGGGCGCGCATCGGCACCTCGCTGACGGTGCTCGGCTTTGTCTTCCACGTCGGCGCCGACGTCACTCGCGGCATCGCCTCCGGCCGCGTGCCGTGGTCGAACATGTACGAGTTCGCCCTGACCGGCACGATGCTCATCATCGCGGTGTACCTCATCGTGCTGCTGCGCTACGACCTGCGCTTCCTCGGCACGTTCATCACGGGGCTCGTCGTGGTGCTGCTGGCCGCGACCGCGATCTGGTTCTACACCGAGGTCGTGCCGCTGTCCGACCCGCTCAAGAGCGTGTGGCTCGTCATCCACGTCTTCGTCGCGTCGCTGTCGACGGCGCTGTTCGCGCTCGCGTTCGCGCTGTCGGTGCTGCAACTCCTGCAGACCCGCCGCGAACAGCTCGCGATCGCGGCGATCGACGCGCCCGAGGCACCCCGCCGCACCGGTCCGCGGTTCCTTCGCACGCTGCCCTCCGCCGACGTGCTCGAATCGCTCGCGTACCGCTTCACGATCATCGGTTTCATCTCGTGGACGTTCACCCTCATCGCCGGGTCGATCTGGGCCAACGACGCGTGGGGCCGGTACTGGGGTTTCGACACGAAGGAGGTGTGGACCTTCGTCATCTGGGTGCTCTACGCCGGCTACATCCACGCCCGCGCGACGCGCGGCTGGCGTGGCACCCGCTCGGCGTGGCTGTCGATCGTGGGCTTCGCGGCCGTCATGTTCAACTTCACGATCGTGAACATGTTCTTCAAGGGCCTGCACGTCTACAGCGGACTGAGCTGACCCGCTCGCCGAGCAGGTAGCCCGCGAGGCGCCCGGCGGCGGCGTTCTCCTCGCTCGATCGCGGCAAATGGCGGGTGCGGGGGCGCAGCATCCACGCTTTGCCGCGATCGAACGGGAGGAGAAGGGCGCGCGCCGGCCCGTTTCCGTCAGGCGGGGGATGCCGCCAGCACCGCGTGCGCGCTCGTCGTGCGATGGCGTGCCACCGCGATGACCGTGGCGGCGAACGAGAGGCTGCCCCAGACGGCGAGCCCCACCATCCCGGTGGCGGCGCCCTTTCCCTCCAGCGCGGGGGTGAGGGCCGCGAGCAGCGCGGTGTAGGCGGGCATGGTCGGCATGAGCCCGGCGGCGGAGGACAAAGCCCCCGGTACGGTCGAGACGATGCCCGTCGCGACCGCGAGCACGCCGACGAGGGCGGCGATCCAACGGCCGGCACCGCCGAACACCGCCACGAGCGCCTGGTTGACGGCCGCGAAGGCCACGCCCGCAGCCACGGCGACGCCCGCGAACGCGGCGAACGAGCCCGCGTCGTACGAGGCCGCGAGCTGCACGGTGACCGCGACGAGCAGACCCTGCACGGCGCCGATCGCGGCGGCGGGGAGGAGCGCGCGCAGCGCCAGCACGACCGACGGCGCGCGCGAGGTCAGCGCGCGGCCCGACACGGCGCGCAGCGCCACGAAACTTGCGAGTGCTCCGAACCACAGCGCGAGCGCTGCCAGCAGGGGGATCGCGGAAGCCCCGAACAGCGTTGCGCCGGTGCCTTCGGCCTCGACGGGCGTCGCGACGACGTCCGCGAGCGTCTGTGCCTCGCTGTCGGTGTAGGAGGGGATGGCATCGACCGCCGTGTCGAGACCCGATGCGAGAGCGTCCGTGCCCGTCGCGATCTCGCCGAGGCCGTCGGCGAGCGTTCCGGCGCCGGTGGCCAGTTCCGAAGCCCCGTCGGCGAGCTGCGAAGCGCCCGAGGCGAGCGAGCCCGCACCGTCGGAGAGCTCGCCGGCTCCGTCGGCTAGTCCGGCGGCTCCGTCCGAGAGCTGCTCCGCGCCGCTCGCGAGCCCCGAAGCGCCGCTGGCGAGCTGCCCCGCTCCGCTCTCCAGCTCGGACGCTCCGTCGCCGGCCTGGTCGATGCCGTCGGCGAGCTGCGTCATGCCTGAGCCGAGCTGGCGGACACCGGCGGAGATGTCGGTGAGGTTCGTTGCGAGCTGTTCGGGCGCCGCCGCGGCGAACTGCGTGAGAGCGTCGTTCGTGCCGGTGGCCAGAGCGCTCGTGCCGGCCGCGGCCTGCTGTGCTTCGGCGGCGGCGTCGGCGAGAGTCGTCAGTTGCGCACAGTAGTCCTCGCCGAAGACCTCGGAATCACAGGCCTCGGCGAGGGCGGCGATGCCGTCGGCGACCCCGGCCGCAGCGGATGCCGAAGCCTCGGCCGTGGTGGCCGTCTGCGCCGCGGCGCCCGACAGCTCGGTGGGCACGATGCCGTCGGCGCGCAGTTCGGATGCGCCCGCGTCGATCTGTGCTGCCAAGGTCTCGGCACCCGCCCCGGCCTCGCGGGTCTTCGTCGCCAGCACGTCGAGGCCGTCGCCGAGCGATGCGGCGCCGCTGCTGAGCGCGGAAGCTCCGTCGCCGATGGCAGTCGCTCCCGTGCCGAGCTGTGCGACTCCGTCGCCGATGGCGGTCGCTCCCGTGCCGAGTTGGGAGGCGCCATCGCCGAGCGCCGTCGCTCCCGTGCCGAGCTGTGCGACACCGTCGGCGAGGGCCGTCGCGCCCTCCGGCAGCAGCGCCGCGCC
>JASGEE010000172.1:0-2712 GCA_047606715.1 Microbacterium sp.
GATCGTCAACGTCGTGGGCGAGCGGGTGCCCGGAGCGCCGGTGCCCCCCGCGCGGCCGCGCTCACGCGCCCGCCGCCGCTGACCGCGCCGCTCTCCGTTCATCCGGCGCAAAGCGGGGCTATCGCTGCCGGTAGGCGCGATTCGTGACGGATGAAGCGGGCCGCGGCGCGAACGCGGGTCACTCGGGCAGGGACGGATGCCGCTCGTGCGGGTCGCGGGCGCCCGGGATGAACAGCGCGACGGCGAGGGCGACGACGGCCGCGATGCCGCCGATCACGAACGACAGGTGGAATGCCTCCGCGGTGGGCACGGGCGTGCCGTCGAGGTCGGCGACGAACGTCGCCAGCACCGCGCCGACGACCGCGGCGGCCGTGCTCGTGCCGAGGGAGCGGAACAGCGCGTTGAGGCCGTTCGAGGCCCCTGTCTCGGTCTGCGGCACCGAGCGCATGATGAGCATCGGCATCGCGGCGTATCCGAAGCCGATGCCCACACCGACCATGACGTTCGTGACGAAGAGGTGCCACACCTCGCTCGACAGGACGAGAGCGAACGAGTACGCGACGACGAGCGCGATCGCGCCGAGAACGAGCAGCAGCTTCGGGCCCACCGTGCGGGCGAGGCGCCCGGAGAACGGGGAGAGCACCATCATCACCAGCCCTGCCGGCATCACGATGAGACTCGCTCCGATGAGGGTGAGCCCGAACCCCCCGGTCTCCACCGGCAGCTCCAGCATCTGCGGGAAGACGACGTTCGAGGTGAACAGCGAGAATCCCATCGCGATCGACGCGATGTTGGTCAGCAGCACCGGGCGCCGTGCCGCTACCCGCAGATCCAGCAGGGGCGCGGCGATGCGCAGCTCGTACCAGCCCCACGCGAGCAGCACGAGGATGCCGCCGAGGCCGCATGCCGCCACCGGCGGCGACGTCCACCCCCACGCGTTTCCGCGAGAGATCGCGAGCAGCACGCCCACCAGGCCGACGCTGAGCCCCACGGCGCCGACGTAGTCGAAGCGGCCCGCCGTGCGCAGGACGCTCGGCGGGACGATCCACGCGACGAGCGTGAACACGACGACACCGAGGCCGGTCGCCACCCAGAACAGTCCGTGCCAGTCGCCGAACTGCGTGATGAAGGCGCTGATCGGCAGGCCCAGTGCGCCGCCGACGCCGAGGGTCGCGCTGATGAGCGCGATCGCCGAGTCGACGCGTCGCTCGTGCAGCACGTCGCGCAGGATCGAGATGCCGAGCGGGATGACACCCGTGACGGCGCCCTGCAACGTGCGCCCGATGATGAGGCCGACGATGCCGGTCGACAGCGCCGCGATCACCGAGCCGAGCACGAGCGCGGCCACGAGGACGAGGACGATGCGCCGTTTGCCGTACATGTCGCCGAGGCGGCCGGAGATCGGGGTGATGACAGCGGCGGCGAGGAGGGTCGCCGTGACGACCCAGGCCGTGTCCTCGCGGCTCGCGTTCAGCAGCTCCGGCAGCTTCGCCTGGATCGGCACGACCAGGGTGAACATGAACGACGCGGCCATGCCCGCGATCGCCAGGACCGCGACGATCGCGCCCTGCGGCGGCATCCGGGTCAGGGATCTGCGCTCATCCTGCTGGCTCGACCCCACCCGTCCAGCCTAGCGGGCGCTTTCCACAGCGGATGCTGTCGCCCGGCACAGCCACCGCAGAGCGGCGTGTGATGGGCTGGGCGGATGTCGACAAAGGCCAGGTTCCTCGCGGCTTGCGCGACCGTGATCGTCGCTCTGACGCTCACGACCGCCTGCACGACGACCGGCGGCGCGACCACGACGAACGCGGCGACCACCGCGACGGCCTCCGGAGTGTGGGACGCCTCGCTCGTGCACAGCTTCAGCATCGGCTTCGACGAGGACGACTACGACGGCCTCATTCAGGCCTACCTCGACAGCGGCGACAAGGAGTGGATCTCGGCGACCGTCGTCATCGACGGCGTCACCTACGAGAACGTGGGCCTGAAGCTGAAGGGCAACTCGTCTCTGAAGGAACTGTCGACGAGCGAGGATGCCGACCTCAGTTCGGCCCACCCCGAAGACCTGCCGTGGCTCATCCGTCTCGACGAGTACGTCGACGGACAGAGTCTGGACGGCACGACCGAGTTCGTCGTGCGCGGCAACAGCTCTGAGAGCTCGCTGAACGAGGCTGTCGCTCTCGACCTGCTCGCCGCAGTCGGGCTCGCCTCCGAGCGGGCGGTGTCGGCGGAGGTCGAGGTCAACGGGCAGAGTGCGCTGCGGCTCGTGATCGAGAACCCCGACGAGGAGTGGATGGCCGAGACGTTGCCGGACGCGACCGCCCTCTACAAGGCAGAGGCCGACGGCGACTACTCGTACCGGGGTGACGACCCCGACGCGTACACCGACGTGTTCGAGCAGGAAGCGGGTGAGGACGACCTGACACCCCTGATCTCGTTCTTGGAGTTCATCAACGAGTCGGACGACGAGACCTTCGACGCGGAGCTGTCGCAGTGGCTCGACGTCGACGCGTTCGCGACCTACCTGGCCTTCCAGGAGCTCGTCGACAACTCCGACGACATCGATGGCCCGGGAAACAACTCGTACCTGGCTTACGACGCCGACACCGGCCAGATGACGGTCGTCAACTGGGACCTCAACCTCGCGTTTGGCAGCTCGCCGTCCGGCGGTGGCGGTGGCGGCGGCGCGGATGCCGACGGCACGTCGGCCGA
>JASGEE010000173.1:0-15950 GCA_047606715.1 Microbacterium sp.
CAGAGCGACCGCGTCGCGCTTGAACTCGTCTGAGTACTTCACTGGCATGACAGCCATCCTTCCCGCCCCAATCGATCAGATCAAAGCAGTCCCAGAGTCAACCAAAACTTCAGCATTCCCGTCCCGCAAGCGGTGTCATCGCGTTCGCCGGGGCTGTGGCCGGTCGGCCGGTCGTCACGATCGACCACGGCGACGCTCTCGTGACGACTCTCGAACCGGTCGCGACCGCACTCGCCCCGGGCGATGTCGTCGCCGCGGGCGAGGAGGTCGGCATCGTCGACATCGGTGGGCATGCCGCAGCGGGCACCGTGCACTTCGGGGTCCGGGAGAACGGTGAGTACATCAACCCGCTCCTGCTCTACCGGGAGGTGCCGCGAGCCGTGCTGCTGCCGTGCTGTTGACCTGCGCGCTCAGGCGCGCGGGTGGGCGAGCCGATAGGCGGCGGTGAGCTTCTCGGCCGAGACGTGGGTGTAGATCTGCGTCGTGCCCAGGCTCGCGTGACCGAGCAACTCCTGCACGGTGCGCAGATCCGCGCCGCCGTCGAGCAGATGCGTGGCGGCCGAGTGCCGCAACGCGTGCGGACCCACGGTCTCGGTGCCCATCGCCGGGGAGACGGCGCGTGAGACGACGTCGTAGGCGGCGCGCGTGCCGAGGCGCCCACCGCGCACGCCGAGAAACAGCGCAGCGCTGCCCGAGCCACGCGCCGCAAGAGCGGGGCGGGACCGTGTCAGGTAGGCATCCAGAGCCTGCGCCGCGGGCGCGCCATAGGGCACGACGCGCTCTTTCGCCCCCTTGCCCAACACCCGGATCGTGCGCCGGGAGCGATCGAGGTCGTCGACGTCCGCGCCGCACAGCTCCGCCACGCGCAACGCAGAGGCGTACAGCAGTTCCAGCACGGCGGCGTCGCGCAGCGCGATCGGGTCGCCGCCGGCCGCGCGAGCGGATGCCGCGCCGAGCACCTCGTCCATCGCGGTCGCGGCCGCGACCTTCGGCAGCGAGCGGACGCGTTTGGGGGTCACGAGACGCAGGCTCACATCGACGTCGACGTGAGCCTGATCGGCGGCCCACGCGAAGAACCCGCGCGCTGCCGCGGTGCGCCGCGCGAGCGTGGAACGGGCATCGCCGCGCCGCGTGGCACGCCACAGCCAGTCACGCAGCGCCTCGAGATCGATCGCGCGCACGTCCACGTCTCCGACGACATCGGTGAGATCGCGCAGATCGCCGACGTACGCGCGCACCGTCGCCGGCGACAGCCTGCGCACGTCGCTCACGTGCGAGGCGTACGCCTCGATCGCTGTCGACAGTCTCACCCGTTCAGCATGCCTCCGACGGCGCCCGTCACGCCGACGACGCACCGCGCCGGGGTCCGTTCGGAGCCACCGCCACCCACCCGTCGGCACGTCGTGCGGCCGTGCCGAGCAGCTCGAGCAGGCCCAGCAGCGCGGCGGCCTGCTCCGCGCCGAACCCCGCCCGGCGAGCGATGTCGTCCACCGGACGTGGCGTGCGCGCGCTCAGCGCGTCGAGGATGCGGGTGCGCTCGTCGGTGTAGGGCACCTCGTCACCTGCTTCGGGAGCCGTGCCGCCGAGACCCAGCAGCTCCTTCAGATCGCTCATGCCGGTGATGCACACGGCCGAGGGGTCGCTGCGCAGCAGTCGGTGACACCCCGCGGAGGTCGCGCTGGTAACCGGCCCCGGCACGACGCCCAGAGGACGCGCCAGCTCAGAGGCATGATGCGCCGTGTTCAGCGCGCCGCTGCGCCACCCCGCCTCCACGATCACCGTCGCATCGGCCAGGGCGGCGATCAGACGATTTCGAGCCAGGAAACGCCACTTGGTGGGCGTCGCGCCGCACGGGGTCTCGGCGACGACCGCCCCGGAGCGTGCGATCCGCTCCAGCAGGTCGGTGTGCCCGGTGGGGTAGGGCCTGTCGACGCCGCCGGCCAACAGCGCGACCGTGGCGCCTCCGGCAGACAGCGCCCCGCGATGAGCCGAACCGTCGATGCCGTACGCCGCCCCGGAGACCACCGCGATCCCCTCGTCCGCGCACTGCGCGGCCAGTTCTGTCGCGACATGATCGCCATAGGCGCTGGCGGCGCGGGCGCCGACGATCGCGAGGGCGGGTCTCGGGGCGGCCACGACCGCAGGCTCACCGCGTACCCACAGGCACACGGGCGCATGCCTGCGCAGATCGTCGGCGCGGCGCGGCCAGAGCGCATCCTCCGGCGTGATCAGACTCACGCGCGCGCGCCGCGCCGCTGCCAGAGCACGGTCGACGTCCACCCGCCGCGGCATCCATCGCTTGCGGCCGGCCACGAGCGCGTCCAGTGTCAGCTCCGCCGCTTCCGCCTCACCGCACCCGCCCTGTCCTGCCGCGGCGATCTCCAACGCTCGCACGGCGCCGTGAGCGGCGATGAGACTCCCCGCCACGCCGTCGCCCGGCTCGAGAAGACACGACCACACGGCGCGCGCATATGCCGTGAGGACATCGTCGTCATCCGCGCTCTGGTCGATGACCTCGCCGAGCGCTGCTCGTGCCGTCCGCGTCGTCAGATCGATCGCGCTCATCCCCGCGCACCCTTCTTCAGATACAGCGCCCGCCCGATGTCTGCGACATCCAGCCGGTCGCGACCGGCCAGATCCGCCACCGACCAGGCCACGCGCAAAACCCGATCGAAACCCCGCAGCGTCAGGGCACCACGGTGCAGAGCCGCATCCAGCGGGCGACGGATCGCGGGTTCGGGGGCGAGCGGTCCGTCACGCAACCAGCCACCGGAGACTTCGGCGTTGGTCGTCCACGGCGTCTCACGCAAGCGTCGCGCGGCCCGCTCTCGCGCACCCGTCACACGCTCGCGGACTTCGCGCGTCGTCTGCCGCTGCTCGGCTGTCCGCCCCCGCGCCACCTGCACCCGTTGCAGCGACAATTCGATGTCGATGCGGTCCCGCAGCGGACCGGACAGTTTGCCGAGATAGCGCCTGATCGCCAGCGACGGACAGGAACACTCTCCACCGGGAACGCCGTAGTTGCCGCACGGGCACGGATTCGTCGCCATGACGAGTTGAAACCGCGCGGGAAAGACGGCGCGAAACCCGGCACGGTGGATCTCGATCTCCCCCGATTCGAGCGGTTGGCGCAGTGCGTCGAGCGATTGCGCGCCGAACTCTCCCGCCTCGTCGAGAAACAGCACTCCGCCGCTGGCTCGAGCGATCGCCCCGGGACGCACCATCCGGCTGCCGCCGCCCACGAGGGCTGCGACACTCGCGCTGTGATGCGGCGATTCGAACGGCGGCGTCCGTCTCAGGACGTCGACCGGCAGTCCGGCGAGCGAACGCAGCGAGGCCGCCTGCAGTGCCGCCCGATCATCGAGAGCGGGCAGGATGCCGGGAAGTCGCCGCGCGAGCATCGTCTTGCCGGCACCCGGCGGCCCGCTCATGAGCACGTGATGACCACCGGCCGCGGCCACCACCAGGGCATCGACGGCGTCGCCCTGACCGACGACGTCGGCCAGATCGATCCCCGGTGGTTCTGCCGACTCGACGAGGGCGGGACCCGGCACGGGCTCGAGATCGCTCGGCTCCACCGGCACGCCGTGCCGCGCGAGCACGTCGCGCAGACTCACGGCACCGAACACCTCCACGCCCGGCACGAGTGCGGCCTCGGCCCGGTTGGCGAACGGCACGACGAACCGGCCCATCCCCGCGGCCGCCGCTGCCGCGACCGCCGGCAGCGCTCCGGCGACCGGCCGCAAGCGCCCGTCGAGCCCCAGTTCGCCGATGTGCACCGTCTGGCTCAGCGAGGCGGCATCCATCATGTGCTCGGTGGCCAGCGCGGCGACGGCGATGGCGACATCGAGTCCCGATCCCTGCTTCGGCAGGTTGGCCGGCGAGAGGTTCACGGTGAGCTTGCGACGCGGCAGCGGCACGTCGCTGTTGGCGCACGCGTTGTGCACGCGCTGGTGCGCCTCGCCGACGGCCTTGTCGCCGAGCCCGATGATCGTGAAGTCCGGCCGCTGCTGGGACAGGTCTGCCTCGACTTCGACGAGATCGCCCTGCAGTCCGCTGAGCACGACGCCCCACGTGCGTGCCACGCTCATCGCACGTCTTCCAGGTGCTCGAGCACGGCCGATGCGGGGTCCTCACCGGTGACCCCGATGAGATCGATGCGCAGGCGCCGGAACCGCGACTGCGCGGGATGCGCCGCACACCACGCGCACGCCACCCGCCACAGCCGATCGAGCTTGCGCGCGTCGACCGCTTCGAAGGGGTGGCCGAACAGCTCCGTGCGACGCGTCTTCACCTCGACGACCACGAGATCGCCGCCGCGCGCCGCGACGATGTCCACCTCCCCGGTGCGGCACCGCCAATTGCGGTCGAGCACCGTGAAGCCCCGTGCCGTCAGGTATCGTGCGGCCCGTTCTTCGCCGGCTCGCCCGCGGATGTCCTTGTCTGCCATGCAGGCATGATGGCCCGCCGCGCCGGCTCGTGGGAGCCGAACAGAGCGATCCGTGGACAGATCCGCAAAGTGGCCTTCTGTGCAGGAGGCTATGAATCCAGCGAAAGCTCTTCCGGCAGTTGGAAGTCACGACGCTGCAGCTCTTCGACGTTGACGTCTTTGAACGTGAGCACGCGCACCGACTTGACGAAGCGGTCGGCGCGGTAGATGTCCCACACCCAGACGTCGGTCATCGAGATCTCGAAGTAGAAGTCGTGCTCGGTGTCGCGGCGCACGACGTTCACGTCGTTGGCGAGATAGAAGCGCCGCTCGGTCTCGATGACATAGGCGAACTGCGCGACGACGTCACGGTACTCCTTGTACAGCGCCAGCTCGAGTTCGCGGTCGTAGTCGTCAAAGCCCTCGTCGTCCATGGTGGCTCAATCCTAACCAGAACGCGGTGGGCCGCGTCAGAACAGGGTCGGCACCGACGCGATCGCCCACGAGGAGCGGTGGTGTCGGCTCAGCCCGTGCTGAGCGATCGCTTCGCGGTGGACGGCGCTGGCGTATCCCTTGTTGCGATTCCAGGCGTAGACGGGACATTCCTCGTGCAGTCGTGCCATCAGCGCGTCGCGGGCGACCTTGGCGACGACCGAGGCCGCCGCCGCCGATGCACAGTCGCGGTCGGCTTTGACGATCGGGCGCACGCGCAGCCCCGTGCCACCGGCGGGGGTGATGTAATCATGGTTCCCGTCGAGGACCACAGCGGCATCCTCGAGCTCGATCCCCGCAGCTCGCAATCCGTCGATCGCGCGCAACGCGGCCAGCCCCAGGGCGCGCACGATGCCGACCGCATCGATCTCAGCGGCATCGGCCCAGCCCAGAGCGAAGGCGCCCACCCAGTCGGTCGCGCGTTGGGCCACCGCGGCGCGATGCCGCTCGGCGACGAGCTTCGAGTCGCGCAGCCCCTCCGGGATCGGTCGCTGCGCGGCCGTCCGGTCGAGCACGACGGCACCCACCGCCGCCGGCCCGGCGAGGGCCCCACGGCCGACCTCGTCGCACGCGACGACGAGCGCATGCTCGCGCAGCAGCTCGCGCTCGACGGTCAGCCCCGGCACGGCGGCGGTCATTGCGGTTCGGTCGCCGGAACGCCGGAGAACACCTCGTGGTGAGCGTCGATCGCACCGAAGCGGGTGAACGGCCATGTGACCAGGAAGGCACGCCCCACGACGTTCTCCAACGGCACGAACCCTTGTGTGGGCTGATCGGTGTTGTAGCGGGAATCGCGGGAATGGTCCCGGTTGTCGCCGAGCACCCAGAGCGAGTCTTCCGGGACGACGACATCGAACGGCACCTCGGTGGGAGCCGTCTGCCCCTCTTCCAGGTCGAGGTAGACGCTCTCGTCGATAGGCGTCCCGTTGACCGTGATCTGCCCGAGCGCGTTGCAACACACGACGTGGTCGCCGCCGACGCCGATGATGCGTTTGATGAGGTGCTCGTCGCTGTCGGATGCCGTGACCCCGACGAGCGAGAGCAGCCAGTCGACCGCTTCCACGAGCGGCACCTGCTCCGGCGCATCGGCCTGCGGCGTCAGCCACCCGCCGGGGTCGCGGAAGACGACCACATCCCCGCGCTCATACCCGCTGAACCGGGGCGTCAGCTCGTCCACGAGAATGCGGTCGTTGATCAGCAGCGTCTGCTCCATCGAGCCCGAAGGGATGTAGAACGAGCGCACGAAGAACGTCTTGACGGCGAACGAGACGATCACGGCGATCGCGACGATGACGATGACGTCGCGCAGCAACGGCCAGATACCCCGGCGCCGCGGTGCTGCCGACGACGACGCCTCGACGGCATCGCTGGGGATCTGCGAGGTCATGACATTCTTTCTCGTCAGCGGCCGCACGAACGGCGGACGATCAAGCCTCGCATATCCCGGCTGCGTGTGTGCGCCGCGCCACGTGTGGATCTGCCGAAACGACGGATGCCCCGAACCTCAGTCCGGGGCATCCGTGCCGAGAGCGCGTCAGTTGCCGCGCTTCTCCTTGATCTTGGCCTTCTTGCCGCGAAGGTTGCGCAGGTAGTACAGCTTCGCGCGGCGCACGTCGCCGCGGGTGACCAGCTCGATGTGGTCGATGACGGGGCTGTGCACGGGGAACGTGCGCTCGACACCCACCTGGAAGCTGATCTTGCGGACGGTGAAGGTCTCGCGCACGCCGTCGCCCGAGCGGCCGATGACGACGCCCTGGAAGACCTGGATGCGGGAGCGGTTGCCTTCCGTGATGTTCACGTGCACCTTGACGGTGTCACCGGGGCTGAAGGCGGGGATGTCGCTGCGCAGAGATGCTGCGTCGAGCGAATCGAGGATCTGCATGATCGTCACTTCCTGCGACCGCCACAGGTCGATCGCGAGATAGCTGGGAAAAGTGTGCTGCGCCCGAGGCCTCCGTTTTCGGAACCATGCTCCCCTGAGGCAGAGCCGTTGCGGGCACAAACAACCATTCTGCCATGGATGCCGACACCCACCAAAACGGCTCAGGTGTTCGACGGCGGCGTGCGTTCGTGGATCACGATGACCTCGTCCGCGCTTCCCGGTTGCGCCTCGGCAGTCGGTGCCGGCACGTAGCCCACACCCGACGGCGTGCGCAGCAGGAGCGGAGCCGGCTTCGCTTCGCGCCACAGCTGCCAGAGCGACGTCCAGAAACCGGCGAGGCCGATCGCGACGGTCGCCCCGAGGGTCAGCCACCACCATCCGCCTCCGCTGAAGGTCCCCAGCGCCACGATGAACACGTGCCAGGCGCCGATCACGCACACATCCATCCACGAGACCGCGGCGAAGGTACGGACGGTGCCGCGGGCGCGCACGAGCAGAGAGAGCACCAGCTCCCCCACCAGCACGATCGGCGCGGAGATCAGCACCCACAGCAGCGCCCAGCCGCTGGCGCCGAAGACGATCCAGCCGGCCACGAGCCACACGGGCAGCACGAACGCCGCGGGGATCAGCCACCGAAGAAACGCACGTCGCAGCCACATGACTCCGATGCTACGCCGGTCGGCCACAATGGATGCTGACGAAAGGATCACGATGATCGAGCTGCGCACACCCGCCGAGATCGACGCGATGCGTCCCGCGGGTCGGTTCGTGGCCGAGACCCTCGCGACCCTGCGCTCCGAGACGAGGGTCGGCACCAATCTCCTGGCGATCGATCGCCGGGCTCACGAGCTCATCCGCCGGGCCGGCGCCGAGTCGTGCTACATCGACTACCACCCCTCGTTCGGTGCGAGCCCGTTCGGCAAAGTCATCTGCACGTCGGTCAACGACGCCGTGCTGCACGGCCTGCCGCACGACTACGCGCTGCGCGACGGCGACCTCGTCTCGCTCGACTTCGCCGTCTCGCTCGACGGCTGGGTCGCCGACTCGGCGGTCTCCTTCGTCGTCGGCACACCGCGCGACGAAGACCTGGCCCTCATCGACACGACCGAGCGGGCGCTGGATGCGGCGATCTCAGCCGCCGTCACGGGTAACCGCATCGGAGACATCTCGCACGCGGTCGCCGAGATCGCCCACGCCGACGGCTACAAGATCAACACCGACTTCGGCGGACACGGTGTCGGCCGGGTCATGCACGGCGATCCGCACGTGCCCAACGACGGCAAGCCGGGCCGCGGCTTCCCGCTGCGCGCGGGTCTCGTGCTCGCGTTGGAGCCGTGGTTCCTGCAGACCACCGACGAGCTCGTCACCGACCCCGACGGGTGGACGCTGCGCAGCGCCGACGGGTCGCGCGGAGCGCACAGTGAGCACACGATCGCGATCACCGATGACGGGCCCATCGTCCTGACCGATCGCAGCTACCTCGGCGTCGACTGACATGCCCCTCGATCCGGTCTTCGCCGCACGGCTGCGAGCGCATCGCCGGTACCTCCTGGCACAGGCCGTGAAGGGCCTGCGCGATCGGATGCCGACGGTGCTGCGGCCGCGAGGTCGCGCGGCCGTCCCGAACGGCGCCTCCGCAGCGGAGACGTCGAGGACGTCGAACTCGGCTGCGAAGCGGGCGCGTCACCGCCGGGCCGCGTTGGCGTGGGACCGTGCCGAATTGGATGCCGTCGGCGTGCCGGGACCGCACGTCGCCATCAGCGAGCACACGGTTCCCGTTCCCGGCTGGCCCGCCGTGCGAGTACGCCTGTACCGGCCCCCCGGCAGTGAGCAGCGGGTGCTGCCTGCGGTCGTGAACTTCTTCGGCGGCGCGTTCCGCATCGGCGGCATCGACTACCCCGGCACGGACGCCGCCGCGCGCCGCCGCGCAGTCGACGCCGACATCGTCGTCGCCGTCGACTACGCGCTGGCCCCCGAGCACAAATACCCGACGGCGGTGCACCAAGGCTGCGCCGCCGTGGATTGGGTGTTCGCACAGGCCAACGAGCTGTTCATCGACCCGGACCGCATCGGCATCTCCGGCACGTCGTCCGGTGGCGCCATCGCCGCCGCCGTGACGCTGCGCAACCGTGACGGCGCACATCACGACATCCGCCGCCAGGTGCTGGAGGTGCCGATTACCGACCTCACGGTGCGGCACAAGGACCTCCGCGCGGTCTGGGCGCTCGGCATCCCGGCGATCGTGGCGGCGCGCGAACTGCGATCGGTCACACGCACCTATCTGCGCGCGAGCGCCGATGCGAAAGAGCCCACCGCCTCGCCGCTGCGGGCGGCATCCCACGCCGGTCTGCCGCCGGCGCTCATCCTGACGGCGGAGTACGACCCGCTGCGCGGCGACGGCGCGGCGTACGGCGCGGCGCTGCGCGCCGCAGGAGTGGCGGCGACGACGGTGCGCTACCAGGGCGTCACGCACGACGCCCCGCTGTTCGCAGGCGTGCTGCCCGCCGCGCGGTCATGGCACGAACAGGTCGTCGCCGAGCTACGCCGCCTGCACGAGTGAGCTACCGCGTCGCGTGTGCGCGGATGGCGCCTTGGACGACGGCGTCGAACTCGCCGATCACCTCGGCCATGTATCCGGCGACGTCCAGATGCGCGGGCGACACACGGCCCTCGAGGAAGGCGAGCATCCCATCGCGCAGGGCGTCGTCGTCCTGGTCGACGATATGGATCGCGCCGGCCGGCAACGCGTCCTGCACCGAAGCGAAAGAGGTGGACACGATGGGCAGTGCGCACACCGCCGCTTCCAGCAGCACCATCGGCTGGCCCTCGTAACTGCTGCTGAGCACGAAACAGTCCGCGGCCCGCAGCAGCGGGAAGGGGTTGCTGCGCGCCCCCGCGAGGAAGGCGACACCGGCGAGCCCTTCCGCGGCGATGAGCTCGGTCAGCTCGCCCTCCAGCGGTCCCCCGCCCACGATCAGCAGGCGGGCACGATCGTCGCGTCGCCGCACCGCCGCGAAGGCACGGATGAGGCGGGCGTGGTTCTTCTCCGGCGACAGGCGGCCCACCGAGACGAACCAGCATTCGTCGCGGTCGGCATCCTGCAAGGACCGCAGCCAGACCGGTTCGCCCTCGCCGTCCTCCAGCACACTCGACAGCGGCAGCGCCGCACGCTGGGTCACCCCGCGCACATCGGGCACGTTTCGCACCGTGACGAAGCGATCCGCCGGCGCATAACCGCTCAGTTCGGCGCGGTTGACCCGGGTCAGGCTCGGCGAGACCGAGACGAGCTGGTCGAAGGCGGCGTACAGCCGGAAGATCACACCGAAGGCCCGGCGCATGTGGGCCTTGCCGTTGACGGTGCGATCGCGGTCGGCGGCCATCTCGTTGTGCAGCCAGATGGCGCGCGGGGCGTCGGGCGAGCGCAACAGCAGCGTGGGCCAGAAGTGGCTGTAGCCGGAGAAGTCGGCGACCCAGTCGAAGCTCGCGGAGCCGAAGATGCGGGTCCACTCGGCGCGCCACACGACGTCCTGGATGCCGTCGACATCCGTCTGCGGTCGCCCGCGCAACGTCTCCAGCCTCCGCAGCGCGTGCAGCGCCTTCGAGCCGTTCATCCCGCCCAGCCGGAAGACCTGTCGCACGTGCGCGGGGAGGCGTTCCCGGTTGGTCACCGCCGCCTCGTCGCGTTGCATCGCCAGCAGTACCGTGACGTCGTACCGGGCCGGATCGATCGCCGACAGCAGATTCACGAGCGACGTCGTGATGCCGTTCGAGCGCATCCCTCCGGCGTAGAGCAGCACGCGGATGCGGTCGTCACTCGCCGCCGCACGCACACGGCGGCCCTGGGTGATGCCGCGGAAGACGACGTCGATCACACGCTGCGTCGCCCCGCCGTCGTCGAACGGCACGAACCGCTTCGCCCACGCCCGATAGCCCGCGGCGGCTCGCCCGGATGCCAGCAGGCGCGCGACGTGGGCGCCTGCTGTCGCCGCATCGGCGGTGACGGGGCCGGGCAGCTCGCTCAGCGGGAAGTAGGTGCCGCGCTCGCGCTCGTAGTCGGCGGCATCCGGAGCGAGGAACACGATCGGGCGGCCGGTGGCCAGGAAGTCGAAGAACACCGACGAATAGTCGGTCACGAGCGCGGCCGCCATGCCCAGGAGCACGTTGGTGGGGATCGTGTTCGGCACGAGCACGCGCGACAGTGCCGGCACCCGTGACGCGGCGGCGTGCACCACCTGGTGCGTTTTCAGCAGCACGACGACGTCGGGACCGACGGCCGCCTGCACCTGGGCGACCTGCTGCGCGAGCGCTTCCAGGTCTTCGCGCGGGGCCTGGAAGCTCGACCCCCGCCACGTCGGGGCGAACAGGACGATCCGGCGATCGCCGATGGGGATGCCGGCATCCTCCAGGCGAGCGCGCACGGTGCCCGCCTCGTCTTCGTCGACGATCTGGCGGTCGATGCGCGGGTAGCCCTCTTCGATGATCGTGCCGCCGAAGACGTTGCGCAGGCGGTAGGCGTCGTCGTACATGACGTCGGCCATGAACGGATTCGCCGCGAGCAGGTAGTCGGCCATGAGCAGGTTGCGCAGTGTGTTCGCCGACTCGACCGCGCCGTTGGGCATGTCGAAGCCCATGTGCTTGAGAGGGGTGCCGTGCCAGGTGTTCAGGTACACCTGACCGTCGCGCGGAGCGAACTGCGGCGGAAAGGTCGCGTTGTTGATCAGCGTGCCCGCCGTCGACAGCGCCCGCCAGTAGGCGTCGCCACCGCGCGGCACCGCACGCACCCGCGGGTGCCCGGCGAACTCGGCAGCGAAGACCTCCCGTGCGGTCTCGTCGGAGATGGCCCACACGTGCGTGAGGTGCGCGAACTCCGGGTCATCGAGGAGGGCACGGAAGATCGCCTCGGGGTTGCACAGCACGCCGTTGCCGGCGAACGACTCGTACAGCACCGTGTCGGGTTCGAGGGGCCGTGCGCGCAGGTAGGCGAGCCGTTCGGATCGGGCCGCGCGGGTCAGAGTGCCGACCGCACCGCTGACCCGGCGCACGAGCGCACGAGGATCAGGACTCATCGGCCGACTCCCCCGACGTCGTACCGGCAGCGGCAATCAGGTCGGGGCGCCGTGTGCGCGTGCGCTCCTGCTGCTGCTCACGGCGCCACTGCGCCACCTTGCCATGATGACCGCTGAGCAGCACCTCAGGCACCTCCAGACCGCGCCAGGAAGCGGGCTTCGTGTACGACGGATACTCCAGCAGCCCGTCTTCATGCGACTCTTCGACGAGGCTCTCCGGATTGCCCACGACGCCCGGCACGAGACGGCCGACAGCTTCGATCATCGCCATCGCCGCGACTTCGCCGCCGTTGAGCACATAGTCGCCGAGACTTGCCAGACTCACCTCACCGAGGGTCTCGGCGTAGGCGAACACCCGCTCGTCGATCCCCTCATAACGGCCGCAACCGAACACGAGATGCTGCTCACTGGCCGCCCACGCGCGGGCGGTGCTCTGTGTGAACACCGCGCCGGCCGGCGACGGGAAGACGAACCGCGGCGGTGCCGCCGCGTCTGCGGCGATCGCGTCGAGGGCTTCGCCCCAGGGCTCGGGTTTCATGACCATGCCGGCACCGCCCCCGTAGGGTGTGTCGTCGACCGTGCGGTGGCGGTCGTGCGTGAACGCGCGCAGGTCGTGCACGCGGACATCGAGGATGCCCGCATCCCGTGCCCTGCCCAGCAGGGACACCTCGAGCACGTCGAAGAACTCCGGGAAGATCGTGACGACGTCGACGCGCACGTCAGCGCCCTTCCGGCGGGACCCGCTCGTCCTCGGCATCCGCCTCGTCGCCCGGCAGTTCCTCGAACAGCCCCGCCGGTGGCGTCACCGTGACCGTTCCCCCGACGACGTCGACCTCGGGAACGATGGCGGAGACGAAGGGCACGAGCACTTCGTCCTCACCGGAGGCGAGGCGGACGGCGAGAAGATCCTGAGCGGGCAGGTGGTCGACGCGGATGACACGGCCCACCCGCTCGCCGTCACGGACGACATCGAGGCCGACGAGCTGGTGGTCGAACCACGCGTCCTCTTCGGAAGGGGCGGACTCGTCCTGATCGATCCACAGGATAGCGCGGACGATCGTCTCGGCGGCGGTGCGGTCTTCGACCTCGTCGAAGAAGACGACGGGGTGTGCGTTCATCCAACGGAACTCGCGCACCGTCACGGTCCTGCCGTGCCACGGCGACGACTCCGGCACCTGCAGCGTGAAGACGGCGCCGGTCACGAACCGCCCGTCGGGGTCGTCGGTGTACAGTTCCAGCTTGAGGGCGCCCTTGAGCCCGTGGGCCTTGACGAGTCGCCCGACGCGCAACTGTGTGCGCGCCGGTCCTGCGGCGGCCACGTTCAGTCGTCCGCGACGTCGACGCGAACCCGGCTGCCGTCGCCCAGGGCCGACATGAGCGTACGCAGGGCCTTTGCCGTGCGTCCGCCGCGCCCGATCACCCGCCCCCGATCGTCGGGGTGCACGCGCACCTCGAGGACCTCACCGCGCGGCGATGAGGACGAACGGATGAGGACCTCGTCAGGGTGATCGACGATCCCCTTGACGATGTGTTCGAGTGCGGCGGAGAGCAACGGACTTACTCGGCTTCGGTCGCGTCGGCGGCCTCGGCCTCGGGCGCGACCTCGGCAACGGGATCGTCGGCCTTCTTCTCGACCTTGGGCTTGATGACCGACTTCTTCGCGGCGTCGACCTGGAACTCTTCCTTGGTGCCGGCGGTGCGCACCGTCGAGACGGCGTTCGGGTCACCCTTGAACTTGCCCCAATCGCCGGTGAGCTTCAACAGCGCCGCGACCTGCTCGGTCGGCTGCGCACCGACAGACAGCCAGTACTGGGCACGGTCCGAGTCGACCTCGATGAACGAGGGCTCCTCGGTCGGGTGGTACTTGCCGATCTCCTCGATCACGCGACCGTCGCGCTTGGTGCGCGAGTCGGCGACGACGATGCGGTAGTAGGGCGCACGGATCTTGCCGAGGCGCTTGAGACGGATCTTGACAGCCACAATTCTCCTGAATGGTGTGTGAGGTGATGAACGACGCTCAGGCTGTGGGGTGCACACCCGGCGGAAGCTCTATGGTGGTCCGTCTCGCCGGGTAGAGGGTCGAGCGAGAGGTCCAGCGTTCCATTTTGCCAGATCGCGACGGATGCCGCGAACCGAGCGGGTCGCTCGTGTCAGACTGTGCGGATGACGGTGCCGTTTGCAACCTCCGCCCGCTCGACGATCGGTGTGGAGTGGGAGATCATGCTCGCCGACGGCCGCACCGGCGACCTGGCTCCCCGTGCCCCCGAAGTGCTCGCCGGTGTCGGCGATGCCGCAGCGCTGGAGCGCTACACGATCACCGGCGAGCTGCTCACCAACACGATCGAGGTCACCAGCGGCGTCGGAGACACCGTCGCGACCGTCATGGACGACATCGCCGACGCGATCGCGATGGTGCGCACGGTCACCAACCCGCTCGGGCTCGATCTGCTGTGCGCAGGCAGCCACCCGTTCGCGCAGTGGTACGACCAGCGGGTCACCGACAAGACGCGCTACCACACGCTCATCGAGCGCACCCAGTGGTGGGGACGCAACATGATGATCTGGGGCATCCACATGCATGTGGGCGTCGAAGACGTGCGAAAGGTCTTCCCGCTGATCGGCGCTCTCTCGCTGTACCTGCCGCACCTGCAGGCGCTCTCGGCATCCAGCCCGTTCTGGGCGGGCGAGCGCACCGGCTACGCCTCCAACCGCTCCCTCGTGTTTCAGCAGTTGCCGACCGCGGGGCTCCCGTGGCCGCTGCGCGACTGGGCGGAGTACGAGTCGTATCTCGACGACATGATCCGCACCGGCGTCATGACCGATGCCACCGAAGTGCGCTGGGACATCCGCCCGGCCCCACACTGGGGCACGATCGAGGTCCGCGCCTGCGACGGGATGTCGAGCCTCCCCGAGCTCGCCGCGGTCGCCGCGCTCGTGCAGGTGCTCGTCGAGCACTACTCACGGGAGTTGGATGCCGGTCACGAGCTGCCGACGCTGCAGCCCTGGTTCACTCGCGAGAACAAGTGGCGCGCTGCGCGCTACGGTCTCGACGCCGAGGTGATCGTCGACCGTCACGGCACGCAGCGCAGCGTCACAGACCACCTGCGCGAGCTCGTCGAGACGCTCTCCCCGGTGGCCGCCGATCTGCATTGCGCGCGCGAGTTCGCCGGCATCACCTCGATTCTCGAGCAGGGCTCCAGCTCGACCCGTCAGGTGCTCGTGGCCGATGCCGCCGATGGCGATCTGCACGAGGTGGTCCAGCACCTCATCCGGGAGTTCCGCGCCGGGCCCACCCTCCGTGATCACCTCGCGTCGCTGGGGCACTGAAGCACCGGGTCCCTGAATCGGCGGGGCGTTCATCCCCGCCCGAACAGCTTCTGGATCTCGGCGAGGTCGGCCTCGGTCGGCTGGGGCGCGCCGCCACCAAGCCCGAAACCCGAGCCGGTCGGCGCGGTCGCCAACCCCGCGTTCTCTGCCGCGCGCTTGGCGGGGTTGCCCGATCGTGATCCGGCGGAGCCGCCGCGGGACTTCTGCTTGTTGCCGCGCTTGCTCGAGGCTCCCGGCTTCCCGCCCATCGGCCCCACACCGGGGATGTTGGGCACACCGCCGCGGGCGACGGTCTTCATCATCTTCGATGCCTGCTCGAAGCGCTGCACGAGCTGGTTGACATCCGTGACGGTCATGCCCGATCCGCGTGCGATGCGCAGGCGCCGCGAGCCGTTGAGCACCTTGGGATTGCGCCGCTCGCCCGGGGTCATCGACCGGATGATCGCCTCGGTGCGGTCGATCTCGCGCTCGTCGAAGTTGTCGAGCTGCTGCTTCATCTGGCCCATGCCCGGGAGCATCCCGAGCATCTTCTTCATCGACCCCATCTTCTTCATCTGCTGCAACTGGCCGAGGAAGTCCTCCAGCGTGAACTGGTCGGTCGCGAACTTCTCGGCGACCTTGCGCGCCTCTTCCTCGTCGAAGGCCTGCTGGGCCTGCTCGATGAGGGTGAGGATGTCGCCGAGGTCGAGGATGCGGCTGGCCAGTTCACGCTGGAGGACTTCCTCGGCCAGTTGCAGCAGATGAAGAAGATGGG
>JASGEE010000174.1:0-19895 GCA_047606715.1 Microbacterium sp.
CGCTCGCCGCCGCCGACGCTGCCAGCGGTGCCGCCACGGGAGTGCCCTGCGAGCGGGCAGCGGAGGCGGCGGCATCCGTCGGGGCGGAGATCACCGCCTGCACCTCCTCGGGAACCGTCGTCACGGTGCACGTGCGCATCGGGTCGGGATTGCTGAGCGCCCAGGCGCGCGCTCGTGCCGGACCGGCACCCGAGGAGTGAGGGAATTGCACGCTTTCAGCTTCTGCATCTGCGCATGGTGTGTATGGTGTGCATCGAAAGAAGGGACGCCAGTGGCACAGGGCACGCATGGCAAGAAGCTCGTCATCGTCGAGTCTCCGACGAAGATGAAGTCGATCCAGGGGTACCTGGGCGACGGGTACGAGGTTCTCAGCTCCGTCGGTCACATCCGTGACCTTGCAGACAAGAAGGACATCCCCGCCGAGCTGAAGAAGACGTCGGTCGGCAAGTACTCGATCGACATCGAGAACGGCTTCACGCCGCTGTATGTGGAGAGCGACCGCGGGCGCAAGACCGTCAGTGAGCTCAAGCGCGCCCTGAAGAACGCCGATGAGTTGTTGCTGGCCACGGATGAAGACCGCGAGGGCGAAGCCATCGCGTGGCACCTGCTCGAGGCGCTCAAGCCGAAGGTCCCCGTGCGTCGCATGGTGTTCCACGAGATCACGAAGGATGCCATCCGCGCCGCCGTCGACAACACGCGCGAGCTCGATCTCGCCCTCGTCGACGCTCAGGAGACCCGCCGCATTCTCGACCGCCTCTACGGGTGGGACGTCTCCGACGTCACCCGTCGCAAGGTCGGCCAGGGCACGTCCGCCGGCCGTGTGCAGTCGGCCGCCACGCGTCTGGTCGTCGACCGCGAGCGCGAGCGGATGGCGTTCGTCTCGGCGTCGTACTGGGACGTCGAGGCGACGGCCGTCGCGGCCGCCGACTCCTTTGGCACCCGCCTCGCGCGCCTGGACGGCGCACCGGTGGCGCGCGGCGCGGACTTCGACGACGCCGGGCAGCTCAAGAAAGCCGTCGTCGTGTTCGGCGAGACACAGGCGCGCGAGCTCGCAGCGGCCATCGAGAAGAGCGGCGAGGCGACCGTCACGGCGATCGAGGCCAAGCCCGGCACCCGCAGCCCCAAGCCCCCCTTCACGACCTCGACCCTCCAGCAGGAGGCCGGCCGCAAACTCTCGATGAGCGCCAAGCACGCGATGGGCGTCGCGCAGCGGCTCTACGAGAAGGGCTACATCACGTATATGCGCACCGACTCGACGGCGCTGTCGACTCAGGCGGTGGCCGCAGCGCGCACGCAGGCGATCGCGCTGTACGGCGACCGAGCCGTGCCCGCGAACCCGCGCAGCTACCGCAACAACAGCAAGAACGCGCAGGAGGCGCACGAGGCGATCCGTCCGTCCGGTGAGAGCTTCCGCACGCCCGCCTCGCTCGCATCCGGCCTCGACCGCGACGAACTGCGCCTCTACGACCTCATCTGGAAGCGCACGATCGCCTCGCAGATGTCCGACGCGAAATACGAGACGACGACCGTGACGCTCCAGACGGATGCTGCCGGCCACACCGCGCAGTTCACGGCATCCGGGACCGTCTACACCTTCAAGGGCTTCCTGGAGGCCTACGAGGAGGGGCGCGACGAGAAGCGCAAGGACGTCGATCGCGCCGACGACCAGTCGCTGCCGCAGCTGGCCGTCGGCGACGTGCTGAACCTGCTCGATGTCGAGCCCAAGGGGCACGCCACCAGCCCCAAACCCCGCTACACCGAGGCGAGTCTCGTGAAGGCGCTGGAAGAGAAGGGCATCGGACGCCCGTCGACGTTCGCGAGCATCATCGACGTCATCATCAATCGGGAATACGTCACCAAGCGCGGGCAGGCGCTCGTGCCCAGCTGGCTCGCCTTCAGCGTCGTGCGTCTGCTGGAACAGCACTTCGCCGACCTGGTCGATTATGACTTCACGGCGGCGCTCGAAGACGACCTCGACGCGATCGCGCGCGGCGAGCAGCAGCGGGTCGCCTGGCTGAACGAGTTCTACTTCGGCTCCGAAAACCACCTCGGCCTGCGCAACATCCTCGACAACCTCGGCGAGATCGACGCCCGCGAGATCAACGCCACCCCGATCGGCGACGTCGCCGTGCTGCGTTTCGGACGTTACGGCCCCTACCTCGACGTCCCCGGTGATGACGGGGCGTCGCGGCGCATCACGGTGCCGAGCGACCTTGCTCCCGACGAGCTCACGCCCGAGAAGGCGCGCGAGCTCATCGACGCTCCCGTCGGGGGCGATCGCGTTCTGGGCCACAACCCCGAGACCGGTCGTGCCGTCGTCGTCAAGGATGGCCGGTTCGGCCCGTACCTGGAAGAGCTGCTGCCCGCGGAGGAGGCCCCCGCACCCGCCGCCGAGGCGCCGAAGAAGCGCACGACGAAGAAGGTCGAGGCTCCCAAGCCTCGTCGGGCTTCGCTGTTCAAGAGCATGTCGCCCGAGACGATCGACCTCGACACGGCACTGCAGCTGCTTTCCCTGCCGCGCACGGTCGGCGTCGATCCCGAGACCGGCACGGCGATCACGGCGCAGAACGGCCCGTACGGCCCCTACCTGAAGAAGGGCACCGACTCGCGCTCGATCGCCAGCGAGGAGCTGATCTTCGACATCACGCTCGAGCAGGCGCTGGAGATCTACGCGCAGCCGAAATACGCCAACCGCGCCGCGACCTCGCTCAAGGAGTTCGAGCCCGACCCGGTCAGCGGCAAGCCGATCCGCATCAAGGACGGCCGTTTCGGGGCGTACGTGACCGACGGCACGACCAACGTGACGATTCCGCGCGGGCAGACCGCCGATGACATCACGTTCGAGATCGCGGTGCAGCTGCTCGCGGACAAACGCGCCAAGGGCCCCGCCCCCAAGCGCGCGGCCCGCCGGACGACGACGCGCAAGCCCGTCGCCAAGAAGAAGTGATGCCGTGACGGGGGAGCCCGGGCTGTGGATCACGTTCGAGGGCGGCGACGGGGCGGGTAAGACGACCCAGGCGCGGTTGCTCGAGGAGTGGCTGCGCGCACAGGGCCGCACGGTCGTACGCACGCGCGAGCCGGGGGGCACCGAGGTGGGGCAGCTCGTTCGCGACATCGTGCTGCATCACCGGGGCGAGGTCGTCCCGCGCGCCGAGGCGCTGCTGTACGCCGCCGACCGGGCGCAGCACATCGCCACGCTCGTGCGTCCGGCGCTGGAGCGCGGCGACGTCGTCATCCAAGACCGCTACCTCGACTCCTCGGTGGCCTACCAGGGCGCGGGGCGAGTGCTGGATGGGCCGCAGGTCCGCCAGCTGTCCCTGTGGGCGGCCGAGGGCGCTCTTCCCGACGTGACGGTGTTGCTCGATCTCGACCCCGCGGTCGCCCGGGGGCGCCTGGATGCCGACGACAAGCCGTTCGACCGGCTCGAGGCCGAGAAGACGGAGTTCCATGAGCGGGTGCGCCGCGCCTTCCTCGCGCTGGCCGCTGCCGAGTCGGAGCGATTCCTCGTGCTGGATGCCGCGCTGCCCGCCGACGAGCTGGCAGCGCTCGTGCGCGCTCGCGTCGCTGTCGCACTCGCACCGTAGGCTGGTCGGCATGACCGCGACCGCGCTCGAGGTGAGCCACGACCTGCCCTGGGACCAGGTGTGGGGGCAGGATGAGGCCCTGCGTCAGGTGCAGGCGGCGGCATCCGACCCCGCCCAGCTCGCGCACGCCTGGCTGATCACCGGACCGGCCGGATCGGGGCGTTCGACGCTCGCTTACGCGTTCGCCGCCGCGCTCATCGCCGACCCGGGCGACGTTGCCGCGGTGCGGCAGGTGCTGGCCGGAACGCACCCCGACCTCACGGCGCTGCGCACCGAGGGCGTCATCATCTCGATCAAGGACGCCCGCGCCCTCGTCGAGCGCTCATATTTCTCCCCGTCGCTGGGGCGTTACCGCGTCATGGTGGTGGAGGATGCCGACCGCATGGTGGAGCGCACCAGCAACGTGCTGCTGAAAGCGCTCGAAGAGCCGCCCGAGCGCACCGTGTGGATCCTGTGCGCCCCGAGCGAGGCCGATCTGCTGCCCACGATCCGCTCGCGCGTGCGCACGCTGCGCCTGCGCGAACCCGAGGTCGACGACGTGGCGCGGCTGATCGCGCTGCGCACGGGTGTCGACCCGGTCACGGCGGAGCGGGCGGCGCGACTGTCGCAGCGGCACATCGGCATGGCCGTGCGGCTGGCCACCGACGAGAGCGCTCGCGTGCGCCGCGACGAGACGCTGCGTGCCGTGCTCGCCGTCCGCGGCGTCGGAAGCGCCGTGGAGACCGCGGCGCGCATCGTGGCGCTGGCCACCGACGATGCCAAAGCACTGACCGCCGAACGAGACGAGGCCGAACGCGAGGCGCTGTTGCGCACGCTGGGCATCGCCCCCGGCGCCGCCGTGCCCCCGGCGGTGCGCGGTCAGCTGAACGCTTTGGAAGACGACCAGAAACGCCGTGCGACGCGCAGTCTGCGGGACGGCATCGATCGTGTGCTCACCGACCTGGAGTCGCTGTTTCGCGACGTGCTCATGCTGCAGTTCGGGCGCGAGGGCGAGCTCATCAACCGCGAGCTGGCCGGGGAGCTCGCCCCGCTCGCCGCCGAGTGGATACCGCAGCGCACCCTCGTCGTGCTCGATGCGATCGCGGCGACCCGTGCGAACCTGGAGGGCAACGCGGCCCCCGCCCTGGCTTTGGAGAGCATGCTCGTGACCGTCGCGAGCGGGAGGACACTGTGAACCGCACCCCATCTGTCGGCATCCGTTCGGCCCGTCGAGCCCTCGCCGTCATCGCGGGCGTCTGCGTCGCGGCGATGACGCTGACCGGCTGCCTGTACGCGATGATCCCGGAGGAGAGCTCCGCCGCGCCCGCGGCCAGCCAGACGCCCGATACGAGCGGGGCGCCCGAGGGGTTCGAGCAGTTCTACGCGCAGACCCTGGACTGGACCTCGTGCACGGGCGTGGACGCGGGCAGCTACGACTGCACGTACGTCACCGCTCCGCTGGATTGGACCGATCCCGACGGGGCGACGATCTCGCTCGCCGTCATCCGCCGCGCCGCCACCGATGGCGATGCGATCGGGTCGCTGCTGGTCAATCCCGGCGGCCCCGGAGCGAGCGGATACGACATGATCGAACAGTCCGCGGACTACGCCGTGGGGACGGCGCTGGCCGACGCCTACGACGTGATCGGGTTCGACCCGCGCGGCGTCGGCCGCTCCACCGCCGTCGCATGCCTGGATGCGACGGCGATGGATGCCTACCTGTTCGACATCCCCGCCGACCCCCGCGGCAGCGACGGCTGGGAGGCGGAGCTGACCGAGCGCAACGAGGCCTTCGCCCAGGCCTGCGACGCGGGCAGCGACGGCATCCTGCCGTTCATCACGACCGACAACGCCGCGCGCGACATGGATCTGCTGCGCGGAGTGCTGGGCGATGCCACGCTCAACTACCTCGGCTACTCGTACGGCACCTTCCTCGGGGCGACGTACGCGAAGCTGTTCCCCGAGCGCGTCGGCCGGCTCGTGCTCGACGGGGCGATCGACCCGTCCATCTCGGGTCTCGACGTGGGCACGACGCAGGCGCTCGGCTTCGAGTCGGCCCTGCGCGCTTACATGGCCGACTGTCTCACCGACAGCGACTGCCCCTTCACCGGGGGGGTCGATGATGCCATGAGCGATCTGGGCACGCTGCTGGCCAGCGTCGATGACGCGCCGCTGCCGGCGGCGGACGGCCGGATGCTGGGTGCCGACGCGTTGCTGACCGGCATCATCGCGGCGCTGTACTCGCAGGACAGCTGGCCGTATCTGACGATGGCGCTGTCGGACACGCTCGCGGGAGACCCGGAGTGGGCCTTCATCCTCGCCGACTTCTACTACGGACGCAGCGACGGCTCCTACGAGGACAACTCCACCGAGGCCTTCAACGCCTACAACTGCATGGACTATCCCGACGATGCGACCGAGGCCGAGGAAGACGCTGCCGACGCCCTGATTGCGGAGCAGGCCCCGACGGTCGCCCCGTACTGGGAGGGCGTCAGCGTCTGTGACAGCTGGCTGTATCCGCCCACCGGCGTGCGCGAGAAGATCACCGCCGACGGCGCCGCCCCGATCGTCGTCGTCGGCACCACCAACGACCCGGCCACGCCCTACGAATGGGCGGTCTCGCTGGCCGAGCAGCTGTCGTCGGGTGTACTCGTGACACGCGAGGGCGAGGGACACACCGGGTTCAACAAGGGCAACGCCTGCGTCGACGAGGCCGTCGAGTCCTACCTCATCGACGGCGTGGTGCCCGAGGACGGCCTCACCTGCTCCTAGCGCCGCCGGTTCGCGGGGGCCGGCCCGAGCCTGTAAGATCGACCCTTGTGCGCGGAGCGATCCGCAGCACGCCACCTTAGCTCAGTGGTAGAGCATCCCACTCGTAATGGGAAGGTCGTCAGTTCGATCCTGACAGGTGGCTCCACCTCACATGTCTTGCCGGTGGGTTAGCCTCGAACCATGAGCACGGCACTGTTCATCGTCGACGTACAGAACGATTTCACCGAGGGCGGGGCACTCGGCGTCGTCGGCGGTCACGCCGTCGCGGAGGGCATCACCCGCTACCTCGCCGCGCACGCCGGGGAGTATCGGCTGATCGTGGCATCGCGCGACTGGCACGACGCCGACGGAGACAACGGGGGTCACTTCGCCAGCGGTGAGCCCGACTTCGTCGACACGTGGCCGGTGCACTGCGTCGCCGGTACCCCGGGAGCAGACTACGACCCCGCGTTCGCGACGGACGCCGTCACCCACCACGTCAAGAAGGGCCAGGGCAAGCCTGCTTATTCGCTCTTCGAGGGCACGACGGATGCCGGCCAGTCGGTCGCCGACCTGCTCGTCGCACACGGAGTGACCGACACCGATGTCGTGGGCATCGCCACCGACTACTGCGTGCGTGCCTCGGCACGCGACGCCATCGCGCACGGCGTGCATGTGCGCATCCTCACCGACCTCGTCGCCGGAGTCGCCGAAGACTCCTCTCGGGCGGCGCTGACCGAACTCGCCCACCTGGGCGCCGAACTCGTGGAGGTGGCTGCATGAGCGGTCAGATCCCCGCCGGGTGGTACCCGGATCCGTCCGCCCCCGACCGATTGCGGTGGTGGGATGGCACGGCATGGGGCGATCCCCTGCCGGAGGCTTCCGCGCTGCCCGCGGCTACCCCCGCCGCTCCGGTGCCCGCACCCGCGTACGGGGAGTATGCGCCCGCAGCGCCGGCGTACGCCGCGGCGCCTCCGGTCGGCGTCGTGCCGCCGCAGGCCGGCATCGTGACGAACACGATCTGGATCTGGCTCGCCATCGCCGCCTCCACCCTCCCGATGCTCACCGTGTTCCTCGTCGACTGGAACGCGTACATCGCCTTCGTCGTCGCCGATGTCCAGGGAGGCGGTTCCGCCCCTGCGGACCTCGGCTCGTTCGTGGTGCAGTCGCTGCTGGTGTCGCTCGTGGGCTGGGCGATGCTGGCGGCATCCGTCGTGTTCAGCTGGCTCGATTGGCGCGAGCTGGTCCGGCGCGGTGTCGACCGACCGTTCCACTGGGCGTGGTCGTTCTTCGCGCTCGCCCAGTTCACGCTCGGTGTCTACGTCATCGGACGAGCCATCGTGGTGCGCCGTCGCGCCGGCGCGGGGGGACGGGGGCCGCTGTGGGCATGGATCATCGTCACCATCGTCGGTGTCGTGGTCGTCGGGGTGTGGGCGGTCGATCTCATCGACACCCTGTTCACTGAGCTCGTCCAGCAGATGCCGAACGTGTGACCGCGGACGGTGCCCCCGGAGAATTACGATATCTCGACCCACGGATTAAAAGTCCGTTGCTCTGCCTCTGAGCTACGGGGGCGCACCGTCCAGCCTACTTGTCGCGCGGACTGCGTGCAGCGACGAGCCCGATGCGGCATGCTGAGAGCGTGCGAGTGAGGGATCCGGGGGAAGGACACGCGGCGATGGGCGAAGAGAGCGACCCGGCGGCATCCGCAGAGGCGACCAGCCCGGCGCCGCTCCAGGAGCCGCAGCTTCCCACGGAGGTCGTGCAGACGATCCAGCGTCGCAACTGGACGCGGATCATCGTCGGCGTCACCGCGGCGATCGTGGGTCTCATCGGTCTGGGGTGGGCGGCAGGCGCCGTCAGCAACCTGCTGGGGTGACACTCGACGGCTGGACTGCCCACGCGGGTAGCCTTGAGCGAGTGAGCGAACCGCGTGACTTCCACCGCCCCGTCCGGCGCCCGGCGGAAGTGTTCGACCGTGTCTTCGCATCGACCGATCCCGCGGAGGTCTCGCGCGTCGCGCACAGCACGGCGGCCGCGCTCGTCGGGCGGGTGCGCGCGCAGCCGACAGACGTCGTCGACCGGCTCGTGGCCTTCACCGACGAGCACGGCATCGACACGATCGCCGAGCTGTGGTCGCGCTCGCCTGCGCTATCGCTGCCCGGTGCCCTCTGGCGTCTGTACCTGATGCAGTTGATGGTGCGCGACGACGCTCGCACAACGGCGCTGCAGTACGAGCGCGGGCGTGCGGTGCGCGACAGCGTCGACGTCGTCGTGGCGGGAGCGCCCACCCCGGCCGGGCCGGAGGAGCTGACCGCCCTCGTCGACGAGATCCTGCGTGGAGCCTTCGCCGGCGACTTCGCCATCGCCCTGGAGCGCGCGGCTTCGTTCTGCCGCGTGGAAGCGGCGGGCGTCGCTGACCTCGCCGACGACTACGACGACAGCGAGCCTGAGCGCTCCAGCGCGCTCACGACACGCGCACTGCGGCTCGACACCTATGCTCGCGATCTCACCACGTGCGCCGCCCTGTGGCGCCGCGACAGCCTGCATTAGCCACCAGCGGCCGTTCGAGGAGCGCTGATGGTTTCCGGACGCCGGACATGTGGGCGCCGGATGTCGTGGGCCGCTGCGCGGGAGAGGCGCTCTGCATCCCGACGCGGGGCGCCGGGCCGCAGAACGCCTCTCGGCGCGAGGCCGCTCGCAGCGGCAGAAGATGGAGCCCGGGGTTACTGCGGCCCGGCCGTACGATTCTAGCCGACGCGCGGCGCGTAGGCTCGGCGTATGGCCTGGCACTTCGCGCTCATGATCGATCCTGCAGCGAGCGACGACGCCCGCACCGACTTCGCCAGTACGTTCACCGAGATCGACCCGGCGGCGCCGGCGCTGACGGTGGGGGAGCTGAGCACGCAGCGCGGCGACGGCATCTTCGAGTCGATCGGTGTCATCGACGGCCACCCGCAGGAGGTCGAGGCGCACCTCCAACGGCTCGCGCACTCCGCCCGACTGTGCGACCTGCCCGAGCCCCACTGTGCGCAGTGGCGGCAGGCGGTCGCCCGCGCCGCCGCGGCGTGCGGCCCGGGGGAGGGGGTCATCAAGCTCATCCTCAGTCGCGGCATCGAGCACGGTCCGACCCCGACCGCGTGGGTGACGGCCGCACCGACCGCTGACTTCGGCGCCGTGCGCAGCGGCGGCATCCGGGTCGTGACGCTCGATCGCGGCTACGCGCTGGATGTACCGGCGCGCGCACCGTGGCTGCTGCTGGGGGCCAAGACGCTGTCGTATGCCGTCAACATGGCCGCCATCCGCGAGGCTCGCCGCCGCGGTGCGGACGACGCCGTCTTCACGACGAGCGACGGGTACGTGCTCGAAGCGCCCACCGCGTCGCTGATCCTGCGCCGCGGAGACACGTTCGTCACTCCGGCCACGAGTGGCGGCATCCTGCACGGGACGACGCAGCTGAGCCTGTTCGATCACCTCGAACGCGAGGGCTTCGCGACCGCGTACGAGACGATCCCGGTGACTGAGCTGGCGACGGCGGATGCCGCCTGGCTCGTCTCCAGCATCCGCCTGGCCGCACCGATCATCCAGATCGACGGGCTGTCGGTAGCGCACGACGCCGCACTGACGGCATCCATCAACGCTTACCTGCTCAGCTCACGCGACTGAGCAGCCGGCTCATCCGAAGCGGCCCGAGACATAGTCCTCGGTGGCCTGCACCGAGGGCGAGGTGAAGATCGTGTCGGTGTCGTCGTACTCGATGAGCTTGCCGGGCTTGCCGGTGCCGGCGATGTTGAAGAACGCCGTCTTGTCCGAGACGCGCGATGCCTGCTGCATGTTGTGCGTCACGATCACGATCGTGTAGTCCTTCTTGAGCTCCTGGATCAGCTCCTCGATCGCGAACGTGGAGATCGGGTCGAGCGCCGAGCACGGCTCGTCCATCAGCAGCACGTCGGGGGAGACCGCGATCGCGCGCGCGATGCACAGACGCTGCTGCTGACCGCCGGACAGGCCCGATCCCGGCTTGTCGAGACGGTCTTTGACCTCGTTCCACAGGTTCGCGCCCTGCAGCGAGCGCTCCACGAGCGCGTCGGCGTCGCTCTTGGAGAGGCGCTTGTTGTTGAGCTTCACTCCCGCCAGCACGTTCTCCTTGATCGACATCGTCGGGAAGGGGTTGGGGCGCTGGAAGACCATGCCGACCTGGCGGCGCACGAGCACCGGGTCGACGCCCTGCCCGTAGAGGTCGTCGCCGTCGAGCAGCACCTCGCCCTCCACGCGCGCGCCGGGGATGACCTCGTGCATGCGGTTGAGGGTGCGCAGGAACGTGGACTTGCCGCAGCCCGACGGACCGATGAACGCGGTGACGCTGCGCGGCTGGATCTCGAGGGAGACGCCCTCGACGGCGAGGAAGTCGCCGTAGTAGACGTTGAGGCCGTTGACTTCGATGCTCTTGGACACGAGGTTCCTCTCGGGTGGTTCGGGGGGCTCTGCGGCCGGTCAGTGCGATGTCTTCGGCGCGAACACCTTCGCGACGAAGCGTGCGATCAGGTTCAGGGCCATGACGATCAGGATCAGGGTGAGGGCGGCGGCCCAGGCGCGGTCGACATATGCCTCGGGCGGAATGCCCTTGTACGCGTACTGCGAGTAGATGTACACCGGCAGCGTCTGCATGCGCCCGTCGGAAAGGTTCGTGTTGAGGGCGTCGGTGAAGCCGGCGGTGATCAGCAGCGGCGCCGTCTCACCGATGACGCGGGCGATGGCGAGCATGACGCCCGTCGTGATGCCGGCGATCGAGGTCGGCAGCACGACCTTGACGATCGTGAGCCACTTGGGCACCCCCAGTGCGTAAGATGCCTCGCGCAGTTCGTTCGGCACCAGGCGCAGCATCTCTTCGCTGGAGCGGACCACGACCGGGATCATCAGCACCGACAGCGCGACGGCGCCGGCCAGACCCATCCGCACGCCGGGACCGAAGATGATCGCGAACACCGCGTAGGCGAACAGACCCGCGACGATCGAGGGGATGCCGGTCATGACGTCGACGAGGAAGGTGATCGCTTTGCCGAGGCGTGCGGTCTGACCGTACTCGATGAGGTAGACGGCGGTCATCAGGCCGATGGGGACCGAGATGAGCGCCGCGGCACCCGTGATCAGCACCGTGCCCCAGATCGCGTGGACGGCGCCGCCGCCCTCGCCCAGGATGCCGCGCATCGAGCTCGAGAAGAATGTCGCGTCGAAGCGGGCCAGGCCGTTCGTGACGACCGTCCACGCGACCGAGACCAGCGGCACCATGGCGATGGCGAACGCGGTCGAGACGACGCCGGTGATGAAGCGATCGAGTGCCCGCCGGCTGCCTTCGACGATGCGGGAGATCGCGTAGACCATCACGAGGTAGACCACGACCGAGAGGACGATCCAGCCGGCGACGGAGAACTCGGACCCCGAGGCTGCGGAGACGATGCCGAGCACGGCCCCGAGCACGGCGATGGAGAGGGCGAGCAGACCCCACGGCGCCCAGCGGGGAAGATGACCGGAGGTGAGCGTGTGGTGTGCGGAGACGGTCGGAGCAGGCACGGTGGTCATGTCAGTTCGCTCCCGAGAACTCTTTGCGGCGACTGACGATCCAGCGCGCGATCGCATTGACGGCGAAGGTGACGACGAACAGGACCAGGCCTGTCGCGATCAGGACGTTGATGTTGAGCGCGTAGGCCTCGGGGAAGGTGAGCGCGATGTTCGCCGCGATCGTCGACGGGTTCTGCGACGTCAGCAGCCCCACGGTCACGACGTTGGTGGCCGAGAGCACCATCGCGACGGCCATCGTCTCGCCGAGGGCGCGGCCGAGGCCGAGCATGGATGCCGAGACGATGCCGGAGCGGCCGAACGGCAGCACCGCCATGCGGATCATCTCCCAGCGGGTCGCGCCGAGGGCGAGTGCCGCCTCCTCGTGCAGGCGCGGGGTCTGCAGGAAGATCTCGCGGCAGATCGCCGTGATGATCGGCACGACCATCACGGCGAGGACGAGAGCGGCGGTGAGGATCGTGCGCCCCGAGTTGAGCACCTGGCCGGAGAACAGCGGGATCCAGCCGAGGTTCTCATTGAGCCACTTGTAGGTCGGAACGACCGAGGGGGCGAACACCAGGATGCCCCACAGGCCGTAGACGACCGAGGGCACCGCCGCGAGCAGGTCGACGATGTAGCCCAGCGTTTGCGCGAGGCGGCGTGGTGCGTAGTGGGTGATGAACAGCGCGATGCCGAGCGACAGCGGGACCGCGACGATGAGGGCGAGAAAGGCGGCCCAGACGGTGCCGAAAAGCAGCGGCAGCACGTAATCCGCGAAGTTCGACGTCAGCAGTGACGCGGTCTCGCCGGTGGCGGCGAACGCGGGCAGCGACTGGACGACGAGGAAGATCGCGACGGCAGCCAGGGTGACGACGATGATCGATCCGGCGAACACCGCGGCGCCGGAGAACCAGAGGTCCCCGGGACGCTGCTTGGCGGCGATGCGCGCCGGCGCGCTCGCCCCGGTCGAGGCATCCGGCGGAGCCGGGACGGTGGATGCTGCGGTCATCGCGCTCTCTCTTGTGGTTCCGGATGTCGGTCGAGCGAAGCGGCCGACCTCCCGGGCATGGATGCCGGGAGGTCGGCCGGTCGGATCAGTTGATCAGGGCGATCGCGGCGACGGACTGCTCGCGCAGGTCGTCCGAGATGGGAGCGCTGCCGGCGTTGGTCGCGGCCGAGGTCTGGCCCGCCTCGCTGACGGCGACCTCGAAGAACGCGCTCGTCAGAGCGGCGATGTTCGCGTCTTCGTACTGCTCGCAGCCGATGAGGTAGCTCACCAGCAGCAGCGGGTAGGCGCCCGCGACGGTGGTCGTGCGGTCGATCGCGATCGCGAGGTCGCCCTCGCTGCGGCCCGACTCGATCTCCGAGGCATCCAGCGCGATCGAAGCGCCCTCGGCGGAGTGCTCGACGAACGCGTCGCCGACCTTGACGGCGACCGAGGAGATGTCGGCGGCCTGCGACGAGTCGGCGTAGCCGATCGAGCCCTCGCCGGCCTTGACGGCCTCGACGACTCCCGAGGTCTTCTCGGCGGCTTCTCCGACGACGCCGTCCGGCCATTCCTCGACCGAGCCCCACGTCCAGACGTCGGCGGCGTTGGCCGCCAGGTAGTCGGTGACGTTGGCGGTCGTGCCCGACTTGTCCGAGCGGTGCACGGGGTTGATCGCGAGGTCGGGCAGGGTCACGTCCGCGTTGTCGGCGGCGATCGCCGGGTCGTCCCACGACGTGATGGTGCCGGCGAAGATGCCCGCGATGGTCGCGGCATCCAGGTTCAGCGCGTCGACGCCCGGAACGTTGAAGATGATCGCGATCGGCGACACGTACGCCGGGATCTCGACGATGCCCGAGTCGGCGGCGCACGCGCCGAAGCCGCCGGCGGCGATCTCGTCGATCGTGAACGCGCGGTCCGATCCGGCGAAGTTCACGGCGCCGGCGAGGAACGACTCGCGGCCCGTGCCGGAGCCGGCGGGGTCGTAGTTGAGCACGACGTCGGGGTTCGCCTCGTTGAAGGCAGCGGTCCAGGCCTGGATGGCGACCTGCTGCGACGACGCGCCCTGGCCGACCAGCGTGCCGCTGAGGGAGGTGCCCGCGTCGGAATCGGTGGTCGTGGTGCCGCCTTCGTTCGCGGCGCACGAGGTGAGAGAGAGGGCCGCGATGGCGGCGACAGCGCCCAGCTGGGCGATGCGGGTGAGCTTCACTGTGAATCCTTCACATTGTCAGGGATGTTCGGCCCGGTGCAGGGCTCGCCCCGACGGTAGACACCGACTCTTACCAGAGTGCGGTGCACGGGTGAACGACAGGTGAACGAGTCACGCGCGATGGACACGCGACGCAGTGTGGCCTGTGGCCACAGCCGGGTCGTCGGCTACAGCTTGGGCTCGTGCGTCTCGATTGCGATGATGCCGGAACCGGGGTTCGTCATCGACAGATGCACGACCGAGAATGCGCCCACCTCCAACGCCGACGCGCTGCTCAGGTATGAGCCGCGCAGCGTTCCGGTGGCCAGCGCCAGCTCGTTCAGGATGTCGGGGAGCACGGGCCTGTGGCTGCACACGACGGCGGGCACGCGTGCGCGAACTCTCGCTCCGATGATGCGGCGCACGTCGGAGGTACCGGCCTCCCACGCGTCCTGGCCGATCAGCGGCGTACGCAGGGTGACGCGTCCGATCGCCGCAGCCAGAGGTGCGACGGTGCTCACGCAGCGCACGGCGTCGCTGGAGACGATCTTTCGCACCCCGAACGCGCGCAGCGGGCTGACCAGCGCGCCTGCCTGTCGTGCGCCACGCGCGGTGAGCGGTCGGGCGGCATCCGCTCCCTTCCAGCCGGTGCGTGCGAGCGCCTTCGCGTGGCGCAGCACGATGATCGGGAACGTCGAGAGCACGCCGTCGTCGACGCACCGCAGGAACTGCTCCAGGATCTCCACATCCACCGGGTACGACAGCTTCTTGAGCGCCTTGCGGGGCGAGAGCCACTCGATCGCCGCGATCTCCTTGTTGGGCACGAAGGCGGATTTGCGGATGGCGGCATCCGTCGCCTCGGCTGCCCAGTAGTGCACGATCTTCTGGCGCTTGCTGGGCATGCGGTAGTGCGACACCCCGACCGGGATGCCGAGAGCGACGCGGATGCCGGTCTCTTCGAAGATCTCCCGCACCGCGGTCTGGGCCAGGCCCTCGCCGGGGTCGACCTTGCCCTTGGGCAAAGTGACGTCCGCATACGCGGTGCGGTGGATCAGCAGCACCTTCAGCTTGTCTTCGACCAGGCGCCAGACGACGCCGCCGGCCGCATAGACGGCGGTGTCCGTCATCGCGCCGCCCGGGCCCGGCGGCGGCGCTGCACCTGCGCCATGGTGTGCTCCTGCAGGTCGCGCAGCGGCGCGCCGGAGGAGTCGATGCTGTAGCGCACCCACAGACCCTCGTCTTCCAGGTGCCACGAACTGGTCTCGTCACTCATCGCGAGGTCGAACAGGTCGATCAGCTCTTTGACGTGTGCGGGTGCGACGACACGCACGAGCGCTTCGACGCGGCGGTCGAGGTTGCGGTGCATCATGTCGGCGCTGCCGATGAACACCTGCGGGTCGCCGTCGTTGTGGAAGGCGAAGATGCGGGAGTGCTCCAGATATCTGCCGAGGATCGAGCGCACCGTGATGTTGTCGCTGACGCCCTCCATCCCCACCTTGAGCGAGCAGATACCGCGCACCCAGACGTCCACGCGCGCACCGGCCTGGCTCGCGCGGTACAGCGCGTCGATGATCTGCTCGTCGACCATCGAGTTGACCTTGATCCGCACGTGCGCCGGCTTGCCGTCGAGGGCGTTCTGCCGCTCCTTCTCGATCTGCCGCAGCAGTCCCTTGCGCAGATGCAGGGGGGCCACCAGCAGCCGCTTGAACTTCTTCTCGATCGCGTAGCCGCTCAGCTCGTTGAACAGGCGGGTGAGGTCGCGGCCGACCTGCGCATCGGTGGTGAACAGCCCGAAGTCTTCGTACAGGCGGCTGGTCTTCGGGTTGTAGTTCCCGGTGCCGATGTGGCTGTAGCTGCGCAGCATCCCGTCTTCCTCACGGATGACGTGCAGCAGTTTGCAGTGCGTCTTCAGTCCCACCAGGCCGTAGACGACGTGCACGCCGGCCTTTTCGAGCTTGCGGGCCCAGACGATGTTGGCGGCCTCGTCGAAACGCGCCTTGACCTCGACGAGGGCGAGCACCTGCTTGCCGCGTTCGGCGGCGTCGATGAGCGCCTGCACGATGGGGCTGTTGCCCGAGGTGCGATACAGCGTCTGCTTGATCGCCAGCACGTGCGGGTCGCGCGCCGCCTGCTCCAAGAAGCTCACGACGCTCGTCGTGAACGACTCGTAGGGGTGGTGCACGAGCACGTCGGCTTTGCGGATGGCGGCGAACAGGTCGGCGCGCCCGTTCTGCTCGGCCGGCTGCAACGCCGCGGCCGTCACCGGGACATGGGGCTTGTAGTGCAGTTCGGGGCGGTCGATGCGCGAGAGGTCGAACAGCCCGCGCAGGTCGAGGGGCCCCGGCAGGCGGTAGACCTGCTGCTGGGTGATGTCGAGTTCCGAGACGAGCAGGTCGAGAGTGACGTCGTCCATCTGCTCGGTGACCTCGAGGCGGATCGGCGGGCCGAAACGGCGACGCAGCAGCTCGGCTTCGAGGGCCTGGATGAGGTTCTCGGTCTCATCCTCCTCGATCTCCATGTCTTCGTTCCGTGTCAGACGGAACGTGTGGTGCTCGATGATCTCCATCCCCGGGAACAGATCCTCGAGGTGGTTGGCGATCAGCTGCTCCAGCGGCAGGTAGCGCGAGAGTCCGTCTTCGCCCGGCAGTGCGACGAAGCGCGGCAGCATGGTCGGCACCTTCAGTCGGGCGAACTCCTGCCGCCCGGTCTTGGCGTTGCGGATGCGGATGGCGAGGTTCAGCGACAGCCCCGAGATGTACGGGAACGGGTGGGCGGGGTCGACGGCCAGCGGCATCAGGACCGGGAACACCTGCGAATGGAAGTAGGCGGTGAGGTGTTCGCGGTCGGTCTCTGACACGCTCTCCCACGACTCCACCTGGATGCCGGCCTCGGCCAACGCGGGCCGCACGAGATCCGCCCACGCGTGGGCGTGTCGCAACTGCAACGCGTGGGCGGTCTCGGAGATGTCGGCGAGCACGTCTTGCGGCGCGCGTCCGACGTTGGTGGGCACCGCAAGACCGGTCAGGATGCGTCGGCGCAGCCCCGCGACGCGCACCATGAAGAACTCGTCCAGGTTGCTGGCGAAGATGGCGAGGAAGTTCGCTCGCTCCAGCTCCGGCAGGGTCGGATCTTCGGCGAGCTCCAGCACGCGCTGATTGAACGCGAGCCAACTGAGCTCGCGGTCCATGTAGCGGTGGTCGGGCAACTGCGAATCGTCGGTTTCGACGGTCTCGTCGAAGTCGTCGTCGTCGGCGTCGCCGAGCCCGGTGTCCAGAACGTCAGTGTCGATCATCCCCTCATCATGTCAGGGTGAGGTGGCCTGCGCGTTAACGGATCTTTGTGGGGAGTCTGTGCGGCGGGATCTTTCAGAGCGCGGCGGCGACCTGGTCGTCGTCGTAGACGTTGAAGCGGTAACCGACGTTGCGGACGGTGCCGATGAGCTGTTCCAGGTCGCCGAGCTTCGCGCGCAGTCGACGCACGTGCACGTCGACGGTACGGGTGCCGCCGAAATAGTCGTAGCCCCACACTTCGCTCAGCAGCTGCTCGCGCGTGAACACGCGCGAGGGGTGCGTGGCGAGAAAGTGCAGCAACTGGAACTCCTTGTAGGTCAGATCCAGCGGTCGCCCGTGCACTTTCGCCGAATACGACGACTCATCGATCGTGATGCCGGACGTCTGCACGCGACTGGTGGACTCGTGTTCGGCGGAATGCCGACCGATCGCGAGGCGGATGCGCGCATCGACCTCTGCCGGGCCGGCATCGGTGAGCACGACGTCATCGACGCCCCAGTCGATCGACACGGCGGCCAATCCCCCCTCCGTGACGATCAGCAGCAGCGGGGCGTCGAGCCCGGTCGTCGTGAGGATCTTGCACAGCGACTTGGCGCCGGCGAGGTCGCCGCGCGCGTCGAGAAAGATGAGATCGGCACCCGGGGCGTTCACGAGATGGGCTGGCTCGGCCGGGATCTGGTGGACACGATGGCTCAGCAGCTCGAGGGCGGGCAGAACGCCCTCACCACTCGCGGCTGAACTCAGAACCAGCAGTTGAGTCACCGAACACCTTCCTGCCGAACCGTGAACCCATTGTAGGACCTCGAATGACAGCTCGCGGCGAGGGTCGCCGTGAGGGGCCGGATCGGCGACAATGGACTCATGACCGTTCCCGCTCCTGCCGCGCACACCTCCTTCGGCGGGATCGTCGCCGTGTGGGTCGCCGCGGCCGTCACCGCCGTCACGATCGGGATCGTCGCCCCCGACGATTGGCGCGCCGCGTGGATGGCGGTGGGACTGGCCGGGTGCATCGTGCTGGCCTTCGTCGTCCAGCTCGTGCAGGGTCATCCTGACGGGTTCTTGCAGCGCGTGGCCGCCAGCAGCGTCGGCGCACTGGTCGTGATGGGTCTCATCGGGCTCGGCCTCGGGATGTCGACCCTGTTCTCCACCTGAAACCGCCTCGTGTCGCGGTAGAGTGGCGGCATGGACCTCGTCGCACTCGAACTCTTCTTCGTCGGGTTGCTTTCGCTCGCCTCGTTGACCATCGTCTTCGTCTCGGCCGTGGTGATCAAGAACCTCTATCGCGGCCAGCGCTGAGCGCCGTGTTCGACCTTCCGACCGATCTGCCGGCGGACATCGTTCCTCTGTCCTGGCTGCTGGGCGTCTGGGAGGGCACCGGGGTCATCGACTACGAAGCCGACGGCCTGTCGTTCTCGGGGGAGTTCGTCCATCGCGTGAGCTTCAGTCACGACGGCGGCGACTTCGTCAACTACGCGGCTTCGGCATGGCTCCTCGGCGAGGGGCCCGAGCCGTCGCGTTCGCCCCTCGTCGCCGAGACCGGCTATTGGCGTCTCGCGCGGCGCGCCGACGCGACGGATGCGGGGCCCGGGCTGCTGCCGGCATCCGCACGGCGAACGGGCGCACGCACGGCCCGCGACGTGGAGGCGTTGCGCACCGCGGAAGGAGGGTTCGACCTCGAGGTGGCGATCGTGCACTCCGACGGCATCAGCGAGCTGTACCTCGGGCGCGTGCGCGGCCCGCGCATCGACATCGCGACCGATGCCGTCGTGCGCCCCGCGGGGGCGAAGGCGTACAGTGCGGCGACGCGCATGTACGGCTACGTCGACGGACACCTGCTGTGGGCGTGGGACATCGCCGCACTCGGCGGCGACCTGGCTTCGCACGCGTCGGCGCGCCTTGCGAGGGCCGAGTGAACGTCCAGATCGCCGACCCGTTCGTCGCGCTCGCCGGTGCTGTCGTCGATGAGGCCGGGCTGTTGCATCTCGGCGAGCCGGTGCGCGAGCAGCGTGAGCTGGTGTCGGGTCGCGCGGTGGCGCCGCTCGGCGATCGCGCGGTCCTTTCGCTGACCGGAGTGGACCGTCTCTCCTGGCTCGACTCGATCACTTCTCAAAGCGTGGCGGCGCTCGCGCCGGGGGCGAGCACGGAGCTGCTCGTGCTCGACCCGCAGGGGCACGTGGAGCATGCCGCCGCTGCCGTCGATGACGGCGAGACGACGTGGCTCATCGTGGACCGCTCCCATGCGGGTCCGCTTGCGACGTGGCTGACGCGAATGCGGTTCCGACTGCGGGTGGAGATCGCGCAGCGTGACGAGGTGCACGTCGTCTGCGGCACCGCCGACGCCGTCGCGGCGTTGAGCGCGCTCGCCATCTGGCGTGACCCGTGGCCGGGCGTGTCGGTCGGCGGATGGGGTTACGCCGGCGTCGACCCTCACCCGGGGGCCCAGCGAGACTGGGTCGAGGCGATCGTGGATGCGGGGGAGTACGCCCGCATCGCTGCGACCGCCGCCACGGGGGCGCAGCGCATCGCCGGACGCCTCGCGGCCGACGCGCTGCGCGTCGCCG
>JASGEE010000175.1:0-29497 GCA_047606715.1 Microbacterium sp.
ATCGAGTTCGAAGCAATCATGAAGACCACCGCCGACCTGGCGGCATAAGGAAACGAGTCAACCAAAAGCTCAGCATTCCCCCCCGGAATCATCCTGGCCACGGCCGTCGCGGGCCCGCTGTCCGACCGGCTCGGCCGGCGCAAGCCGCTCGTTCTGATCTCGGGGCTCATCGTGGTGCTCTCAGGGGTGATCCCCATCGTGTCGCCCACGGTCGGAGGCCTGTTCGCCGCGGGCATCGTCGGCGGCATCGGCTTCGGTATGTTCATGGCCGTCGATCAGGCGCTCATGAGCCAGGTGCTGCCCGACCCGGAGTCGTTCGGCAAAGACCTCGGCGTGCTGAACATCGCGACAACGCTTCCCAACGTCATCGCCCCCGCGGTCGCCGGCGCCCTCGTGATCGTCTTCGGCACCTACGGCGCCGTCTACGCAGCCGTCGCCGTCTTCGCGCTGCTCGGCGCACTGGCCGTCCTGCCGATCAAGAGCGTGCGATGACGACAGAGGACATCGCCGGGTCCGCAGCAGAGCTTTCCGTGGAGGACGCGGTGACGCTCGGATCCGGAGCCTCGTTCTGGGCGACGGTCGGTCTACCGGGTGTTCCCGAGGTCCGACTGGCCGACGGTCCGCACGGTGTACGACGTCAGCGCGCCCTGTCCGATCATCTGGGTGTCGGCCAGAGCGAACCGGCGACCTGCTTCCCGCCGATGGCGGGCCTCGCCCAGAGCTGGGATGCCGAGATCATCGGACGCGTCGGAGCCGCGCTGGGCGTCGAAGCGGCCGCGATGGGGGTGCACGTCCTGCTGGGCCCCGGAGTGAACATCAAGCGTGACCCTCGCGGGGGACGCAACTTCGAGTACGTCTCCGAGGATCCGTATCTGGCCGGGGTTCTCGGCACGGCGTGGGTGCGCGGACTGCAGGGGCAAGGCGTAGCGGCATCGCTCAAGCACTTCGCACTCAACAACCAGGAGACCGACCGCAACCGGGTCAGCGCCGAGGTCGACGAGCGCGCTCTGAGAGAGATCTACCTGCGCGTGTTCGAGCGCATCATCCGAGACGCCGATCCCTGGACCGTCATGTGCTCGTACAACAAGATCAACGGCGAGTATGCGGCCGAGAACCTGCCGCTCCTGACCGGCATCCTTCGTGAGGAGTGGGGCTTCAGCGGTGTCGTCGTCTCGGACTGGGGCGCCGTGCACAACCGCGTCGAGTCGGTCGATGCGGGGCTGGATCTGCAGATGCCAGGGCCTGCGGATGCCGATGATCGCCGTCTCGCAGAGGCAACGGAGACCGGTGAGATCTCCCCGGACACGGTGCGCCGATCGGCGCGCCGTGTGGCCCGATTGGCGCGCCGGATCGTGCGCTCCGTCCCCGACGAGACCCCGGTGGACTTCGATGCCCACCATGCGCTGGCGCGCGAAGCGGCCGCCCGGTCGACCGTGCTGCTGAAAAATGACGGCGAGGTGTTGCCGCTGGCGACCTCGGACACGCCCTTGGCGGTGATCGGCGAGTTCGCGCGGACACCGCGCTACCAGGGCGGCGGCAGCTCGCGCGTCAACGCCCGCCTGGTGGACGCGGCTCTCCCGGCGATCGAATCCGTGACCGGCGCGGACTCGGTGCGCTTCGCACCCGGCTATACCCTCGATGGCCTCGGCGACGAGCAAGGACTCATCGCGGAAGCGGTTCACGCCGCCCGGGAGAGCCATACCGCGCTGGTCTTCCTCGGCCTGCCCGAAGAAGAGGAGTCCGAGGGGTATGATCGCCCGCACATCTCCTTGCCTGTCGGCCAGCTGCGGCTCCTGCGCGAGGTGTGCGCGGTGCAGCCCCGAACGGTGGTGGTGCTCAGCCATGGCGGCATGGTCGAGCTCTCCGAGGTGGCGAAGCTGGCACCGGCGCTGCTGGACGGTGCGCTGCTGGGCGAGGCGGGTGGGGCAGCGACGGCAGATGTCCTGTTCGGTGTGGTTAACCCTTCCGCGCGCCTCACCGAGACGGCTCCCCTGCGCCTCGAGCACGCTCCGTCGTACTTCACCTTTCCCGGGCGATTCGGTCGCGCCCTGTATGGCGAAGGGATTTTCGTCGGATACCGCGGATATGACATCCGGGATCAGGAGGTCGCCTTCCCCTTCGGGCACGGACTGTCCTATACCCGCTTCGTCTACGCGGACGCGACAATACGTACGGAAGGCTCGGGCCTCGCACTCGATGTCGAGGTGCGCAATTGCGGCGATCGACGCGGACGCGAGGTCGTACAGGTCTATGCAACCCTGAGCGAGTCCCGAGTGCCGCGACCTGTTCGATGGCTGGTCGGTTTCGCCGACGTCGAGCTGGATCCCGCGTGCGGCGCCCGCGTGCGGGTGCCGATCGATCGTGATGATCTTGCGTACTGGGACGTCGGCGCGCACCGGTTCGTCGTGGAATCCGGGGAGTACGAGTTCTCGGTCGGGGCATCCAGCCGAGACCTGCGCCAAAGCGTGCGCTTCGATGTCAGGGGGGAACGCGTGCCTGTCACCGTCGACTCGCCCATCGTAGAGCTCCTCGCGGTCGACACGGTGCGCCCCGAGCTTGAGCGCGCCATCCTGAAGAAGATTCCGGCAGGAACGACCTCGGCGCATGCACAGGCAGACGTGATGCGGATGATCGGCGCTTCCCCCGTGGAATCGCTGGCTCAGTTCGGGGTCGATCACGATCGACTCGCCGAATGGCTGCGGCGCGCCAACGCCACCGAAGAGACGACGACGTCAGTCGCCGCTCCCGTACCCTCCAGGAATCCCTAACTCGAAAGTCGGCTGTGTCCCGGCGCTTCGCAACAGGCCACTTCGAGGGCACCACGACGATGTGCATCTCAGTCCCTCGCGGTCCGTGTAAACCCTCCGACACGAACGATGAAGCCCTGACAAGAAATAGCTTCTTATCAGGGCTTTTCCGTCGGGATGACAGGATTTGAACCTGCGACCCCTTGACCCCCAGTCAAGTGCGCTACCAAGCTGCGCCACATCCCGGTCGAGCTGCCCGCACGCGGACAACTCCCCTATCCTACCCGTTCGCCGCAGCAGCCGCGAACGCACGACGATCCTCAGTGGAAGTCGCGCGACCGGTGCTTCACCCCCACCCGCAGGTCTTCGAACGCGTCGGCGACGAGGTTCGTCACGCCCTCCGGAGAACGCTCCACCGCGCCGCGGGCGATCAGCGCCGGCGCACCTCGCAGCACCCGGCGGAACCTGTTCCACACTCCCCTGGAACACACGATGTTCGCGAGCCCGTGCTCGTCCTCGAGGTTGAGGAAGGTGATCCCCGACGCCGTCGACGGTCGTTGCCGATGCGTCACCAGCCCCGCCACCTCGACCCGCCGACCCGCCTCGTGCGTGCGCAGCTCCCCCGTCGTCAGCACTCCCCGGTCACTCAGCTGCGTCCGGAAGTGCGCCAGCGGATGGTCGTCGGTCGAGATCCCCGTCGCCCACAGATCCGCCGCAAGCAGGTCGTAGCTCGTGGGGTCGGGAAACAGCGGCGGCTGCACCGCCACGAGCGTCCCCTCGAGGAACTCGGCGCGGTCCTGCGCGGCATCCCCCGCCAGCCAGATCGCCCGCCGCCGATCGATGCCCATGCTCTCGAATGCGCCCGCCGTCGCCAGGGCGTCGATCTGCGCCGCGGTCGCCCCCGTACGACGCACCAGGTCGCGAAGATCCCGGAACGGCCCGTCCTGCGCGCGGGCGACGACGATCCGGCCGGCAAGCGGCACGCCGACCCCGTTCACCGCCGCCAGCCCCAGCCGCACCGCGAACGCCCCGTCGCGGCGATGCGCGGCCGATGCGTCGGGCGCGTCGGGGTCGAACACCCCGACGGGGGGCTGCCGACGCTGAAGGCACGAGTCGAGGCCACCGGAACCTCCACCACCAAGACCATCACCCCCCACCGGCTCCAGCCCCGCATCCGCTCCCGAGGCGTGCAGATCGGGACGCCGCACCCACACCCCGTGCCGGCGCGCATCTGCCACCAGCGTCGCGGGAGAGTAGAACCCCATCGGCTGCGAGCGCAGCAGCGCCGCCAGAAACGCCGCCGGATAGTGCAGCTTCAGCCACGACGAGGCGTACACGAGCAGTGCGAACGAGAGCGAATGGCTCTCGGCGAAGCCGAAGTTCGCGAACGCCCGGATCTTCGCGTAGATGTCGTCCGCGACCTCGCCGACCAGGCCGTTAGAGGCCATCCCGTCGTACAGCTTCTGCCGCACCGATTCGATCCGCTCGATGCCGCGTTTGGACCCCATCGCCCGGCGCAGCACGTCGGCATCCTCCCCCGACAGGTTCCCCACGGCCATGCCCATCTGCATCAGCTGCTCCTGGAACACCGGGATGCCGAGCGTCCGCTCCAGCACCGGCTCGAGCTTCGGATGCGCGTAGGCGACCTCCTCCTGCCCCAGCTTGCGCCGCACGTACGGATGCACCGCGCCGCCCTGGATCGGCCCCGGACGGATCAGCGCGATCTCGATCGCCAGGTCGTAGAACTCCCGCGGCCGCAGCCGCGGCAGCAGCCCCATCTGCGCGCGCGACTCGACCTGGAACACCCCGACCGCGTCGGCCCGGCACAGCATGTCGTACACGCCCGCTTCTTCCTTCGGGATCGTGTCCAGCGCCCACCGCTCCCCCGTCGCCGCCTCGACCAGATCGAAACAGTGCCGGAGGGCGGAGAGCATCCCGAGCCCGAGCAGATCGAACTTCACCAGCCCCATCCACGCCGCATCGTCCTTGTCCCACTGGATGACGGTGCGATTCGGCATGCGCGCGTGCTCGATCGGCACCACCTCGCCGACGGGCCGCTCGGTGAGCACCATCCCGCCGGAATGGATGCCGAGATGCCGCGGCGCCTTCAGCAGCTCGCCCGCATACTCCAGCACCCGGTCGGGGATGTCGTGCGCGGGTTCCGTCGGTGATCGAGTGCCGCCCTGCAGCGACGGTGTATCGAGATCACCCACCTGCTTCGACCAGGCGTCCTGCTGCCCCGGAGAGTGCCCGAGCGCCTTCGCCATGTCGCGCACGGCGTTCTTGGGCCGGTACTGGATGACGTTCGCCACTTGCGCCGCCCGCTCGCGCCCGTACTCGTCGTAGACCCACTGGATGATCTCCTCGCGCCGGCTCGAGTCGAAGTCGACGTCGATGTCGGGCTCCTCGTCGCGCAGCGCCGAGAGGAACCTCTCGAACGGCAGATTGTACCCGATCGCATCGACCGCCGTGATGTCCAGCAGGTAGCAGACAGCGCTGCTGGCCGCCGAACCCCTGCCCTGGCACAGGATGCCCAGCTCGCGCGCCTTCGCTACGATCCCGTGCACGATGAGGAAGTAGCCCGGGAAGTCCTTCTGGGCGATGACCGACAGCTCACGTTCGATGCGTGCGCGACCGGCGTCATCGAGGTCGGGATATTTGCGCGGCACCGCCGCCCAGACCAGTTCGCGCAGCAGCGACATCTGCGTGTGCCCCGCCGGCAGCGGCAGCTTCGGCAGCGCCGGCTTCGCGCGCCGCAGCGGGAAGGCCAGTTCGTCGGCGAGGGTCACGGTGCGCGCGATCGCCCCCGAGTACCGCCGGAAGCGACGCGTCATCTCCGCGCCCGAACGCAGATGGGCCCCCACGTGCACGGGCAGCCACCCGTCGAGTTCGTCGAGGCTCCGGTTCGCCCGCACCGCGGCGACCGCCGCCGCCAGGTGCGCCTTCTCGGGCACGGCGTAGTGCACGTTGCCCGTGGCCAGCACCGGCAGAGAGCGCTCGGCGGCGAGCGCGGCGAGAACGTCGTTGTCGCGCGTATCGGTGGGGTTGCCGTGGTCGGTCAGCTCGACGTTCACCGCGTCACGGCCGAACAGGGCGACGAGCCGGTCGAGCTGCGCGCCGGCCGCACCAGCGCCGTCTCGTTCGAGAGAACGCCGCACGGTGCCCTTGCGGCATCCGGTGAGAATCGCCCAGTGCCCCGCCGCCCGCGCGGCGAGGTCGTCGAGGTCGTAGCGCGGACGCCCCTTCTCGCCGCCGGCGAGCTGCGCGTGCGTCAACGCCGCGGCGAGACGGTGATAGCCCTCCTCACCGCGGGCGAGGACGAGCAGATGCGACCCGTCCGGGTCGGCAACGCCCGTGCGCACGAGGCTCGGCGCACCGGCGGCACCGAGCGACAGTTCGGCACCGAAAACGGTCTTCACGTGCAGCACCTCGGCGGCTTCGGCGAATCGCACGATGCCGTAGAAGCCGTCGTGGTCGGTCAGGGCGAGGGCGTGCAGCCCGAGACGTTCGGCCTCCTCCGCCAGCTCTGCCGGCGACGACGCCCCGTCCAGGAACGAGAACGACGAGTGGGCGTGCAGTTCGGCGTACGGCACGGCATCCGCGGGCCGTTCGATCGGGCGCGGAACGTACGCCCCGCGTGTGCGGGAATGCGTTCCCTCCTCGGCACCGGCGGCTGCGGCGGCCGATGCCGAGCGCCCGCTGAGCAGGCGCTCCATCTCCGCCCAGGTGACGGAGGGGTTGTCGAAGCCCATCAGTCGTACACCCCCTCCAGGCGCCAGAGCCCCTCTTCGCACACCGCCAGCCAGGCCCGCTGCTCGGCGTCGACGAACTGAAACCGGTGCGCCCGGCGCGCCCGCACCGGATCCCACGCCCGCTCCATCACCGGCCAGGGCCCCGCCCACGCGCGGATGACCCGCTGCCGCGCCCTCTCACCGCCGGAGCCGCCGGAGCCATCGAGAGTGACCAGCGCCGCCGGCTCCGCGGTCGGCTCGCCCCGCGCATCGACCGCGATCAGGTCGCCGTCGGCGTCGAGGACGGCCGCCGACATCCCTGCGGCGAACACCGTGGCCGGCAGCGGCCTGGGCAGGCTCCCCGGCCACGGCCGGCTCGCCTCGTCGGCTGCCGCTTCGTCTCCCTGAGCCCCCTCCCCCCAAGGCACGAGCCGCTGTCGCTCGGCGAGCCAACGGCCCCCGCCGATCTCGGGCCGGAGCACCCCCCGATGACCCAGCATCGCCTGCACGCGCGAGAACGCGTGGTGCACGCGCTCCTCGGACCCCGACCCGAACAGACTCGCCGCGCGGTGGGCGGCGGCATCCACACCCTCCGGCTCCAGACGCACCCGCGTCACCGCGCTGCGAGCGCCCTCGCTTGCCAGCTGCCACCGCACCCGGTCGACGATTCCCGCCGCATCGAAGACGCCCGGATGCCGCCACACGCGCTCGCTGCGATCCTCCCGCTCGCCGGTGAGCACGACACGCACCTCGGTGCAGACCAGGCCCCGTGCTCCGAGTGCGGCCACGAACTCCTCGGCCGGCACACGCACCCCGAACGCCACCTGATCGGCGAGCTCCACGGGCGGCTCGAACACCACCTCACGATGCAGTTCGGGCGGCGGGGTGCGCGCCGTCACCGGTCGCGGATCGAGCCCCGATGCCAGTGCATGCAGGCGAGCGCCGCGCGCTCCGAACCTCTCCGCCAGGCGCTCCCGGCCGAGGGCGGCGACCTGGCCCAGCGTCTGGATGCCCAGGCGTGCGAACAGGCTGACCGTGTCGTCGTCGAGCACCGCGACCGACAGCGGCGCGAGGAAGGCGGCGGCCTGCCCCGCCGGGACGACTCGCACCGGCTCATCCCGACTCGTCCCGGCCCGCGCCGCCTGCTCCGCGGTGAAGGGACCGTCGGCGATGCCCACCCGCACATCACTCACCCCGCACGCCGCGACGGCGCCTGCGAGCACGGTCGCCGCGGCGGCCTCGCCCCCATAGTAGCGGGCCGGGCCCCGCGCGTGCAGCACGCACAGTCCCGGCTGGACGAGCTGCACTCCGGGCGCCAGCTCTTCGATCGCGGCGATCAGCGGCGCGAACACCCGGTGATCGCGCACCGGGTCGGCGTCGACGACCACGAGTTGCGGGCACCGGGCCTGGGCGTCGCGACGCCGTTGACGGCGCCGCACGCCCTCCGCTCGGGCTGCAGCGGAGCAGGCGGCGACCGCGCCCTTCTCCAGCACGGCGATCGGCTGGTCCTCTTCGAGTGGATCCTCCCCGTCGCGGGCGAGGGCGACGACCGGCCAGTCGGGAATCCACACGACGAGGCTCCGCGCCGGGAAGAGGTCCATCTCACACCGCCCGCGACATCCGCTGAGGCTCGACGCCTGAGGCGCCGAGACCCGCCTGCCCTCGCGCATCCGGCAGCAGCATCCGCCCCGTGCGCGGCACGGGCGAGCGCCTGCTCGTCACCGTCACCGTCACCTCGCGCTCGGCCAGCACCCCCCACCCCTCGCCCACCCCCGACCAACAGGGATCGATGACATCGATCATCGCTTCGGTCTGCGGCCATGCGCCCTGCACCAACAGCACCGCCTCGCGTTCGCGCATTCGGGCGGCGAGCCGGGCCACCTCACCGTCGCTGGCCCTCGCGGGAGGGCGCACCGCGACGACCGGCAGCACGTCAGCGACGGCAGCGGTCACCGCGAGCCACCTCTCCGCCGGCTCGGGAACGAGCACCAGACGCGACAGCTCCACTCCGGCGGCGCGTGCCGCCTCGGCCCCGAGACACGGCATCCCCACGGCAGCGCACCACGATCCCTCCTGCGAAGGGCGCGCCAGCAGGGCGAACAGCAGCGACATCGACCGGCCCACCCCATACGCCGCACCGGGCCGCAGCCCGCCGCCGGGAAGCAGCCGCGACAGTGCAGAGGGCACCGGAAGCACGGGCGCATCCAGACGCCGCCCCTGCAGACGCTCCACCTGGGCACGCAAGCCGTGCACGGTGGCTGCGATATCCCGCACCACAATCGACCTCACCTCGACAGGATAGAACTTTTGTTCTAGTTATTCAATCCATCGAGATCGAAGATAGCGACGAGTTCCGACACCGCCGCAGCGGGTTTACGCGGCGAGCGCCAGGTAGGGCTCCCAGGCCGGTTCCGACCGCTCCGTACCGCGCACCGTCCACTGCGGGCCGCGGGGCGGCTGCGGCATCCACCGCAGCTCCCACCCCATCTCCTGCGGCGTACGGTCGCCCTTCACGTTGTTGCAGCGCAGGCAGCAGGCCACGAGGTTCTCCCACGAGTCCGCTCCGCCGCGCGAGCGCGGCAGCACGTGGTCGATCGTCGTGGCACCCTTGCCGCAGTAGGCGCATCGGTGCCCGTCGCGGCGCAGCACGCCTCTGCGCGTCACCGGCACCCGCCGCGCGAGCGGCACCCGCACGTAGCGGGTCAGCACGATGACGGCGGGTCTGTCGTGCGCATCGCGCACCCCCCAGACCGGGCTCTCCTCATCAGACTCGATGACGGTGGCCTTCTCGTTCATGACGAGCACGAGGGCCCTCTTGAACGAGACGACGGCCAGTGGCTCGTATCCCGCGTTCAACACCAGAGTGCGCATATCCATCCTCTCGAACGGCCGTGACGGCTTCACGGCCTCTCGGTGTCGACGACGCGCGATCGAGGTGGCGCAGGCACGAAAAAAGGCGCTGTCACACGGACAGCGCCTTGATTCCACGACGGATGTCGCGGCAATCGTGCACACGATGCCGAAGCACATAGCGACCTAGGGCATTCACGGTTCGAATGCCGGGCCTGGTGTCCATCGGCTCTCCCTCAGCTCACGCGGGCGTCGGGATCAGGCTAATACACCCGCCGGCCGGGTCGGCGAATCGACGGTGCACGAATACCGCGTGTCGCCCCTCGATGAGGTGGCGGTCAGTCGGCGTTGGCGACGAGCCAGCTCTCGGCGTTGACCCACGACCCGTTGACGTAAATCTCCAGGTGCAGGTGGGTGCCGTAGGCGCGCCCAGTGTCGCCGACCTGGCCGATCAACTGGCCCGCCGTGACCGTCTGGCCCACCGTGACACGGCGCGTGCCGTAGGTCATGTGAGCGTACAGCGACGTGACGACGTTGCCGCCGATGTTGTGCTGGATCTTGACATAGACGCCCCAGCCCGGACCGCTCTCGGTGGAGGCGACGACGACCCCGTCGGCGATCGCGTAGATCGGGGTGTAGCGGTCCGCCATGTAGTCGGTGCCCTTGTGCCCGGCGTACGGCGTTCCGAAGTTGTTGAACGAGGTGAGCGGCCGCACGACCGTGCCGGCCTCCGCGATCGAGGCGGCGATGGTGCCGCTGTACGCCGAGGAGGTGGATGCGGCGGCGATGCGGGCGGCGGCGGCGGCTTTGGCGGCCTCGGCGTCTTTCTTCTCCTGGATCTCCTCGGGCGTCGTGGCCGAGTAGCTGTCGCGGTCCAGGCCGGTCGTCTCGGCCTCGGAGGCGACGACGAGCGACTGCGGATCGTCCGCCGCGACCTGCTGGAGCGTCACGGCCTCGGCCGAACCTGCCGTCGTCGCGATCGACATCGCAGGGATCGCGACGGTGGCGACCATGCCTGCAACGGCGGCGATCGTCAGGAAACTGCGAACCGGATGCGGTTTGCCGGCGGCGCGGCGGTCCGACCGGCGCGCGGCTTTCGCGGCCGCCGTGCGACGTGCGGCAATCATCGTCGCGGCGGGCTCGGGCGCCTCTAGCGACGGGTCAAACTGTTCAGCCAAGTGTCCTCCGGCGCCTCCGCATCCCCCAAGGACGATGCTGGTTCGTCGGCACTCGGTGTCAGGGCACAGATGTACGGGTTTCACCGCCCGAACGACGAACCGGCGAGGCAATTCGTGCGGAGGTCCGTGGCGGGCTTCTCGCCAGGTGGACGTTCCGAGGCTACCGGAAGGTAACGAATAAGTCACGTTGAGGTCGGCGCACCCAGGCGCTTCCCGGCCGACGTCCAGGTTCGCGGATGCCGGGTCAGGTGTGCGGTGCGGCATCCACCAGGAACAGGTGCGAAGCCACCTCGACGGGCAGCTCCAACCCCTCCGTCCGACCGTCCATCTGCACGAGCACGTATCCCTCGCTGAAGCGGTAGCGCCCCGAGGCGCCAGGCATGACGCCCGCGTCACGTAGCTGTTCGAGCAGCTCGGGGTCGACCTGCACGGGCTCGGCCAGGCGCCGAACCGTACCGGCGATCGGCCCGCCGGCCTCGTTCAGCGCCCGTACGAGTCCCACGACACCCTCGTCGAAGGTGTGCGCGGGGGCGTCGCCGAGCTGGTCGAGACCGGGGATCGGGTTGCCGTAGGGCGACTCGGTCGGGTGACCGAGCAGCTCGATCAGGCGGCGCTCGACGAGCTCGCTCATGACATGCTCCCAGCGGCATGCCTCGTCGTGCACGTAGGCCCAGTCCAGGCCGATCACGTCGCTGAGCAGACGCTCGGCGAGGCGATGCTTGCGCATGACGTCGATCGCCTTCTGCCTGCCGACATCGGTCAGTTCGAGTGTGCGATCGTCGGAGACGACGACGAGGCCGTCGCGCTCCATCCGTCCGATCGTCTGCGAGACCGTGGGCCCGGAGTGTCCGAGCCGTTCGGAGATGCGCGCGCGCAGGGGGACGATGCCCTCCTCCTCGAGCTCGAGGATCGTACGCAGGTACATCTCGGTGGTGTCGATCAGATCGGTCATGGCAGGCCTCGATGCGCGGGAGGGGGATTCCGCTCCAGCCTACAAGCCGTGGCCCACGTGGCCCTGCCGCGCAACGTGACCAGCGCGTGAAGCGTCACGGACTTCGGACAATGTCGGCATATTCGGAGCGTTCGCGCGAAACAGCCCGAAGTCGGTGACATTCTCCGACCGGAGCGGACACAGCGAGGGGGGGTTCGTCCGCCGCCTTACAATCGGAGCATGGCCCACGTGACCCTGCCGCGCGAGATCCTGCCCGCCGACGGACGATTCGGCTGCGGCCCGTCCAAGATCCGCCCCGCGCAGTTGGAGGCCCTCGCCGGGCCCGCCGCCGCACTGATGGGCACCTCGCACCGCCAAGCGCCGATCAAGAACCTGGTCGGGCGCGTCCGCAGCGGTCTTTCCGACCTCCTGCGCCTGCCCGATGGGTACGAGATCATCCTCGGCAACGGCGGCTCGACGGCGTTCTGGGATGCCGCCGCCTTCGGTCTCATCGAGCACCGCGCGCAGAACCTCGTCTCCGGGGAGTTCGGTGGCAAGTTCGCCGCTGCCGCGGCCGCCCCGTGGCTGCAAACGCCCGACGTGCGCAAGGCGGAGCCAGGAACCCGCGCCCGGGCTGAGGCCGTCGCGGGCGTCGACGTGTACGCCTGGCCGCACAACGAGACCTCCACCGGAGTCGCCGCTCCCGTCGAGCGGGTCGCCGGCGACGACGGCGCGCTCACGGTGATCGACGCGACGAGCGCGGCCGGCGGCATCGACTTCGCCGTCTCGCAGTGCGACGTGTACTACTTCGCGCCGCAGAAGAACCTCGGCTCCGACGGCGGACTGTGGTTCGCCGTCGTCTCCCCCGCCGCGATCGAGCGCATCGAGCGCATCGCCGCGTCGGGTCGCTATATCCCGGAGTTTCTGAGCCTCAAGAACGCACTCGACAACTCCCGGCTCAACCAGACCCTCAACACCCCTGCCGTCGCGACCCTCGTCCTGCTGGAGAAGCAGCTGGAGTGGATCAACGAGAACGGCGGTCTCGCGTGGGCCGGCGAGCGCACCGCCGAATCCTCGGGTGCTCTGTACGCCTGGGCCGAAGCGTCCTCGTTCGCGACCCCGTTCGTGGCCGACCCGGCCGACCGCTCGCCCGTGGTCGTCACGATCGACTTCGACGAGACGGTGGATGCCGCCGCCGTCGCCGCGAGCCTGCGCGCGAACGGCATCGTCGACACCGAGCCGTACCGCAAGCTCGGCCGCAACCAGCTGCGCATCGCGACGTTCGTCTCGATCGAGCCCGACGACGTGCGCCAACTCATCCGGTGCATCGACTACACGATTGACGCGCTGCGGGCAGGCTAGTCCTCGTCCAGTTCGTCGATGATCGCCGACGGCAACGGGTACAGCACGGCGTTGACGATCGCGTTGATGGCGAACTCGCTTGCCTCAGCGAGATCGACCTCAGCCGGGGTAAGGAGCCACTGCACCTGCAGCCCGTCCATCGCCGCGAGAACGCTCGAGGCCGCACGATCGACCGTCTTCGGCTCGTCGATTCCACGCTCTGCGCACAGGGCTCGCAGAGCGACCACGACCTCCTGACGCAGGCTCCGATAGCGACGCTCGAAGAACTCTCGTCCCGGATGGTCGTCGGTCACCGACTCCGCCGCGAACACCGCGTACGCCTGCACGATCCCGCGCTGCTGCGCATTCTGTGCGGCCGTGCGTACGAGTTCGCGCAACACCGCAGCAGCCCCGGTGTCACGCCGCTCGATGTAGCCGGTGACGCCGAGGCGGTCACGGTGCTCGAGCATCTCGATGAGCAGCTGATCCTTCGAGCCGAAATGGTGCAGGATACCGGCGTGGGTCATCCCCAGCCGATCGGCGATGTCCTGCAGCGTGCCGTTGGCGTAGCCCTTCGCGGCGAAGACGTCGAAGCTCGCCTCGAGGATCTGGCGGCGTCGCTGCGCCGTCGCCGGACGCATCCGCGGCGCCCGCCCATCGCCGACCATGGCACCCTCCCGCCTGATAACGATGCAACGTAACGACTGTGTCACGACCCTGGGCTTTTGGCTACGAAATACTTACCAACCTGTAAGTTAGGTGACCAATTGCCGCCAAAGTTGACGGAGGCGCTCCACGCGCACGGGCAACGATGGCGTTCCCATCATGAAGGAGAAGTAATGAGGCTGAAGACCTCTCTTGCCGCCGCAGGTCTGGTCGCGGCGATGCTGCTCACCGGTTGTTCCGGCTCGAGCGACACGAACGACTCAGGCACAGGCCCGGCTCTGACGATCGCCAAGCCCGACGGCGCGATCACGACCGAGTCGCACAACCCCTATCTCGCCGACTCGTCGGCCTCGAAGTACGGCTACGCCAAGGTGATCTTCGAATCGCTCGCGCTGATCAACCCGACCGGGGACCTCGGTACCACGCCGTGGCTCGCCGAGTCGGTGGAGTGGAACGACGACTACACGCAGCTCACCGCCGTCGCGCGCGAGGGCGTGACCTGGAGCGACGGCGAAGAGTTCACCGCCGAGGACATCGCGTTCTCGTTCAACCAGGTGCTCGAAGGCAAGCTCACCGACACCAACGCCTTCGACCTGGCCGGTGTGGAGGTCGATGGCAACACCGTCACGATCGAATTCAACAGCTCGAAGTACACCGCACAGGCGCGCGTCCTGCACTTCCCGATCGTCCCCCAGCACATCTGGGAGAACATCGAGGACCCGAACACCGACCCGCTGACGACGGAGGGCACGCTCGTCGGCACCGGCCCCTACGTCATGGACTCGTGGACGACCGAGGCTGTCACTCTCACCGCCAACCCCACCTACTGGGGCGGCGAGTTGGCGGTGCCCCAGTTGAACTACATCTCGTACGGTGACAACTCCGCTCTGACGACGGCCCTGGCATCCGGCGAGGCCGACTGGGCTCAGGCCTTCATCCCGCAGCTTGACACCGCTTTCCTGGCCGTCGACGAGGACAACCGGTTCTTCGCGGCGTCCACGGTCGGTGCGGCCACTCTCTTCATGAACCTGCAGGAGAAGCCGTTCAACAACGTCGCCCTCCGCAAGGCGCTCGCGTGGACGATCGACCGCGACGCCTACGTCGAGGTCGCCCGTGAGGGCGCGAGCGAAGCGATCTGGAGCGTCACGGGTCTCGGCGAGCTCCTCGACTCCGAGATCGTGCCGGAGTTCGCCGGTCAGGACTACTCCGTCGACATCGACAAGGCCAAGCAGATCCTCACGGATGCCGGGTACACCTGGGACGGCGAGACGCTGATCGACCCGGACGGCGAGGCCGTCACGTTCTCGATCTCCGTGCCCAGCGGTTGGAGCGACTGGAACACCGAGCAGGCGCTGATCGCCGAAGAGCTGAAGGCACTCGGCATCGAGGTCACGGTCGACCAGCCGGACTGGGGCGGCTGGGACGCCGCCCGCCAGGAGGGCACGTTCGACGCGATCATCCACTGGCTCGAGGACAGCGGCAACGCGTACGGTCTGTACACGTCGACGATGGACCCGAAGTGGATCGTCGACGGTCTCGCAGGGTTCAACTTCGGCCGCTACGACAACCCCGAGGTGACCGAAGCGCTGAACACCTACGCGAACACGGCCGACGAGGACGCCCGCGTGGCGGCCGTCACTGTGCTGGAGGAGGCGTTCGCCGAGGACGTCCCGGCGATTCCGCTGGGTGCTCACCCGCTGCTGGGCGAGTACAACGTCCGCAACTACGTCGGGTTCCCGGACGAGGACGACCCATACGCGTCTGCCGACCCGACGCAGCCGTCCGTGGTTCAGGTCCTCACGAAGCTGACGCTGAAGGACTAAGGCACCGGTGGGGGTGGGTGCGCCTCGCGCGCGCCCACCCCCACCCCCTCTCTCTGCACTACGAAAGCGAGCCCGAAACATATGAGCGACACCCTGCTCTCCGTCCACGACTTCTCGGTCGTCTACGACGTGGACCCCCCCGTTGCGGCGGTCAAGAACGTCACTCTCGAAATCCAGCGCGGCGAGATCCTGGGTCTGGCCGGTGAGAGCGGATGCGGCAAGACGACTCTTGCCTACGGCATCCAGCGTCTCCTCAAAGCGCCCGCCGTCATCACCGGCGGGGCCGTCACCTTCCACGACGCCAGCGGCGAAGACATCGACGTCAACAGCCTCGACGTGGAAGAGATGCGCAAGTTCCGCTGGGACAAGATCTCCATGGTCTTCCAGGGCGCGATGAACGCCCTGAACCCGGTCGCCACGATCGGCTCTCAGTTGGAGGACGTGTTCGAGATCCATCGACCCAGCTTCACCAAGAAACAGCGTCGCGAGGCCGCAGCAGAACTGCTGGAGATCGTCAAAGTCGGCGATCAGCGCTTGCGCTCCTTCCCGCACGAGCTGTCGGGCGGCATGCGTCAGCGCGTCATGATCGCGATGGCTCTGGCCCTGCGGCCTCAGCTGATGGTCATGGATGAACCGACCACGGCGCTCGACGTGCTCGTGCAGCGCGAGATCCTCAAGCAGATCTCGCAGCTGCGCCACGAGTTCGGCTTCTCGGTGATCTTCATCACGCACGACCTTCCGCTGCTGCTGGAGATCAGCGACCGCATCGCCGTCATGCGCGCCGGCGAGATCGTCGAGCTGGCGACAGCCGAGCAGATCTGGACCAACCCGCAGAACGATTACACGAAGACACTGCTGTCGTCGTTCCCGCGTCTGACTGGAGAAAGGGGTGTGGTGGTGCGATGACGATCCTCGATTTCAACCACGTCACCAAGGTGTACAACGTCCGCGGCGCCGGGCAACTCAAGGCGCTCGACGACGTCAGCTTCACGCTGGAGTCCGGTCAGACGATCGGACTGGTCGGCCAGTCCGGCAGCGGCAAGTCGACGATCGCGAAGATCCTCACGCAGCTGGAGCTGCCGAGCACCGGTCACGTGCTGCTGGACGGTCAGCCCATCCCGCGCCGCGGCAAGGGTCTGCGCAAATACCGCCAGCAGTTGCGCATGGTGTTCCAGGACCCGTTCGCGTCGCTGAACCCGTATCACTCGATCCGGTACCACATCGAGCGGCCGCTGCGGCTGGACAACGTCGTTCCGGCAGCCGAGACGGACAAAGAGGTGCGTCGCCTCCTCGAGCGTGTGCGTCTCGATCCGAAGGCCGTCATCGACCGTCGCCCCCACGAGCTGTCCGGCGGTCAGCGTCAGCGCATCGCGATCGCGCGCGCTCTCGCCTCGCGGCCCAAGCTCCTCGTGGCCGACGAGCCGGTCTCGATGCTCGACGTGTCGATTCGTCTCGGCGTGCTGAACCTGCTCGCCGACCTGCAGCGCGAGGAGGGTCTCGGCGTGCTCTACATCACCCACGACCTCGCCACCGCCCGTCACTTCAGCGACGAGATCATCGTGCTGAACCAGGGACGCATCGCCGAACAGGGACCCGCCGACGAGGTCATCCTGAACCCGAAAGATCCGTACACCCAGCAGCTCCGGGCGGCGTCGCCCGATCCGGAACTGCACTTCGCAACCACGGGAGGAGCACAGTGACTTCCATCGGACCCGGGGTGGTCTCAGCAGAAGAGACTGACGCCCTCGCAGCCGGCACGACGGCGACACAGGCCGCAAAGGGACGCTCGCGCATCCCCTGGCGCTTCCTCGGCAGTCGTGCGCTGTTCTACATCTTCACGTTCTGGGCGGCGTTGACGATCAACTTCTTCCTGCCCCGGTTCATGAAGGGCGACGCGGTCGATCAGTACCTCGCTCGCAACCAGAACATCTCCGCGGAAGCAGCTGACGCCCTGCGCACCCTGCTGGGCCTGAGCACCGACAAGTCGCTGTGGCAGCAATACGTCGACTACTGGGTGCTGCTGTTCCAGGGCGATCTCGGCATCTCCCTGCTGCACGGTCTGCGCCCGGTCGCCGAGGTCATCTCCGCGGCCCTGCCGTGGACGGTCGGCCTCGTCGGCTTCGCGACGCTCGTCTCGTTCGCCGTCGGCACGATCGGCGGCGCCTACGTCGGATGGAAGCGCGGCAGCCGCTTGGACGTCCTCATCCCGATCACGACGTTCCTCAGCACGATCCCGTACTTCTGGTTGGGTCTTCTTGCGATCGCGTTCTTCTCGGTCCGCCTGGGATGGTTCCCGATCGGCAAGGCATACGGCGTGGGGGTCAAGCCCGGATGGACGCTAGAGTTCATCGGCGAGGTGATCCACCACGGCACCCTCCCGGCGTTGACGATCGTGATCGCCTCACTGGGCGGCTGGATGCTCGGGATGCGCAACATGATGCTCACGGTCCTCGACGAGGACTACATCACGGTGGCGCAGGCCAAGGGCATGCCCAACAGCAAGGTGCTCTGGCGGTATGCGGCCCGCAACGCCGTGCTCCCCCAGATCCAGAGTTTCGCTCTGTCGATCGGCTTCATCGTCGGCGGCACGATCGTCATGGAGATGGTCTTCAGCTACCCCGGTGTCGGAAAGCTGCTGCTGGATGCCACGAACGCCAAAGACTACGCGCTGATGCAGGGCGTGTTCCTGGTGATCACCCTTTCGGTGCTGGTCGCGAACATCCTCGCCGATGTCGCCTACGCCTTCCTCGACCCGCGCACGCGCCAGACGGAGTCCTGAGCCATGACAGATACAACTCACACCCTCATCACGCTCCCCGAAGGGGACGGCACGACGCGCGAGTCGTTGTGGAGCAAGCTCGCCTCGGCGTTCTCGATGTTCCGCAACGGCAAGTCGCTCACGGGGCTCGCGATCCTGGGCTTTTTCACCCTCATCGCGATCTTCGCCGACGTGCTGGCTCCCTTCCCGCCGACCCAGGTCGACCAGAGCGCGCGTCTGCAGCCCCCGTCCGCGACGCACTGGCTCGGGACGACCCACCTCGGCGAGGACGTGCTGAGCCAGGTCATCTACGGCACGCGCGGCGTGTTGGTGGTCGGCTTCCTCGCGGCGATCATCGCGACCCTCATCGCGATCACGGTCGGTGTCATCGCCGGATACCTCACGGGATGGAAGAGTGAGGCGCTGTCGGCGCTCACCAACGTCTTCCTCGTGATCCCGGGCTTGCCGCTGATCATCATCGTGGCCTCGATGTTCGAGGACCCGCCCCTGGTGGTGATAGCCGCCGTGCTGGGCATCACCGGCTGGGCCTGGGGTGCACGCGTGCTCCGCGCCCAGACGATGTCGCTGCGCAACCGCGACTTCATCCAGGCGGCCCGCGCCAACGGCGAACCGCTGCGACGCATCATCACCGTCGAGATGCTGCCGAACCTGATGGCACTGATCGCGGCGAGCTTCGTCGGCACCGTCACGGCGGCCATCATCGGCCTGACGACCCTGTCGTTCATCGGCGTGATCCCGGTCACGACGTACAACTGGGGGACGACGCTCAACTGGGCCAGCTCTCAGGGCGCGTTCCTGCAGGGGCAGTGGTGGTGGTATCTGCCTCCGGGCCTGTGCATCGCCATCATCGGCGTCGCCCTCTCGCTGCTCAACTTCGGCATCGACGAGTACGTCAACCCGCGTCTGCGCACGGCCGGTGAGCGCGCCCGCGCGATGAAGAAGAAGGGGCTCGACGTCAACAACGCCGTCACCCAGATCCGTCCGGAACTGGCCGCCGCTGTGGGCGCACGCACCGCCGCAGACGTTGCCAAGGCGAAAGCCCCCGACCAGCAGTAGCACCGCGCGACGGCGCGAAGACAACCGGCGGACGAGACGGTGGGGATCCCCCACTGCCTCGTCCGCCGATTGTTTCGTGGCGGCAGCGAGCGGCGCTCGTCAGGTGACCTCGGGGTCCAGCTCATCGATGTCGACACCGTCGACGTCGCCGGAGTGCAGGATCGGTGAGCCATCCTCATCGAAGTCGGCGGCATCCAGATCGTCGAGGTCGCTGAGGTCGATCTCCTCCTCATCCTCGGCCTCCGCGGCCAGCACCACCTGCGCAGCCTGATACTCCGCGAGCCGAACCGCCCACGGCACCCACTCCGGTGCCAGCAGGGCACCGTCGCCGGGGATGAGCTCGGCTTCGAGCACGGTGGGCTCCGCGCCGTCGACGACCGCGACGCTGACCGTCCAGAACCAGCCCGGATAGCCGGGCATCGTGTTCTCGAACCGCAGCGAGACGACCCCGCCGTCTTCGGCCGTGTACCCCGCTGCCGGGCCGACGGTCGTCGCCGGCGTGATCTCGTGCAGGGCTGCCAGGGCGAGATCGTGCGCGTCGATCAGCCGCGCGTCGACCGGGTCAGGCGTCGAGCTCATCAGCGACCTTGCGCAGAATGGCCGCGACCTTCTTGCTCTGCCCGCTGTTCGGGTAGTGCCCGCGACGCAGATCGCCGCCGACGCCGTCGAGCAGCTTCACGACGTCTTCGACGATGACGGCCATGTCGTCGGGCTTCATCCGCTTGCGCTTGGCAAGGCTGGGCGGCGCATCGAGCACGCGCACGGCGAGCGCCTGCAGTCCGCGCTTGCCGTCGGCGACGCCGAAGCCCACCCGCGTGCCCGCCTTGATGCCGTCGGTGCCGGAGGGAAGGGCTGTGGCGTGCAGGAAGACGTCCTGGCCATCATCGGTGGTGATGAAGCCGAACCCCTTCTCGTCGTCGTAGAACCTGACTTTGCCGGTGGGCATCGCTAACCTCGCTGATCGGCACCCGGATGCGGGCACAGTGACACGGGGGGCGAACGCCCCGGATCAAGCCTACGGCAGTAGGGTGGATGCCGATGGCCTCCTCGACTTCTCCCACACCCGATCCCGACGTCCCCGTCCGCCGGATCGACCGCATCCTCGCGTTCATGTCGCTCGGACTGCTCCTGCTGTCGATCGTGTGCTTCATCGCGATCATCTTCGGTTCGTGGGCGGGAGCCGACATGGGCAGCGGTGTCTGGCCCACCGTCGGCACGATCGTGTACATCGCCCCGATCGTCGCGTTCGCACTGCTGATGGCGGTGCTCATCATGACGTTTGTGCGGAAGGCGCGGGTCGGCAAGGGGCATTGAGGTGACCGCCACCGACTCCAGATCGCTCGCGCACCTGCTCGCGCAGCGCGACGACGCGTCGCTGGCGGCGCTGTTCGCTACGCGACAGGTCGCGCCGACGGTCGACTGGCATGACATGTTCGATGCCGCCGAGGCTCTGCTGGACGCGGCCCTGATCGAGCGTGCGCTGGGCACGCTGACGCGCACCGATGTCGATGTTCTGGATGCCGCCGTCGCCTCGGGCGCCGTGCCGGCCGGACCGATGCGCGACGCCTTCTTCGCGCGCGCGCTCGTCGATGCCGACGGCGTCCCCTACGGCGCGGTCGCGCGCACGCTCGCCGGGCTCGTCCGCGTCGATGCGGCCGTGGCCTCGAGCGCCGCTCCGGCGGGCACCTCGGGCGACGCGCTCGAGGCGGAGCGGGCTTTCGCGGCGACGGGCTCGCTCGCCGACATCCTGCATATCGCGCTGTCCACCCCGCTCGCCCGGATCGGTGCCGGCACACTCGGCGCCGCCGACCGCCGCCGCCTGATCGACCTCGGCGCGGTGGACGACGCGCCCGCCGCCGATGAACTCGTCGCGATCGCCGAGCAGACCGGGCTGATCGCGGGAGTGGAGCGGCAGTGGCTCGTCACTGCTCGCGGCGCGGCCTGGCTGAGGACCGCCACACTCGATCGCTGGCTCGATGTCGCCACCGCACTCGTCGCGAACCTTCCGGCGGCCGTGCGCGCGTCAGCCGCGAGGCACGGCGGCTGGATTCCGCTGGTCGGCTGGGCGGGCGCGTACCCCTTCGATGCGAGCTGGCCCGCCATGGCCGAGCGGACGGCCGCGCTGCTGCGGCGTTGGGTGATCGTCGACGCCACCGGTGCGCCGGCGACGTGGTCGCAACCGGCCGCGGCCGGCGGGAGCTTCGATGCCGCGGCTCTGAGCCTCCATCTGCCGCCCGAGGTCGACCGGGTCTACCTGCAGAACGACCTGACCGCGATCGCACCGGGCGCCCTCGCCCCGCGAGTGGACATCCGCCTGCGCACGATGGCGCGCCGCGAGTCGCGCGCACAGGCTGCGAGCTACCGGTTCACGGCGGAGAGCCTCGGTGACGCTCTGACGGCGGGCGAGACGGCACCGTCGTTGCGCGCATTCCTCCTCGAGATCTCGTTGACCGGGCTCCCCCAACCGTTGGCCTACGAGATCGAGCGCACCGCGAGCCGGCACGGCTCCTTGCGCGTCGGTCCCGACGCGCAAGGTCGCACCCGCATCACGAGCGACGACGCCACACTGCTGCGCACCATCGCCGTCGACCAGGTTCTGCGCCCGCTCGGACTCGTGCACGACGGCGATGCCCTGACCAGCCGCACCGGACCCGACACGGCGTTCTGGATGCTCGCCGATGCCCGCTACCCCGTCGTCGCGGTGGATGCCGACGGCATCCGCCGCGATCTCGACCGCCACCGGCTGGCTCCCGACCCGGCACCGTCGCCCGACCCCGTGGAGACGTACCGGGATCTGCTGGAGCGGCTGCGTGCGGGGGCGTCCGCAGACGCCGACGCCACCTGGCTCGGCCGCGAACTCGAACAGGCCGTGCGCGCGCGGGCGACGATCGTCGTCGCCGTGCAGCTGCCCGACGGCACCGAGCGTGAGTTCACGATCGAGGCGACGGGCCTGGGCGGCGGGCGCCTGCGCGGGCGGGACAAGAACGTCGACGTCGAGCGCACGCTGCCGGTCTCCAGCATCAGCTCGCTGCGCGCCGGCTGAAGCAGCCACAGCCGGCCCGGGTAGACTTGCCCGCTATGGCTGACGGCCCCCTCATCGTGCAAAGCGACCGCACCGTGCTGCTCGAAGTCGCCCATCCGCAGGCCGAGACCGCCCGCCATGAGCTCGCGATCTTCGCCGAGCTCGAACGCGCTCCCGAACACATCCACACGTACCGCATCACCCGACTGGGGCTGTGGAACGCGCGGGCCGCCGGGCATGATGCGGACGACATGCTCGCCACGCTCGAACGCTGGTCGCGCTTCCCCGTGCCGGCATCCGTCTCGATCGACCTCCGCGAGACCGTCGGCCGCTACGGCCGGCTCGTGATCGAACGCGACGACGAGGGGCTGCTCATCCTGCGCGCGACGGATGCCGCCGTGCTCGCCGAAGTCGCCAAGAACAAGCGCATCCAGCCCCTGCTGGTCGGCCACCCGTCGCCGAACGCCTACGTCGTGGACGCGTGGGCGCGCGGCCACATCAAACAGGAGCTGCTGAAGATCGGCTGGCCCGCCGAAGACCACGCCGGCTACACGCCGGGAACGCCGCACGAGATCGACCTCGACGAGTCGGAGTGGACGCTGCGGCCGTATCAGCGTCAGGCCGTGGACATCTTCGCCGAGGGCGGGTCGGGCGTCGTCGTGCTGCCGTGCGGCGCGGGCAAGACGCTCGTCGGGGCAGCCGCGATGGCCCAGACCAAGACGACCACGCTCATCCTCGTCACCAACACCGTCAGCGCCCGGCAGTGGCGCGACGAGTTGCTGCGGCGCACGACCCTCACGCCGGAGGAGATCGGCGAGTACTCCGGGCAGGCGAAGGAGATCAGGCCCGTCACGATCGCGACGTACCAGATCCTCACGGCGAAGCGGAGGGGGCAGCACGCGCACCTCGCGCTTCTCGACGCCCTCGACTGGGGCCTCATCATCTACGACGAGGTGCACCTGCTGCCGGCACCGGTGTTCAAGCTCACGGCCGACCTGCAGGCGCGCCGACGACTCGGGCTCACGGCGACCCTCGTGCGCGAAGACGGTCGCGAAGGCGACGTGTTCAGCCTCATCGGACCCAAACGTTTCGACGCCCCGTGGAAGCAGATCGAGGCGCAGGGGTTCATCTCCCCCGCGACCTGCTACGAGGTGCGCGTCGACCTGCCGGCATCCGACCGCCTGGAGTACGCGGCGTCGGCCGACGACGAACGCTACCGGCTGGCGGCGACGGCGCATGCGAAGATCGACGTCGTGAAGGAGCTCGTGCGTAAGCACCTCGGCGAGCAGATTCTCGTGATCGGGCAGTACCTCGACCAGATCGACGTCCTCGCCGAGGCCTTGGACGCCCCGAAGATCACCGGCGCGACGCCGGTGGACGAACGGGAGCAGCTGTACCAGGCGTTCCGTGAGGGGACCGTGCCGGTGCTCGTGGTCTCGAAGGTCGCGAACTTCTCGATCGATCTGCCCGAGGCCTCCGTGGCGATCCAGGTGTCGGGCTCGTTCGGCTCCCGGCAGGAGGAGGCGCAGCGCCTCGGTCGCCTCCTGCGGCCCAAGACGAGCGGCCATACCGCGAGCTTCTACACGCTCATCGCACGTGACACGGTCGATCAGGACTTCGCCCAGAACCGCCAGCGTTTCCTCGCCGAACAGGGCTACAGCTACACGATCCTGGATGCCGACGGCATCGCCGCCGCGTAGCCGGTCGGCATCGGCGGAAGCGGCGGCGTGATCACGAGCGTGCGCGGGATCGGATGGCGCGCACGCATCCACTCGATGATCGCGACGTAGCCGCCGACCAGCAGCAGCGACCAGAGGAAGCTGACGATGCCCGTCTCGGTGGCGGTCGGGTCGGACCCCTCGGCGATCGACAGCCCGAACCCGACGAGGTTGTTCACGACGTGCAACGCGATGGCCGCTTCCAGTCCCCCGGTGCGCCAGGTCAGCCAGCCGGCCGCGATCGCGAACAGCCCGACGCCGATCTGCCCGAGCACGTCGTACATGTGCCCCATGACGAACAGGGGCACCGGCAGCAGGATCGCGAACGCCGGATGCCGCAGCCACCTCCCGACGGCTTGCATGAGATACCCGCGGAACACATACTCCTCCGCCGCGGCCTGCAGCGGTACGAGCAGCAGCACGACGACAAGCGTCGCCGCCCACTGCGGCCCCGGACCCGCCGGATCCACGACTTCACCCGCGAGTTCAGCGGGCAGCAGAAGGGTGACGGCGAGGAGCACCGCCGACACGATCACCGCGACGAGCGTGCACTGCAGCATCCAGCGCCACCGCAACCGCCCCGCCGCCGAGGAGACGAGCCCGACGCGCCGACCGTTCACGATCAGCGACGCCAGGACGTAACTAGGCAGCATGAGCACGATCGTGCCGAGCGTCAGGGCGACGATGAACGGGTCGTTCATGTCGATCGTCAGGTCCCGCGCGAAGGCGTCGACGCTGTCCATGAGATCCGGCAGAGCGAACGAGGCGACAACGATGCCGAGGAGGACGACGATCAGGAACGCAAGATAGAGCGCCACCCCCACGGCACCGACCACGAGCGGCGTCCACCACCCGTTGCGCCGTCGCGCGAACACGAGTCGGTGGAACGCCAGACCGCCCGCCGTAGCATCCGCGGGGAGGGGACGTGCGATGCGCGGGAAGGGAGCGGGACCGGGGACGGCGGAGACGACGTTCGCAGGCAGCGTCATGGTCCCATCCTGCCGTGCTCTCAAGGGGCCAGGGCGCCACAGTACACAGGCCTGCCGATGAGAGATCGCACCCGTCGACGTGCTCCGTGTCTTTGAGGACTCTTCAACCAGAAGTTGAATGTCAAGGTCAGAGCACGATGTGGGGAAAAGTGATGAGAACCCGTCTCGCCACACTCTCGTCGATGCCGAATCGTGCTGGAGATCACGAGGCGCGGAGAACCGCAGCTAACACGAGCCGCAACGAACCTTCAGGTTCCAAGCATTCGTGATCTTGCGAATGGGCGTGTAGAACGTCACGTCGTCACCGGAGTAGGTCCCGTACCCAGACGCAATGCCCGCTGCCCACGCCTGAGTCGATCCAGTCGTCGTGTAAACCGGTCCCCCGCTGTCTCCTTTAGCGACCATCTTCCCCTCCGTTGCGACAAGACCACACGTGTTGAAGGAATATTCAAGGTAGTCCACGCAGGCACCAGTAGGAGGTTCCGCCGATAGGTGGCGCATAACTCAGGCTGGGCGCCGCCACGGCCGGTCGAAATCCGCGGAATCGCGCGGCTGCCCATGGAGCGCTGACGAACACAGCCTGAATTATGCGCCGTGGCACGGGCCTATCGGCAGCACCTCCAAGCAGGATTTCTTGCCTTCCACATCAGGCAAGCCTCGCGCTCAAAGTAGGTGAGGCACCTCGTTGAACAGCCGCATGTCGCGCTCGAGGACAACTCAAGTTCCCCATGGATGCTGCTGACGACCCCCTCGGAAGACGGCTTCGCTATTGACATCGCGTACTTGTCGTCCTCGTGTGATGAACACACGGGCGTAGATGTGGCAGAAGACGCAGACACGGTGACCACTGCCGTGGTCAATGTCCCCCCAGGCACCGCATGCACTGGAGCGCTGTACACCGCAGCAGGGAGAGGGACTCTTTCTGCAGCACTGGGCCACCGCCAGCTCGTACATGCCCCGACGACAAGCGACTACGCCGGCAGCAACATCGGATGAGGCCGATCAGGAGCCCGAATATGGGTGACAGACCTTTCCCATAGACACCCCAGACCGGATTCTGTTCGACGAGCTCGCGCAGACCCCCCTGCACGGTGCCGATCACGTCGGCGGCGAGAGGTGTCATCGATCAGGCTGACGGTGGACCCCACCGTCGCCGTGCGCCCGACGATCGAGCTCGCCGTACGCGGCTGTTTCCCCGCCTGATCCGCGCGGAACGCGGAAATCCAGCATCCGCATCGGTTCCGGTGACAAGATGGGGCTATGACCGCACCGCGCATCCTCGTCGTGGACGACGAACCGAACATCCGGGACCTGCTGGTCACCAGCCTCCGCTTCGCCGGCTATCAGGTCCGCGCCGTCGCCAACGGCGCCCAGACCATCTCGGCCGTCCTCGAGGAAGAGCCCGACCTCATCATCCTCGATGTGATGCTGCCCGACATGAACGGGTTCAGCGTCACCAAGCGCCTCCGCGGCGCCGGCTACACCGCTCCGATCCTCTTCCTCACCGCCAAAGACGACATCGAGGACAAGATCGAGGGCCTCAACGCGGGCGGCGACGACTACGTCACCAAGCCCTTCTCGCTCGACGAGATCGTCGCGCGCCTGCAGGCGATTCTCCGCCGCACGATGCAGGCCGACGAAGAATCGACCATCCGTGCCGGGGAGCTCTCGATGGACCAGGACACGCACGATGTCCTCGTCGGCGACGTGTCGATCGACCTCTCACCCACCGAGTTCAAGCTGCTGCGCTATCTCATGCTCAATCCGAATCGGGTGCTCAGCAAGGCGCAGATCCTCGACCACGTGTGGGAATACGACTTCAACGGCGACGCCGGCATCGTGGAAAGCTACATCTCCTACCTGCGCCGCAAGATCGACCCGTACTCGACCGAGCCGCTCATCCAGACCAAGCGCGGCTTCGGCTACATGCTGAAGGCCGGCAAGTCGTCGTGACGGCAGCCCGTCCCTGCTCGCCGTGATGCGCGACGGCATCGGGCCCGCGCACGCGAAGAAGAACGATCGGGTCACGGCGTGGTGGCGCGGCATCAGCCTGCGCGCCAAAGTCACCGGCGTCACGGTGTCCGTGCTGGCGGTGGGGCTGCTGGCGACAGGGCTGGGCACGGCCGTCTTCCTGCGCAATGCGCAGACGGCCGAGCGCGACCAGTCGCTCAGCCAGGCCGTCACCCTCGATCAGGCCAGCAGCCTGCTCGACGTCGAGGTCGTCGACGGCGTCGCGACGTTCTCCCCACCGGCGACCGCACCGCTGACGTCGTTCGCCATCGCAGTATACGGTCCCGACGGCACACTGCTGGCCACCGGCGGCGCGACGGGGGGAAGCCAGCCCGAGTTCCCCGAGACGTTCGGGCTCGATGAGGCCATCGTGCAGGGCACGTCACCGTTCGAACTGCGCTCCGCCGATGGCCAGACCACCTTCCACGCCGCCGTCGACGTTCTGCAGGTGGCGGGCGCGCGAGAGTCGAACGTGCAACTGTTGGCGCTGCCGCTGGCTCCGGTCAACCAGACCGTCGCCAGCTTCATCGGCATCTACACGATCATGGCGCTGCTGGTCATCTTCGGCGCGGCGCTGCTGACCCGGTGGCTCGTGACACTCACCTTCCGCAGCCTCGGTCAGGTCGAGCAGACCGCCATGTCGATCGCCCAGGGCGACTTCGGCCAGCGCATGGAGGACATCTCCCCGGGCACCGAGGTGGGACGGCTGAAGACCGCCATCAACGCCATGCTCGACCGCGTCGACCGCGCACTGGACCAGCGGGATGCGACCGTGCAGCAGATGCGGCGCTTCATCGGTGATGCCAGTCACGAGCTGCGCACACCGCTGGTGACGGTGCGCGGCTACGCCGAGCTGTACCGCATGGGCGCCATCTCTGGTGACGAGCAGACCGCCCAGTCGATGGAGCGGATCGAGAAGGAAGCGATCAGGATGGGGGTGCTCGTCGAAGACCTGCTCGCCCTGGCCCGCCTCGACGAGCGTCGTGACCTCGTCGTCGCCGAGGTCGACCTGCGGCCGATCGCGAAGGATGCCGCCCTCGACGCCCGCGCAACGTCTCCGCAGCGCACCGTGACGGTCGTCGACGACGTCGCCGTGTCGCACCCCGGTGCCGCCGAGGTCACGCCAGACCTCGGCGCCGATGGCGAGGTGACGGCACGGCGCCGCCCCGCCGCTCTCGGGGCGACCCTGTCACGGCTGCGCCGACGCCCGCGCACGCCCGCCGGCCCGGGCGTCGAGCCGGCTGCGCTGACCGAGCCGGTGGAACTGCCCGCGCGTGCGCCGATCGTGCTCGGCGACGAAAACCGCATCCGTCAAGTCATCGCGAACCTGCTCGGCAACGCACGCCGTTACACCCCCGAAGGCTCGCCCATCGAATTCGCCGTCGGCGTCGATGACACCGCCGGCCTGGGCTGGATCGCCGTCATCGACCACGGCGACGGCATCGTCCCGCACGTGCGCGACAAGATCTTCCAGCGGTTCTGGCGCGCCGACACCTCACGTACGCGCGAGACCGGCGGCTCGGGACTGGGGCTGTCGATCGTCGCATCCATCGTCGAGGCGCTCCACGGGACGATCGAGGTGACCGACACACCCGGCGGCGGGGCGACGTTCCGGGTGGCGTTCCCGCTGGCGCGAGGGCGCGATGCCGCCGCGCATCTGTTCATCCAGACCCAGCCGCTGCCGCGATTGCGCCATGAGGACATCGCACGCGCGACTCCGCCCGCCACGCCCGGAGCGTGACCATCGCCTCCTGCACAATCAGGCGATGCGCGAAGTTGTCCACGGATCGGGCTGCGGCCCATCCACGGCAGCGTCCGACGTCGTAGCGTGGGCAGCCTCATCCGCACACGAAAGGGAGTGCCCCATGTCGATCTTCACCGTCGATTCCGATGCCGTCCTGAGCGCAACCGGCGCGATACGCGCGACCGCCGAGCGCCTACAGGGCGAAACGTCGGCCATGCTCAGCCAGCTCACTCAGCTGCAGGGGTCATGGACCGGAAGCGCCGCCGTCGCCTTTCAGGGCGTCATCGACCGCTGGCGCGTGACGCAGACCGAACTTGAGTCGGCCCTCGCTGACATCGGCGCGGCGCTCGGTCACGCCGGCGACCAGTACGCGCAGACGGAGCTCGCCGCCGCCAGCCTGTTCCGGTAGCAAAAGCAGAAGGGCCCCTCCGCGGAGGGGCCCTTCTGGCGTGTCTCGGGTTTAGAAATCCATGCCGCCGGTCGGGTCGCCGGCCGGGGCCGCGACCTTCTCGGGCTTGTCGGCGACGACGGCCTCGGTCGTGAGGAACAGACCCGCGATCGACGCGGCGTTCTGCAGCGCCGAGCGGGTGACCTTAGCCGGGTCGATGATGCCGGCGGCGAACAGGTCGACGTACTCACCGGTCGCCGCGTTCAGGCCCTGGCCCACAGGCAGCTCCGAGACCTTGTTCGCCACGACACCGGGCTCGAGGCCCGCGTTGAGGGCGATCTGCTTGAGCGGCGCCTCGATGGCAACCTTGACGATGTTCGCGCCGGTCGCCTCATCGCCGGTCAGCTCGAGCGTGTCGAACGCCTTCTTGCCGGCCTGGATGAGGGCCACGCCACCGCCGGGGACGATGCCCTCCTCGACGGCCGCCTTCGCGTTGCGGACGGCGTCCTCGATGCGGTGCTTGC
>JASGEE010000176.1:0-13198 GCA_047606715.1 Microbacterium sp.
CTCGGATGCCGGGACCTTCGTCGTATCGGCTTCCCACGCACCGCCCGACCGCCCCGTCAACGAGACCGCAACGGTGCACCGAGACCGCATGCGACACCCGCGGTCTCGGTGCACCGTTGCACTCTCGCAGAGCAGCGGGCACACCCCGCCGCGGAGAGTGCCTTTCGGCGAGGCGCAGACGACGCGGGGCGGCGCGCGGCCGAGCGTGCGATGCAGGTCGCGACGCTCCTGCGGCACAACCGCCGCGTGTGAGAGGGAGCGAGAGGCAAGGACCTCTTGTGACGGGCATCGGCTCCAGCGCTCATCGCTGACCGGCGCCCGCGTCTCCCGTGTCAGCGCATCCCCGACACGTTTTCTGGACGCCGCGGTGTCCTTTGCCTCTTCGGTCGTTCGGCATCCACGACATCACCGCATCGATCCGCGCGGTAGAGCGCGGCGACCTGCGTCCCGGGCTTTTCGATCTGATCGGGGATGACGGGGAGGTCGATGGGCGATCGCTCGCCGCGCTCGCCGCGCAGGGACTGGTTCTGCCGACACTCGACCGCCCGGTCTCGACGGTGCCGGGAGGGGAGAGCATGCTCTCCGCTCCCGACGGTGGACAATGGTCAGCGTGTACCTGAGCAATTGCGAAATCGTCGACGCACCCATGCTTCGGGCGGCGCGCTCATGACCATCCGAAGCGGGGCAACCACTCCCCCTGACTTCGTGACCCCGTGCGGGGCCGGATCCGAGGATGGCGCGACGGCGCAGTGATTCGGGCGACCGGCATCCCGTACGCGTCGTCGCTACGTTTCGGGGCACCCGAACCCGCCCCGGACCACACCGGGACGTTCGACGCGACGGCATGGTCACCGGCAGCGCCGCAGCTCGCCGTGCCGATGCTGGAGCAGCGGCTCGGCTACCGTACCGCTGATCTCCTCCAGGACGAGAACTGCCTGTATCTGTCGGTCACGATCCCCGCGCAGTCATCGACACCGCTGCCCGTGATGGTGTGGATCCACGGCGGGTCGTACACATCGGGGGCGGCTGACATTCCGATCCACGATCCGGCCGCGCTCGTCGCCGAGCAGGACGTCATCGTCGTGGGCGTGACCTACCGGCTGGGAATGCTGGGATTTCTGGGCGGAACGGAGGAGCGGCCCGCCAACCTCGGCCTGATGGACCAGCTCTGCGCACTGCGGTGGGTACAGCGCAACATCGCCGCGTTCGGGGGCGACCCGGACAACGTCACGGTCTTCGGGGAGTCGGCAGGCGGCGACGCCGTGGTGCAGCTGATGGCGACACCCGAAGCCCCGACCCTGTTCCGGCGCGCGATCGCGCAGAGCGCGCCGCTGGGGCTGACCCGGGGTCGGCAGAAGATGAATGCCGCGATGCTCGAGGCGACGAAAGAGGCGACGCCTTCTACCCCGCTCAGCGACATCCTCGCCCTGCAGCAGAAGGCCCAGAAGGCTGCCGCAAGCTTCGGGCTGCGCGCGACGATGCCCTTCGGCACGCAGTACGGGTATGCGCCGCTGCCCTCGGAGGCCGAGGTGCAGGATGCCTGGGCCGCCGCTGCACCCGCGATCGACCTTCTCGTCGGATTCAACGCCGACGAGACGCGATTCTTCATCGACGCCATTCCCGCCCTGGTCACGCTGTCGCGCGTCCCGGTGATCGGCAGCGCGCTGACGGACGCGGTGGCATGCCTCCTCACCGAGGTGGTCTACGCACGCGGAGCGCGGGACTTCGCCCGTAGGCATCGCCGCGACGGCGGAAAGGCCCAGGGCTACGTCATCCGATGGTCGGCGCCCGGCAACCGTCTGGGATCGTCACACACCGTCGATCTCCCGCTCCTGTTCGGCGACGAGGAGGTCTGGCGCGACGCGGAGATCACGCGCGGCGCAGACGCGAGCAGCATGAAAGCGGCCGCGCGAAGCATCCGCGCCATCTGGGGAGACTTCGCCCGCGGTGACGACATCGGCGACAGCACCGTCGAAGGACTCATCGACGTCTCGTAGCGCGCGAGTGGGACGTCTGTGCCGCCTCAGCCGTAGAAGAGCTTCTCGAACTGGCCGCGGGCCCGCCGCGCGGTGCGCAGCCACTCCTCCTCGACGACAGTCGCCGAGCGCGGTGGATACCCCAGCAGTCGGCCGATGCCGTCGAGCTTTTCGCGATCGGTCGGCAGGATGTCGCTGGTCTGACCCGACATGAGAGTGTTCGCCGAACGCAGGCGGCTCGCCAGCAGCCAGGCCTCGGTGAAGCGACCGGCGGCGGCATCCGGCACCAGACCGGCCGCGCGCGCCGCCTCGAGAGCCGTCAGCGTCGAGGTCGTCTTCAGTGCGGGGATCGAATGGGCGTGCGCGTGCTGCAGGATCTGCACGAGCCATTCCACATCGCTGAGCCCGCCCGGGCCGAGTTTGAGGTGACGCGATCGGTCGGCGCCCTGCGGAAGCCGCTCGTTCTCGACGCGGGCCTTGATGCGCTTGATCTCTCGCAGGTCGTGCGTAGCGACCTGCGCGGGATAGCGCACTTCATCGGCCAGCGCCATGAAGCGTTGCGAGAGACCAACGCTGCCGGCCACGGCGCGCGCACGCAGCAGGGCTTGCGCCTCCCACGACAGCGACCAGCGTCGGTAGTACTCGGCGTACGACTCCAGCGACCGAACGAGAGGGCCGTTGCGCCCCTCGGGGCGCAGATCGGCGTCGAGCTCGAACGCCACACGGTGGTCTTCGGAGTGTGCGCGAAGACCGGCGACGAGCTGCTGCGCCAGCTGATGCGCACGCTGCGGTTCAAGACCGTTCGCCTCATACACGTACAGGACGTCGGCATCGGAACCGAAGCCGAGCTCTGCGCCGCCGAACCTTCCCACCGCGATCACCGCGAATCGCAGTGCTTCGTCCTCGGGACCGAGCAACTCGCGCCGCACCGCACGCAGCGTCGCCTGGATGGTCACCTCACTGACGGTGGTGAGCGACCGGGCCATCTCGTCGATCGCGATCGTACCGAGGATCGAGCCGAGGGCGAGCCGCAGCAGCTCACGTCTGCGCAGAGCGCGCACCGCCCGCATCGCGTCGGCGATCGTCTCGTGGCGCGTCTGGATCGCTCGGGACTCCTCCTGCAGGGCGACGCCGCTGCGCGGGCGCAACTGGTCTTCGGAGTCCAGCCACGCGACCGACTCCGGGATCCCCTCCATCAGCTCACCGACGTAGCGCGACCCCGACAGCACACGCGTCAGACGCTCGGCAGCGCCCGACGAGTCGCGCAGCATCCGTTGGAACCACGGAGTGTTTCCCAGGCTCTCACTGATGCGGCGGAATGCCAGCAGTCCATAGTCGGGGTCGGCGCCGTCGGCGAACCAGCGGATCATCACGGGCATGAGGTGACGCTGGATGCTCGCCTTGCGGCTGATCCCGCCGGTGAGCGCGCCGATGTGCCGCAGAGCGGCGGTCGGATCCCGGAAGCCGATCGCCGCCAGTCTGTCATGGGCCTGAGCCGCAGACAGCTGGTACTCCGCAGCAGGAAGAGCCGCGACCGCCGACAGCAGCGGACGGTAGAACAGCCGCACGTGGATGTCACGGACTTCCCGCTTGATGCCCTCCCACAGCTCCCAGACGCCACCGCCGGTGGCAGCCAGGCGGGAGGCACGGGCAAGCGTGCGCAGACCGTCGTCCGTACGCGGCATGAGGTGCGTGCGCCGCAGATCGCGCAGCTGCATGCGGTGCTCGAGAACGCGCAGCATGCGGTAGTCGCGCGCGAACGTCGCCGCCTCGCCGCGGCCGATGTAGCCGGCGCTGACAAGCGCCTTCAGCGCATCGAGCGTGCCGCGCTGGCGGATCTCGTCGTCGGTGAGCCCGTGCACGAGCTGGAGCAACTGCACGGTGAACTCGATGTCGCGGATGCCGCCCGGCCCGAGCTTGAGCTGGTACGGCACATCGCCCTGCGGGATGTGCTCAGTGACGCGTTCACGCATGCGCTGGACGCTGTCTACGAAGTTCTCGCGCGCGGCGCTCGTCCACACTTTCGGCTGCATCGCCTCGACGTATTCCTCACCGAGCATGCGATCGCCGGCGAGCGGACGCGCCTTCAGCAGGGCCTGGAACTCCCAGCTCTTCGCCCAGCGGTCGTAGTACGACAGGTGCGAGTCCAGGCTCCGCACGAGGGCGCCCTGCTTCCCCTCCGGCCGCAGGTTCGCGTCGACCTCCCACAAGGGCGGCTCCGTCTCCGTCCCCGAGATGCCGCGGATCGTCTGGACCGCGAGGCGGGCGGCGATGTCGATGACCCGGCTCTCTCCCAGGCGCTCGACGAGCTCGTCGGATCCGCCACCGACGAAGATCACATCGACGTCGCTGACGTAGTTGAGCTCGCGCGCCCCGGCCTTGCCCATCCCGATGATCGCGAGCCGCGTCTGTGCGACCTGCTCGCGCGGAAAGAGACCCGCCCCACCACCGGATGCCACCCGTGTGCGGGCGACGGCGAGGGAGGCCTCCAGCGCCGCTCCGGCGGCGTCGGCGAGAGCTGCCGCGACGGCGGGCAGTACATTGACGGGGTCGTCGGCATGCAGGTCGAATGCCGCGATCCGCGCCAGCATCCTGCGATATCGCACCCGCAGCGCGACCCAGGCGCTCTCATCGCCCGTCGCGGCGAAGCCGTCGGCATCCGTCCCGACCGCCGCGCACAACTCGTCGTGCAACTGTTGCGGGGTCGGCAGGTCGCCGCCCGGCGGATCGATTGCGGCCAGCTCTTCCGGATGCCGCAGGTAGAACTCGGAGAACCCGTTCGACGCCCCGAGCAGCAGCCACAGCGTCGGTCCGACCCGCCGCAGAGCGGCGCCGACGGCATCCGCATCGCGCCGACCGATGCGCGCGAGCGCCACCAACGCACCGTCGGCGTCGGCAGCCTCGTCTGCACCGACGAGGATCTCCTCACGCGTCACTCCGAGGACGTCGGACAGCTCGTCCAGCAGCGCGTCGGCCTCGCCGAGCTCACCGAATCCGGCGCGGGCAAGTGCCGTGCGGCCCATCGTCCGCTCGCTCGTGGTCATGACCGCTCAGAGCTTCTCCAGATTGGTCCGCAACTCGAACGGTGTGACCTGCGCACGGTACTGCTGCCACTCCTGACGCTTGTTGAGCAGCACGTAATTGAACACCTGCTCGCCGAGCGTCTCGGCCACGAGCTCCGATTCCTCCATGTGTTCCAGTGCATGGTCGAGGCTCGCCGGCAGGGCCGCAAATCCCAGCGCGCGGCGCTCGGCGTCGGTGAGCGACCAGACGTTGTCCTCCGCCTCAGGGGGCAGCTCGTAACCCTCCTCGATGCCTTTCAGCCCCGCGGCGAGCATGAGCGCGAAGGCGAGGTAGGGGTTGGCGGCCGAGTCGAGCGCGCGATACTCCACACGCGTGGACTGCCCCTTCTTGGGCTTGTACATCGGCACGCGTACGAGGGCGGAGCGGTTGTTGTGTCCCCAGCAGATGAAGCTCGGCGCCTCGTCTCCACCCCACAGACGCTTGTAGGAGTTGACGAACTGGTTGGTGACGGCGGAGATCTCGTTCGCGTGCGTGAGGAGGCCCGCGATGAACTGGCGTCCGATCTTGGACAGCTGATACTGAGCGCCCTCCTCGTAGAACGCGTTGACGTCGCCCTCGAACAGCGACATGTGCGTGTGCATCCCGCTGCCGGGGTGACCGCCGAGGGGCTTGGGCATGAACGTCGCATAGACGCCCTGCTCGATCGCGACCTCTTTGACCACCGTGCGGAAGGTCATGATGTTGTCGGCGGTCGCCAACGCGTCGGCGTAGCGGAGATCGATCTCGTTCTGGCCCGGGCCGCCCTCGTGGTGGCTGTATTCGACCGAGATGCCGAGGTCTTCCAGCATCCGCACACTGCGGCGGCGGAAATCGTGCGCCGTGCCCCCGGGCACGTTGTCGAAGTATCCGGCGGAGTCGACCGGCTCGGGGCCCTCGGGGCCGAACGACGACGACTTCAACAGATAGAACTCGATCTCGGGATGCGTGTAGAAGGTGAATCCGGCATCCGCCGCCTTCGCCAGCGCCCGCTTGAGCACGTTGCGCGGATCGGCGACGGCCGGCTCGCCGTCGGGCGTGGTGATATCGCAGAACATCCGCGCCGTCGGGTCGATCTCGCCGCGCCACGGAAGGGTCTGAAACGTCGTCGGGTCGGGATGGGCGAGCAGGTCGGACTCGTAAGAGCGCGTCAGACCCTCGATGGCCGAACCGTCGAAGCCGAGCCCCTCCGCGAAAGCGCCTTCGACTTCGGCGGGGGCGATGGCCACTGACTTGAGGGTGCCGATGACGTCGGTGAACCAGAGCCGGACGAACTTCACGCCGCGCTCTTCGATCGTGCGCAGCACGAAGTCTCGCTGCTTGTCCATCAGATGACCGCCGCGTCGCCCACGGGCGCGCCCCAGCTGTCTTCCTGCGCCTCTTCGTCGGCCCAGGCGCGGGCACGCTCGGCGATGACCTCCGGCGCACGCGCGGCCTCTTCAGCCGTATCGAAGGGACCGGCCCGATCCGGAGCCGGCGACACGAACCCACGCTCGACGACGCCGGTGTTCAGGTTGTACCAGTACTTGTCTTCGCCCGAGCTCATCGAGAGTCCTTCCATCAGGGTTCACGCTCGATCCTAACGATCCCAGGGCTCCACCTGGATAGGCTGGGCGCATGACGACGAAGGCGACCCAGGCGGTCGGAGTAGACATCGGCGGTACCGGCATCAAGGGCGCCCTGGTGGATCTGGAGGCGGGCGCACTGCTGAGCAGACGGGTGAAGGTCCCAACGCCCTCGGGGGCCGAGCCCGACGATGTCCTCGCGGCGGTGCGCGTCGTGCTCGATGCGCTCGGGGTGACGGATGCCGACATCCCTCTGGGTGTCGCCTTCCCCGCGATCGTCAAGCACGGCCGGACGCTGTCAGCGGCCAACGTCGCCGACACATGGATCGGGTTCGAAGCGGAAAAGTTCTTCGAACGCGGACTGGGACGCGAGATCCATTTCGCCAACGATGCCGATGTGGCCGGCGTCGCCGAAGCACGTTTCGGCGCGGCGCGCGGCGCCGCCGGCCTCACGCTGCTGACGACCCTCGGCACCGGAATCGGCACCGCCATGCTCTATGACGGCAACCTCATCCCCAACACCGAACTCGGTCACCTGCAGCGCGCGGACCACTCGAAGGACTTCGAGGCCTGGACGGCGTATTCGGCCATGGAGCGCGAGCAGCTCAGCTGGGAGACGTGGGCGAACCGGCTCCAGGCGTACTACCGACACCTGGAGTTCCTGCTCAGCCCCGACCTGTTCATCGTCGGCGGCGGTGTCTCCAAGCACGCCGACCAGTACCTGCCGCTGCTGGAGTTGAAGACACCGATCATTCCGGCGGTGCACCGCAACAACGCGGGGATCATCGGGGCCGCAGCCCTCGCTGTCTCCTGACAGCGCAACTGCGCCGGCAGTCGCTCGAGCACGAGGGCGAATGGGTCGGCCTGTACGCCGGGTTCTGTTCCGGGACGTTCGCCCCTTCGACGGTCATCTCTCTCGGCGACACGTTGCCGTGCCGCTCCAGCGGCCTACCCGGGGACTCGGCGGGCCGCGTCGTCATCCCCTGTCTGGCCTTGCTCCGGGCGAGGTTTACCGTGCGGGTCGTGTCGCCACGACCCCGGTGGTCTCTTACACCACCCTTTCACCCTTACCGCGGCCGAGGCTGCGGCGGTCTGCTCTCTGTGGCACTGTCTCGCGGATCGCTCCGGGTGGGTGTTACCCACCGCCCTGCCCTGTGGAGCCCGGACGTTCCTCGGTGCGGGCAAGCCCGCCACGCGACCGTCCGGCCGACCCATTCGCATCCCCGAGTCTACGAGACCTCCCGACACGCACGAACATCGGAGAGATGACGTGCGGCGCGAGTGGTGGTACGCTCCCAGCACGTGGACGTTTGTGGGGACAAACGTCACGAGGGGCTGGGGGGCCCGAATCATGCGAAAGACGTTGCTGTCCATTTGTGTTGCCGCCGTTATTGCGTTGGGGACGCCACTAGCTGCATCCGCCGCGGATGCCCTTCCTCTCGCGGCCGCTGCAACCGATTCTGCTGGCAGCGGGTACGCGCCCAGCGATCCGTCTGATCCGACGCTGGCGGGATCCGTCGTGCCCATCTGTGTCGCCGAGGTACCGTGGATCTCCTACTCACTCACTCTCGTCGATACGCAGACCACTTCAGCCGCCGCCGAGGCGGTGCTGACCGTCGAGTCCGGCACCGAGTCCACGACCATCGCGCTCGGAACGATCACTGAGGGAACACCGTTGGCGGGCCGTGTGGTCTGGCCGACCGCGATGGTCGGAACCATCACCGCGACGGCCGACGCCGGTGCCACGCTCGTGGCGTCGCTGTCGTACCCGGAATGCGACCCCTCCGCCGCCGTCACAGGGAGTTCAGCGGCGCTCACCGCCTCCCTGCCCGATACGGGGGGCACATCGGCATCCACGATCGCCGTTCTCGTCGTCGCGGTGGGCGCATCGGCGCTCGGCATCGCCCTCGTGCGTGCACGTGGGCGCAGGGCACGTAGCGACGCATCATGACGCCCGCCGGCGCCCGCGTGCGCCGGCGCCGCGCGCTCCTTGCCACCGGGATCGCTGGGGCAGCGGTGCTGCTGGCGCTCGCAACCTGGCTGGGTGTGCGCACGGTGATGGTCAAGGGCGAGTTGCAGCAGCTGATGCCTCTCGCCTCCGCGGTGAAGCAGCATGTCATCGACGGCGACATGGACGCCGCAGAGGCGGACCTGCAAGAGTTCTCGCGTCGAGCAGACGCCGCCGCCGCGCTGACCGATGATCCCGTCTGGCGATTCGTCGAAGTGCTCCCGTGGGTCGGAGACGACGCAGCGGCGATCCGTGTCTCGGCGGGCGCGGCCGGAAAGGTCGCGGCCGAGGCGACCTCGCTCGTCGCATCGGCGGCGCGTGCACAGACCGAGGATGAGAATGGAGGGAAGAGCTGGGACCTGTCGACTCTGAAGGACCTCGCAGATCCTTTGCGCGGTCTCAATGAGGCCCTCTCCCGCGCTCGCACCGAGTTGGACGCCATCTCGACCGACGATCTCATATCGCCGTTGCGCAACGGCGTCGGACACCTCCGTGACGAGCTCGACGACCTCGCGCCACAGGTGAGTTCCCTCACACAGGCCGCCGAGATGATTCCGGGGCTGTTGGGCGCTGACGGCGCGAGAAACATCCTCCTGATGGAGCAGAACCCGGCCGAAGTGCGCACAGGTGGCGGCCTCGCCGGCTCGTTCGCGCTCCTGACCGCCGATCAGGGGGAAGTGACGCTCGCGCAGATCGTGGATTCGTCCACCTTCTCCTCGGCTGCGGAACTCGACACGTCGCTCCCCGACTCCACGCTCGCACTGTACGGGACGACCGTGGACGACTTCGTCCAGAACATCTCGATGACGCCGGACTTCACGGTGACCGCGCAGTTGGCGATCGACTGGTGGTCGCACGTGTCGGACGTGGTCCCGGATGCCGTGGTGTCGATCGACCCCGAAGTGCTGGCCGCCGTGCTCACCGCGACGGGCCCTGTGGCGCTGGCCGATGGCACGCCGATCGCCGCCGACACCCTCACGGATCAACTCCTCGTGGAGCCCTACCTGAGCCTCGACGCCGACGAGCAGACCTCGCTCCAGCGCGCCGTCACCGAAGCAGTGTTCGCTCAGCTCACCACCGCTCCGATCGACCTTGTCACGCTTGCGGGAGCGCTTGCCGATCCGATCGAAGAAGGCCGGATCTCCATCTGGAGCGCACGCGCCGACGAGCAGACGGTGATCGCGGACACGCCGCTCGCCGGGCCGCTGGCACGACGAGTCGCGGCCGGAGACGAGACCTACGCCGTCTATCTGAACGACACCACCATGGGGAAGATGGACTCCTACCTTTCGACCTCGGTGAGCCTGGCGAACGACGCGTGCCGCGCCGACGGGCGTGCCGTGGTGTCGGTCGCCGTGACGCTCGCATCCAACGCGCCGGCGGATGCCGCGACGTTGCCCCCGTTGATGATCGGGCCAACCCAGGACGATGTGGCCGCCGGTCAGATCGCCACCCTCGTCTCCGTGGCCGCACCGACCGGCACCGAGCTCGAGGGCGTGTGGGACGGTGAGACCGCTGTGTCGACACGCTGGGTGACGGATGCCGGGTTCCCGACCGGCATGGCGGAGATCGTACTGTCTCCCGGAGAGGAGAGGACTCTCGTCTTCCGCTTCATCCGACCGGCCGGGGCAGCCACCGCCACACCCACGGTGCTGACCACTCCGCTGCTGCGCGAGGCCACGGTCTCCGCGTCGATGGTGGGGTGCTGACGGCGGTCACTTCGCTGCATCGGCGCTGATCCTCAAGTCCAGCGGGAAATCGATCGGGAAGCTGCCGAACAGCAACCGCGCTGCCCGCTCGGCCGAAGCGCGCACGGCTTCCGCGACGCGGTCGGTGTGCGCGATGGGGGTGTGCACGATGATCTCGTCGTGCAGGAAGAACGCGAGATGCGCCCTGCGGCCGAAGACGGCTCCGGATGCCGGGGCTGCCGCATCCGGCTCGACCCGACCCCATGTCGCCAGTTCGCCGCGAAGATCGGCGAGCCACGCCAAGGCCCACTCGGCGGCCGTTCCCTGCACGACGAAGTTGCGCGTGAAACGGCCGCGATCGCGGGCCGAGCTGCGGGCGCGCGCGTGATCGGCCGGTGTCGCATTCGGCTCGGCCGCGGCGGCCTGGATCTGGTGCCAGCGCGGCGAAGGTCCAGGGCTGGATCGTCCCAGCCACGTCGAGACGAGGCCGCCCTGCTCCCCGACGCGCGCAGCGTCGTCGACGAGCCCCATCGCGCGGGGGTACGCGCGGCGCAACGCGGGCACGAGCCGCCCGCTGTCACCCGTCGTGGCGCCGTACATCGCGCCGAGCACAGCGATCTTCGCCTCTTGCCGGGTCTGCACGACGCCACTGTTGACGATGCCCTCGTAGAGGTCGCGGCCGCGCGCGGCCGCCGCGAGGGCGGTGTCGGCGGACATCGCAGCCAGCACGCGCGGCTCGAGCTGCGCCACGTCTGCGACGACGAGCGTCCACCCGGGATCGGCACGCACGGCGGGGCGCAGTTGCCGCGGCAGCTGCAGGGCACCGCCTCCGGATGAGGCCCATCGTCCGGTGACGACACCCCCGGGCACGTACACGGGCCGGAAGCGCCCGTCGGCGGCCCACTCGTCGAGCCAGGCCCACCCGTTGGCGCTCAGCAGCCGGGTGAGCTTCTTGTACGCCAGCAAGGGGGCGATCGCCGGATGGTCGTACTCGGCGAGCTCCCACCGACTCGTGGACTGCGCGAGCACACCGACCCGGTGCAGGCTCCGCAGCAGCTTCGGCTGCGAGTCGAGGCTCGCCGTCGGATCCCCCAGCGCCGCCCGCACCACCGTGGCCAGCTCCCGCACGCGCTGCGGTACAGCACCGGACGCCGGCCGCGGACCGAGCGCCTCCTCCAGCAGCTGCTCATGAACCGCGCGGCTCCACGGCAGGCCTGCTTCGTTCAGTTCGACGGCGAGCAGAGCACCCGCCGATTCGGCCGCGAGCAATAGCTTCAGGCGCGCCGGCTCTGCGGACGACGCGAGGGCGCGCTGCTGGCGCACGAACTCGGCGAAGACCTCCTCAGCATCCACCGGCGTCGCCGAGGATGCCGCCCCGTCGTCGCCGCCGAGCTCGAACAGCGCCGGTGCGGTCTGGGATGCCGCCTCGGTCGCGGCGGCATCCCAGGAGCGCGCCGCTCGCAGCGCGGCGGCATCCGTCACCGCCGCAGCGTCACGCAGGATGGCATGGCACAGCCTCAGATCGTGGCAGCGCGCGACGACGATGCCCGCGCGTAGCAGGTCGGGATACCACTGCGTGGTGTCGTTCCACACCCAGCGCGTGGCCGGATCGGCGTCGGAGACCAGCCGGCGCCACGCGGCGGCATCCACCCGCTCGGTCATCGCGATATCGCACGATGCAGTCAGGGTGTGGACGATGATCGCGTCATCGCCTCGGGCGACCAGCCGCAGGCGCGGCACGTCGGTCGTCGCGCCGCCAGTGCTCACAGCCCGGATTCGTCGGTGCGTACGAGGACGCAGCCACACTCCGGGCACGTGACGACATCGTCATCGGAAGCCTGACGCAGGACGGCGAGATCGGTGCCGGCGAGCACCATATTGCAGCCCTCGCACGTGCGACGCCGCAACAGGCCCGCGCCCGTGCCGCGGACGGCGATGCGCTCGTACAGGGCGAGCAGATCCGCAGGCACGCGCGCCGCGACGGCCGCGCGATCACGAGTGGCGCTCTCCCAACGAGCGGTCGCCGCGGCGACCGCCTGCTTGCCCTCGGCGCTCAGACGCGCGCCCTCGTCGTTCGTCGCGGCGATCAGCGCTTCCTGCGTCGCGACGGCGGCATCCGCCGTCTCCAGCCGCTCCATGATCTCCAGCTCGGCGTCTTCGAGATCGCTCTTGCGCCTGGCGAGCGAGGCCAGTTCGTGTTCGAGGCCCTGCGCCTCCTTCACGTTCGACGTCACCGCCAGACGTTCGGTGTCGCGCGCCGCGCGGGCATCGACGAGGGCGACATCCGACTCCAGTCGGCCGAGCTCGGCTTTCGCATCGTCACGTGCGCCGAGCAACGTTGTCAGCTCGGCTGACTGCGCCTGCCGCTGCGCCAGGAGCTCTTGCACCCGCGCGGTCTGCTCGGGGTTACGCCGAGAGTGGTCGGCGTGAGCGATGGCGGCGTCGAGACGCGCGAGCTCGAGCAGGAGCAACTGGTCGGCGGGGCTGGACTTCACGCACTCAACCTACCGCGCTGCGCCGACAGGAGTCCCCCGGTGCGTCGACGTCCCGGCAGCCGCGGAGTGAAGCGCCCGCCGTGCGAACTCGTAGACTCGAACCGTCAGGGCCTTTAGCTCAGTTGGTAGAGCAACGGTTTTACACACCGTAGGTCGTCGGTTCGAGCCCGGCAGGGCCCACAATTTCAGACATACTAGAACCGCTGATATCGCTGAGGCGATCAACACAATGCCGAGCGGGAGGCTGCTGCATGGGATCATGGCGTCCATCGCGGAGCCCGTCACCATCTTCGGGGGATTCGCGACCTCGCACGACCTACCGGGCTGAATCCGGCTACTCGCCCCGTGGGACGTAGGCAACAGCCTCGATCTCAATACGGAGATCGGGGTTCGACAGCGGCGCGAC
>JASGEE010000177.1:0-3954 GCA_047606715.1 Microbacterium sp.
CTGGGGGTGGTTCGGGAGACTGGGGGTGGTTCGGGAGACTGGGGGTGGTTGTGGTGGTGGTTCAGGCGTCGAGCAGTGCGACGACGTCGTCTGTGACGCCGGTCTCGCCCAGAATGCGGAACACGCCGGCGACGGAGCGCTCGTGCGCTCCGGGGATGCGGTCGGTGATCGCGTCGGTGGGGATGGTCACGTTGTAGCCGAGGTCGTAGGCGGCCCGCGCCGTGGACTCGACCCCGAAGCTCGTCGCGACCCCGACGAGCACCACCTGGGTGACGCCGAGCGCCGAGAGCTCCTCGTGGAGCCCCGTGCCGGCGAAGGCGCTCCACGGCCCCTTCGTGATGACGAGGTCGCCCGGTTCGGGCTGAAGGCCCGCGACGAACTCGGTGAACTCGGGCGGCACCTGCGGCATCCGCCCGCCGAGCTCGGCGCGACCGGCCGGAGCCTGTGCCGGATCGAAGCGGACGAGGACGACCGGAAGGCCCCGCTCGCGGAAGGCGGCGGCCAGGCGCGCGGCATTGCCGATCACGCCCTCGATCGGATGCGTGGTCTGCGCTGCCGTCGTCCCCTTCTGCAGGTCGATGACGATGAGCGCGGTGACCGGGTCGAGGGTCGTGATCGGCATGGTGGTGTCCTTTCGTGGTGGCTTTCACGCACCGGTGCGGATGAAGTGGGCGACGAGCTCGCCCACCAGATGCGCCGACGCTGCGGGGCCCCGCAGGGGTGCGTCGGGCAGGATCGAGGTGTCGGCGACGCGCAGTCCTTCGACGCCGTAGACACGACCGTACTGGTCGACGACGGCGCCGTCCTCCTCACGTCCGGCCTGGGCCGATCCGCACATGTGGATCGCGGTGCCGAGGTGGTCGAGCATCCACTCGTCGAGCTTCGCGTCGTCGGCGAGGATCTCGTCGGTGATCTCGGCGTACCTGTCGAACCAGGGTTCCATCGCCTTGGTCTTCAAAATCGCGGCGGAGGTGCGCATGACCTCGCGCATGCGCACGAGGTCGCGCTCGTCCTGCAGATAGTTGTAGTCGATCTGGGGATTCTTGCGCGGGTTGCTGGAGGTGATGCGGATCTCTCCGCGCGATTCCTCGTGCTGGATCGCCGTCGCGAAGAACATCGCCGGCATCGCCTTGCCCTGCTTCATCGTGCGCGCGATGTCCATGCCCTTGAACGAGGACAGCATCTTGAGGGGATGGCGGATCGACCGCAGCATCACCGGCAGCATGCTCGGGCCCATCACCTGCATCTGGGTGGTCTCGATGCTGAACAGCAGCTCCAGGTCTCCCCCGTCGTACCCGTGCTCCGCGGCCTTCCAGTTGAGCAGGTTCTGGAATCCGGCGCTCTGCTTGCCGGTGTTCTTCTTCGACATCCAGGCGAAGGCGATGTCGGGGTGGTCGCTGAATCCCTTGCCCACCCGGGGCGCGTTCTTGACGACGGGGATGCCCGCCGCGCGCAGGTCTGCGATGGGGCCGATGCCGGACAGCAGGAGGATGTGCGGGGACTTGATCGCCCCGGCGCTGAGGACGATCTCGCCGGCCTCGATGCGCTGCACCTTGCCCGAGGTCTCCACCTCGACCGCGACGGCGCGGGTGCCCTCGAACAGCACGCGGCGCACGAACGAGTCACCGCGCACGGTGAGGTTCTTCCGGTGGCGGGCGGGATTGACGTAGGTGATCCCGGTGTTCAGCCGCACACCGTCGACGGCGTTGCGCGGCAGCGGGCCGATGCCGGGAGTGCCGGTCTGATCGTCCTTGTCCTCGTCGAGCGGGAAACCGAGCTCCACCGCGGCATCCTGCAGCGCCTTGGCGAGAGGGTGCATGGTCGTCTCGTCATTGCGGAAGATCTTCACCGGGCCGGAGCCGCCGTGCACGGCGGTCTCGCCGTACGTCAGGTCAGTTTCGAGCTGCTTCCAGAAGGGCAGGGTCTTCTCGTACGACCACTCGCTGAGCCCCGCCGCCTCCCAGCGGTCGTGATCCTCCTTGCGCGCCCGGATGAAGTAGGCGCCGTTGAGCGTGGAGGACCCGCCGAGGATCTTCCCGCGGGCGATGGAGTAGGCGAAGCCGGGACGGATGTTCGCGAGGAACCCCCAGTTGTTCGGATGCCCCGGCATCGCTCCGGCGATCAGGCCCGCGTCGAGCAGCTCGGGCGGGAAGTCCTTCGTGGTCGGGGCGTCGGGCCCCGCCTCCAGCAGCAGGACAGTGCGGTCCGTATCCTCGCTCAGCCGTGCCGCGAGCGGTCCGCCGGATGCCCCGGCCCCGACGACGATCACGTCGTATCTTTCGGTGGTCATGCCACCCTCCTCGATGTCTCCGTTGACATGGAGCCGACCGGATCGGTCGGCTTGTCGGCAACAATATCTCACCCGTGTTCACTTATTCCAGCGTGCGGAAGAATCGGAGCGTGACGATTCGAGGACGAGGCCGACCGCGAGAGACGACGCACGAGGAGATCCGAGACGTGGCCCGCGCCCTGTTCCTGCAACGGGGCTACACTGCGACGTCACTGCAACAGATCGCCGATGCCGCCGGCATCAGCCGCACGACGCTTTTCCACTACTTCCCCGCCAAGCGTGACCTCATGGCGGACGAGTTCGACGACAGCGCCGCCCGCCTGCGCGAAGCCCTCGCGAAGAGCGAGGGAATGCCGGTCGTCGTGGCGATGGCCGGTGGGATCGACGCTGCCCTGCGCTTCAGTCGCGCCGAGCACGACGCCCTCGCCCTGCGGTGGCGGATCGTCCGTGGCGACGAGGAACTGCGCGCGGACGTCGCGTTGCGCACCAGAGACATGGCGGACCTGCTCGTCGCGTACGGCCGCGCCCGGGCACCCCAGAGCACACCGAGCCTGGTGTCGCACGTCGTCGAGGCACTGCTGGCGGTCGTGCTCGCCGCGACGATGTCATGGACGGATCAGGACGAGCCCGCGAGCGACCTGAACGCGCACGTCGCCGCAGAGCTCGCGCCGTTCGTGACCGCATTGACCCCGCTGCTGGGCTGAGCCACGCGGGGTCACGACGGCCGAGGTGCAAGCAACGCCAGGGCCTGTTCGACACCGATCCAGCGATCCATCGGCTCACCCTCGTGCGCGCTGGATGCGAACAGCACCATGACCTCGTCGATTCCGAGGTCGCCCGCGAACGCCTCGATGCGGCGGCGGGCCGCTTCGCCGGAGTCGACCGTCCAGGTGGGCAGCAAAACGTCGATCACCTCCCGCTCGTCCCTGCTCATGCCACGGCGCTGCGCGGCTTCGACAGTCTCGACGGCGAAGGGGTCGCCGCCGCCGGTGAACATGCGGGCGTAGCGCAGCAGGGCGGGGAGCGCACGCAGGTGCGCCTCTTCGGCGGTCTCGGCGACGGCCGCGTTCATGGTCGCGATCGCGCGCGGCCGGTCGAGCTCGGCAGACGGTCGGAATGCGCGTCGGTAGGCGTCCAACGCCGCCTCGGTGCCGCGCCCGCTGAAGTGGTGCGCATACACGTAGGCGAACCCGTTCCGCCCCGCCATCCCTGCCGAGCTCTCGCTCGTGCCGAGGATGAAGATCGGCGCGGACCCCGTCGGCGATGAGGAGATGAGGATGTCCTCGGTGCGCAGCCCGGCCCGTCGTCGCACGTGGCCGGTGTCGGTGAGCTCGCGCAGCAGTCGGACGTTCGCGGTGAACTCGGCATCCTCTTTGCCCTTGCCGCCCGCGTACGACGACGGGCCGACACCTCGGGCGAGCCCCAGGTCGATGCGGCCGGGCGCGATCGACTCGAGCGTCGTGAAGTGCTCGGCGATCGTGATCGGATCGTGCCGCGGCAGCACGACGCCGCCCGAGCCGACGCGGATGCGCTCGGTCACGGCAGCCGTCGCGGCCATCAGCACTTGCGGCGCGGTCGCCCCCGTCGAGGGCATGCCGTGGTGCTCGGTGAACCACCACCGCTCGTAGCCGAGGCGGTCGGCCAGACGCGTCGCGGCCAGCGAC
>JASGEE010000178.1:0-10014 GCA_047606715.1 Microbacterium sp.
CCGCGCTCGCGGCGCGACCGCGGCCGGCCCGTGCGGGCGCCGGCGCCGGCGCCGGCGAAGAACGTCTCGAAGATGTCGCCGAACCCGCCGAAGCCGGCGCCGCCGAACGGCGACCCGTCACCGCCCATGTCGTAGCGCTGGCGCTGCTCGGGATCGCTCAGCACGTCGTACGCGTGCGTGACGAGCTTGAACCGCTCCGATGCCTCCGCGCCCGGATTCACATCGGGGTGCAGCTCGCGGGCGAGCCGGCGGTAGGCCTTTTTGATCTCGTCGGGGCTCGCGTCGCGCGAGACGCCCAGAACTTCGTAGTGGTCGGCCACAATCACCTTTCGGCGCCCCTGCGGACGCGTGGTTGTCGTGCGAGCAGACGTCTCAGCGCGACGCCTCGTCCGCGTCGAGGAGCCTGCTCAGATAGTGTGCGACGGCGCGAACCGCCGCGAGGTTGGTGGGGTAGTCCATGCGGGTGGGGCCGAGAAGACCGAGGCGGGCGTGCGACCCGGTGGCATCGTAGTCACTCGTCAGCACCGATGCCTCGCTCAGCCCGAACGGCTCGTTCTCGCGGCCGATGCTTGCCGCGAGTCCCTGGTCGTCGGCGACCATCTCGGTCATGAGCTTGAGCAGCGTCACCTGTTCCTCGATCGCCTCCAGCAACGGGTAGATGCTGCCGCGGAAGTCGCCTTCGCGCCGGGCGAGCGTGGCGCTGCCGGCCATCACGAGGCGGTCCTGTCGGAACTCGTCGAGCTCTTCGGAGACGATGCGGGCGACGATGCGCACGATTGTGTCGATGTGCCCCCCGGTCGGCATCGTCGCGAGCAGGCCGGAGATCGCGGCCGATGCCTCGGCCACCGGCTTGCCGGTGACCAGGAGCGCGATGGCGCGCTTGACGTGCGCGGCATCCGTCTCGACCAGCTCCTCGGGAAGAAGCGCCACCCGCTGCGAGACACGGCCGGTATCGGTCACGACGATCACGACGACCCGCGCACCACCGAGGTGCACGAACTCGACGTGCGAGAGATTCGCGAGAGCGAAGGACGGATACTGCACGATCGCGACCTGTCCGGTCAGACGGGTGAGGGCGCGCACGGTGCGCACGAGCAGGTCATCGAGGTCGGCGGGGTCCGCCAGAAACGACGAGATCGCCGAGCGCTGCGCCGCCGAGAGCGGCCGCAGCCCGGCGAGGTGGTCGACGAACACGCGGTAGCCCTTGTCGGTGGGCACACGCCCCGACGAGGTGTGCGGCGCGGCGATGAGCTCTTCGTCCTCCAGCAGCGCCATGTCGTTGCGGATCGTCGCCGCCGACACCCCGAACTGGTGCCGCTCGACGATGGCCTTGCTGCCGACCGGCTCGTGCGTGTCGACGTAGTCGTGCACGATCGCGCGAAGCACCTGAAGTCCGCGCTCCGAGACCATCAGCCCTCCTCGTTGGCACTCCGGGTTGTTGAGTGCCAATATTACCGTCCCGGCCCCGCTTCCCGTGCGAGAGGCGATGCCGAGGGATGCCCGTGCCCGCTCAGGCCGTCAGCGCGCGCACGACGGCGTCGGCGAGCAGGCGGCCGCGCCGCGTGAGCACGACCCGGCCACGCACGGCCGCGGCACCATCGAGCAGTCCGTCGGCGATGAGCGCGGCGATCGCGTGCCGGCCTTCGCCGGTCAACTCCGACACCGCCAGACCCTCGGCGATGCGCGAGCGCAACAGGACGTCCTCCAGGCGTCGGGCGGCGGCATCCGGCCGCTCGCGACCCGCGGCCGGCGACTGACCCGCAGCGAGCCGTTGCGCATAGGCCGCCGGGTGCTTGACGTTCCACCAGCGCAGCCCCGAAACGTGACTGTGCGCCCCCGGGCCGTATCCCCACCAGTCGGCCCCACGCCAGTACGCCAGGTTGTGGCGCGACCGGTGGGCGGGCGCTGTGGCCCAGTTCGACACTTCGTACCAGTCGAACCCGGATGCCGCGAGCAGGTCGTCGGCGAGCTCATACATGTCGGCCTGGAGATCGTCGTCGGGCTCGGGCACCTCGCCGCGGCGGATCTGTCGCGCAAGCTTCGTCCCGTCCTCCACGATCAGGGCGTACGCCGAGACGTGGTCCGGCTGCAGCGCGAGGGCCGTCTCGACCGAGACGCGCCAGTCGCCCAGCGACTCCCCCGGCGCGCCGTAGATGAGGTCGACGCTGACGTCCAGGCCCGCGTCGCGGGCCGCGCCGACCGCCCGCGCGACGGCGGCCGGGTCATGCGTCCGGTCGAGCACGTCAAGCACGTGCGGCACGGCCGACTGCATCCCGATCGACAGCCGGGTGACGCCGGCGGTGGCCAGCTCGTGAGCGAGAGCCGGCGTGACGGTGTCGGGGTTGGCCTCGACCGTGACCTCGGCGCCGGGGGCCAGGCCGAACGCCTCACGCACGCCGTCGAGCATGCGCACCAGGTCGCCCGCCGGCAGCAGCGTCGGCGTGCCGCCGCCGAAGAACACGGTGGATGCCGCGCGCGCCCCGTCCCGCGCGCTCAGCACCGTGCGCGACAGCCTGATCTCGCGCAGCACCTCGTCGGCGTATGCGTCCTGCCGGGCGCCGCGCAGCTCGCTCGCGGTGTACGTGTTGAAGTCGCAGTAGCCGCAGCGCACGCGGCAGAACGGCACGTGCAGATATATGCCGAAATCGACATGCGCATCGACGACCAGGTCGTCGGGCAGCATCCCGTCGGGCGGAACCGGGTCGCCCAGCGGCAGCGCGGAGCCCATCAGGAGGGCGTCGTGTACAGCGGCGAGACCGCCCGCAGATACCCCTGGAACAGCTCGCGACGACGGCGCTTCAGCAGCGGCGGCAGCACACGGTACAGCGGCGAGACGGGACGGTCGAAGGCGCGCACCGTGAAACGCACCTCGTCGCTGTCGTCCCACGTGAGCAGGAACGACTCCTCGCCGCTGACGACGGAGCCGCCGACGGTGCCGAGGGCGAAGCCGACACGACGCGGCTGCTCGATCGCGAAGATGACGCGCAGCTCGCCGTCGGCGCGCATGCCCTTGACCCGTCCGTGCACATGGATCGTCGTGCCCGACGCCACGTACGGCGTGCCGTCGGAATCGAACCTCTGATCGGCCTCGAGCCTGCTCGCGACGATCGGGTTCCCCTCCGCATCGAACCCGACACCGGAGTACATCGGACCCGAGGCCGGACGCACATCGGAGACTGTCAGCCCCGCCCCGCGCAGCACCCCCCACGACAGCAGCGTCTCGGCGGAGCTCTCGAACCTCTCCTGACCGCTGCCGATGCGCCACGTCGCCTCGGCGGGGACGCTGCGCTCGGGCGGGTAGCCCATCAGGTCGTTCGCCTGCGTCGCACCGACGGCGGCGTAATCGACCGTTCCCTCTTGAAAGCTCCCGCGGCGCATTGCTCCAGCCTAGATCGTGGGCTACTTCTTGTCTTTGCTTTCGACGTCTCCCGACAGCGCGGCGATGAACGCCTCCTGGGGCACTTCGACGCGACCGACCATCTTCATGCGCTTCTTGCCCTCCTTCTGCTTCTCCAGCAGCTTGCGCTTGCGGGTGATGTCACCGCCGTAACACTTGGCGAGCACGTCCTTGCGGATCGCGCGGATGTTCTCGCGGGCGATGATGCGCGCCCCGATCGCGGCCTGGATGGGCACCTCGAACTGCTGGCGCGGGATGAGCTTGCGCAGCCGCTCGGTCATCATCGTGCCGTAGCCGTACGCCTTGTCGCGGTGGACGATCGAGCTGAACGCATCCACCTTCTCGCCCTGCAGCAGGATGTCGACCTTGACGAGGTCGGCGGTCTGCGAACCGGCCGGCTCGTAGTCGAGGCTCGCGTAGCCCTGCGTCTTGGATTTGAGATGATCGAAGAAGTCGAACACGATCTCCCCGAGCGGCATGTTGTAGCGCAGTTCGACGCGGTCCTCACTGAGGTAGTCCATGCCCAGGAGCGACCCGCGGCGCGACTGGCACAGCTCCATGACGGTGCCGACGTAGTCCTTCGGCAGCAGGATACCGACCTTCACGACCGGTTCGGCCACTTCCGCGACCCGACCGTCGGGGTATTCGCTGGGGTTCGTGACCGTCACCGTCTCGCCCGTGTCGGTGGTCACCTCGTAGGTCACCGAGGGTGCCGTCGTGATGAGGTCGAGGTCGAACTCGCGGGCCAGGCGCTCCGTGATGATCTCCAGATGGAGCAGCCCGAGGAATCCGCAGCGGAAACCGAAGCCGAGCGCGACGGAGGTCTCGGGTTCGTACTGGAGCGAGGCATCCGACAGCTTGAGCTTGTCGAGCGCTTCGCGCAGGTCGGCGTAGTCGCTGCCGTCGATCGGGTAGATGCCGCTGAAGACCATGGGCTTGGGGTCGGTGTATCCGGCGAGCGCTTCGGTGGCGGGTTTGCGCTCGTTCGTGATCGTGTCGCCGACCTTCGACTGGCGCACGTCTTTCACGCCCGTGATGAGGTAGCCCACCTCGCCCACGCCCAGCCCCTTCGTCGGGAGCGGTTCGGGGCTGGAGACACCGATCTCCAGCAGATCGTGCTTGGCGCGCGTCGACATCATCTGGATGCGCTCGCGCGGCTCGAGCTTGCCGTCGACCATGCGGACGTAGGTGACGACACCGCGGTAGGAGTCGTACACCGAATCGAAGATCATGGCGCGGGCAGGAGCGGCGGGGTCGCCCACGGGGGCAGGGATGCGCTCCACGATGCGATCGAGCAGCTCTTCGACGCCCATTCCGGTCTTGCCCGAGACGCGCAGCACCTCGTCGGGGTCGCCCCCGATGAGGTTCGCCAGCTCCGCCGCGTACTTCTCGGGGTCGGCGGCGGGCAGGTCGATCTTGTTGAGCACCGGGATGATCTGCAGGTCGTTCTCCAGCGCGAGGTACAGGTTCGCGAGCGTCTGCGCCTCGATGCCCTGGGCGGCATCCACCAGCAGCACGGCGCCCTCGCACGCGGCGAGCGAGCGCGACACCTCGTAGGTGAAATCGACGTGGCCGGGCGTGTCGATCATGTTGAGCGCGTACGTGCCGCCGGTGGCGGAGCCGGCCGAAACAGCCCACGGCATCCGCACCGCCTGGCTCTTGATCGTGATGCCGCGCTCGCGTTCGATGTCCATGCGGTCGAGGTACTGCGCTCGCATATCGCGGTCGGCGACGACGCCGGTGATCTGCAGCATGCGGTCGGCCAGCGTCGACTTGCCGTGGTCGATGTGGGCGATGATGCAGAAGTTGCGGATCAGCTCGGGCGGCGTGGCGGCAGGCTCGAGGCTCTTCAGGGCGCGCGGGGACATGTCCCGAGAAGTCTACCGGGGCGCCCTTCCATGCTTAGGCTGAGCGGGTGACGACGACAGTGGTGATGGTGCACGGCATCCGCACCTCGGCGACCATGTGGCGCGCACAGGCGGAACACCTTGCGGCGCGCGGCGTGGCGGCTGTCGCCGTGGATCTGCCGGGCCACGGGTCGCGCATGAGCGAGACGTTCACCCTCGACGCAGCCCTCGCGACGATCGACGGGGCGGTCCGCCGCGCGGCGGCCGACGGCGAGGTGCTGCTGGCGGGCCACTCGATGGGTGGACTGCTGTCGATCCAGTACGTCGGCAGCGAGGTGCCTCCGCCGGTCGACGCGTTCATCGCGGCCTCGTGCACGGCGATCCCGCGGGGTGCGGGTCTGGCGACGTACCGGGCGCTCGCCCGTGGCCTCGACCGGCTGCCCGGCCGTGGGCAGTGGTTCGCCGACCTCGTGCTCGACCGGACGCTGCCGCCCGAGACGCGACCCGACTTCGGTGCGGGCGGCTACGCGTACGACGCGCAGGACGTCGCGCTGCGCAGCCTCTCGGTGCTCGACCTGCTGGCCGCTCTCCGCCGCATCCACGTGCCGACGTGGTTCGTCAACGGCCAGTTCGATCAGCTGCGGATCAATGAGCGCCTGTTCGCCTCGCTCGTGCCGCAGTCGGAACTGATCGTCGTGCCGCGCACCTCGCATCTGGTCACCGCGATGCGCCCACGCGTGTTCAACGCGGTGCTCGATCTCGCCCTCGCAACGATGGCGGCGTCAGCGAGCCGGTGAGACCTGCGGCCGCGCGCGGATGGCGTACGTCATCAGCCCCCCGAGGATCGACAGCACACCGCCCGCCGCGAACAGCAGCCAGAAACCGCCGCTGAGGGCCACCAGACCCGCACCGACAAGAGGACCGAGCAGTTGGCCGAGAGCGGCGACGACGCCTGCGATGCCGAGGTCACGGGCGCTGTCTTCGGCGAACGGCAGCAGATCGGTCGCCAGGGCGAAGCCGACCGACATGTAGGCGCCATACCCGACCCCGAGCAGGGCTGCCGCGAGAATCGTCGTCTCGAAAGAGGGGAACGCGGCCAGCACGAGTGAGGCGACGCCCTGCACGGCAGCCGCGCACGCCGTCAGGCCGACGCGCTTTCCGCTGCGGTCCGAGACACGACCCGCGATGACCGAGGCGGCCACGACGAACACGGTGTACACGACGATCAGCAGCAGCAGCTCGTCCTCGGCGCCGGCTGGATCGCGGTGCAACCCGTACAGCAGGTAGAACAGCAGCAGCGCCGTGCCGAGCGCGTTGCCGATGTTGACGACGAGCCTGCCGCCCAGCATCCAGGCGAAGTCGTGGTCGCGCAGGGCTGCGAGCCGCGTGCCCGGCGATGTCTCGCCGCGAGCGGCGAGAGCGGCATCCAGCGCAGGAGGATCGGGCAGCAGCAGAGCAGCGGTGACCCCCACGATGAGGACGATCCCGGCCAGCAGCAGATACCCCGCGACGACACCGAGGCCCAGCAGCACGATCACCCCGACCCCCACGACGGTCCCGAGCGCCTGCGACGACGACACGGCCGCCGCCGCGGCACCGCGCTGGTCGGTGAGCTGATCGGCGATGAGCGCCGCGAACGCGGCCGAGGCCACGGCGAGCCCCACCGACACACCGATCCAGGCCAGGCCCACACCCCACGCACCGGTGGCGAAGGCGATGGCGACGAGGGATGCCGACGCCAGCACGACTCCCCCGACCGCCCACGGGCGCCGCCGGGCACCCCGTGTGCGGTCGCTCAGGGCGCCGGCGAGCGGGCCGGCGATGACCCCGGCGAGCCCACCGACGGCGAGCACGAGCCCCGACGAGACGACACCGGAGACCCACCCGTCGACGTCATCGGGGGTGTTCAACTGCAACGGGATGAGCAGTTGCAGCGGCGTGAGCTGGGCCGTCCACAGCGCCAGCCAGGCCAGCGTGAACAGGACGAACCAACGCGCGCTGGCGCGCTCGGATGCGGGGGGACGTGCGGACACGGGCGGCTCCTCCGTCGGGGCGGCACCGATCGGCACCGGCGAGTCGATCATCCCGCACGCGGTCGCCTGATGCGGGTATTGCGGGGGTGAGAGCGCAAACCTGATAGACTCGGTGTTTGGCTTGTGTGCGGGTCCCACCCCGCGCGCCGCCGGTGGCGCCCCTCTACCGCCGCACCGGTACATCCATCGAAAAACTCCGAACGAAAGAGCCGTCGAACGTGGCGAACATCAAGTCGCAGATCAAGCGCAACAAGACCAACGAGAAGGCGCGCGAGCGCAACAAGGCCGTCAAGAGCGAGCTGAAGACCGAGGTGCGCCGCACCCGCGAGGCCATCGCCGCGGGCGACAAGGCCGCCGCCGAGAAGTCCCTCGCCAAGGCGTCCAAGAAGCTCGACAAGGCCGTGAGCAAGGGCGTCATCCACGAGAACCAGGCTGCGAACCGCAAGTCGGCGATCGCGAAGCAGGTCGCCGCTCTCTGAGCCGCACGATCCCGCCGCTCGATCACGAAGGCCCGTCCCGCAAGGGGCGGGCCTTCGTGATCGGTCCAGAGAGCGCTGCGGGGAATCACCCTCCCCCGCAGGTGTGGCCGGATGCCGAAGGGACCGCCACCGCCACCGAGGTCCTCGCCACAGCGCAGGCATCCAACTCCCTGACGCTCGCGGTCCACTCCCCCGCCCCGAGGCCACCCCAACTGCCAACAAGATCCCCAGGCATCCAACTCCTTGACACTCGTGGCAGCGTCGCCGCGGGCGAGGACACCACAACTGCCAAGGTCATCCCCGAGACAAGACGCGGCACGCAACTCCCTGACACTCGTGGCCCCCTCCCGAGCCCCGACGGCGCCACGACTGCCAACAAGTCCCCGAGCCAAAGCCAGACATCGCTCCCCCGGGAGCGCAGTCACGACTCGACGACCCGCGGATGCGGGTGCCCCAGAGGTTCAATCGCGGCAATGGGCGCGTTTCGATGCCCCCGACCCGCACGTTGCCGCGATCGAAGAGCGCATCGGCGAACCTGGCTCGCGTGAGGGCGTGGATCACGATGCACCACGAGGGCCACGGCACCCGCGGGGAGGCAGCCGTCGCGTACGCCGCGGCACATCAGGAGATCTGGCGCGTCGCTCTCACGAGCTGAAGCTCCCGTACACGGCGAGCGTGTTGGCGGCGAGCTGCGCGCACAGCTCGTCGAGGTCCGCACCCAGCTCCTCCGCCAGGAACCGCACCGTCACGGGCACGAGGTACGGCGCGTTGGGGCGCCCGCGGTGCGGCGTCGGGGTGAGGAAGGGGGCATCCGTCTCGACGAGGATGCGCTCACGCGGGGTCACGGCGAGCGCGTCGCGCAGGTTCTGCGCGTTGCGGAACGTCACGTTGCCAGCGAACGACAGGTAGTAGCCGGCATCCGCGCACGCCCGGGCCATGTCGGCGTCGCCGGAGAAGCAGTGGAACACCGTGCGCTCGGGCGCACCGACCCGCGCGAGGGTGGAGAGGACGGCGTCGTGGGCATCGCGGTCGTGGATCTGCATCGCGATCGCGTGCTTCTTCGCGAGCGCGATGTGCGCCTCGAAGCTCTCCTGCTGCGCCGGGATGCCGTCTTCTCCGGTGCGGAAGAAGTCGAGCCCCGTCTCGCCGATCGCTCGCACGCGGGGCTGCGCGGCGAGCTCGTCGATGACGGCGATCGCCTCGTCGAGCCGCCCGGCCGCAGCATAGGCCGGCGCCTCGTTGGGGTGGATGGCGACGGCCGCGAGCACGCGGGGGTGGGATGCCGCGGCCCACGCCGACCAGCGGCTCGACTCGATGTCACCACCGGCCTGCACGACGCCGGCGACCCCGACCGCCACCGCGCGGTCGAGCTGCTCGTCGAGGCTGAGCCCACCGCCGTCTGCCGGGCCGTCCACGATCTCCAGGTGCGTGTGGTTGTCGTAGACCGCGACGGCGAGCGGCTCGGGGGCGGGGGGATACGACACGTCGCGCGAGCCCTTCTCGCGCTCGCGCACGTACTGCGACGGATCGCTCACTCGGACTGCTCGACGCGGGGGAACAGCGGCGCCAGGCCCGCGACACTCGTCCCGGGCACGAGCTGCCCCCACGTCCCCGCTTCGCGAAGCGGCTGGTCGACGAGGCGCCCGGACTGGCCGAGCGCGGCCCACAGCTTCTCGGTGGATGACGGCATGACCGGGCTCAGCAGCACGGCCAGCGCGCGCAGCCCCTCGGCGGCGGTGTAGAGCACGGTGCCCAGCCTCTCCCGGGAGCCGGGGTCTTTCGCGAGCGCCCACGGCTCGTTCTCGGTGATGTAGCCGTTCAGGGCGTCCACGATCGTCCAGATCGCGGCGATCGCCTCGTCGGGGCGGAAGCGCTCCATCGCCGCATCGGCGTCCGCCGCGGCATCCGCCACCACGCCGTGCACCACCAGATCGCCCTCGCTGTACCCGGATGCCGTCGGCAGGACCCCGGCGAAGTACTTCTCGATCATCGCGATCGTGCGCGACGCGAGGTTGCCGAACCCGTTGGCGAGCTCAGCCTGGTAGCGGGCGGAGAGGTCCTCCCAGGAGAACGACCCGTCCTGGCCGAAGGCGATCGCCGAGAGGAAATAGAACCGGTAGGCGTCCGACCCGAACACGTCGGTGATCTCGGTCGGCGCGATGCCGGTGAGCTTCGACTTGCTCATCTTCTCGCCGCCGACGAGCAGCCAGCCGTGCGCGAACACCCCGCGGGGCACGTCGAGGCCGGCGGCCATGAGC
>JASGEE010000179.1:0-5794 GCA_047606715.1 Microbacterium sp.
GAAACCGCATCGGTGCACCGAGACAGCCGACGGCATCCGCTGTCTCGGTGCACGGATGCCGTCTCGACGACAACGTGGACGCCGCGGACACCCCCGACCAGACCGGTGCCGCCTCCGCCATGAGCTCGTCTGCCGTACTCCGCCTCGAACTGCGCGGCGAGGGCATCGTGAGCGGTCAGCTCTTCGGCGACCTTCTGCGCCGTCTCGGGCGTGAGACCCTTGCCGCGCCAGCGCTCGGCGAGTTCGACGATCTCCCCGTGCAGGTCGGCATCGAGCTCGGCGCGCTCCTCCACCGCGAGTCGCTGCTCGGCCTCGCGCTCGGCCCACTTCGCGCCGCCGGCCGAGAGCCCGCCCGCGATCGTCGCGGCGGTCGCGGCGAGCAGCAGCAGCCGGTCGCCCGCGCCGGCTCCTGCGAAGCCCTGCAGCAGGCTCGCCGTCGCGATGATGCCGTCGTTGGCGTCGTTCATCCAACCGCGGAAGCCTCGGCATCCGTCAGCGCGACGCGCAACCGCTGCCGGCGCGACGCCGCCGGGGGCTCCGCATCGATCTCCCCCGGGCTCATGCTCATCCCCTTCATCGGCGACGCCCCCTGCGACTGGCCCGCAGGTAGGGCCACACGATGCCGGTCGCGTGCTCGCAGTAGTCCCATATGCGCGCCGCGATCGCCTCGTCCCGACTCACCCGGCTCGCCGTCGCAAGCCGGGGCGGTCCGTGCAGCACCCGAGACGGGCCCCAGAACTGCCCGCCCTCGACATCCGGGTCGACGAGAGCCCGCACGAGCGGCCACGCGCCGCGTTCCTTCGACTGGGCGATCGGAGTCTGCAGACTGTCGGTGAAGCGCTTCGCCCTCGATGGCTCGTTGACGCCGGCGATGCCGCGCGTGCGCCCCCCGATCGAGTAGCCCGGATGCGCCACCAGGCTCGCGATCGGCACATTCGAGGCCCGCAGCCGGCGGTCGGCTTCGAAGCCGAGCGCGGCCGTCGCGACCTTCGACTGCACGTACGCCCGCCACGGCGTGTAGGCGTTCTCCAGCTCGGGATCGAGCGGATCGAACGGCCACAGCGACGTCGACACCGACCCGATCCACACCATGCGCCCGCGGCCCGCCGCCAGCGGCAGCAGCAGCTCTCCGGCCAGGGCGTAGTGGCCGAGGGCGTTCGTCGCGAAGACGACCTCGTGACCGTCGCGCGTCTCGCGCTCGCGCGGCGGATGCACGACGCCGGCGTTCAGCAGCAGCCCGTGCAGGCCCGCCCTGCCGCGCACGGTCGCCGCCGCCGCGCGCACCGAACCGAGGTTGCTCGTGTCGAGCAGGAGTGTCGTGACATCGGCATCCGGCACCTGCCGCAGCACCGCCGCCCGGGACGCGGCCAGCCGATTCGGGCTGCGCCCGGTCATGATGACGTGGGCGCCGGCGCCGGCCAACTGCAGCGCCGAGAAGAAGCCGAGCCCGGCCGTGGATCCCGTCACGAGGTACCGTCGACCGGACAGGTCGGGCGGCCGCTTCGGATCCCAGTCATCGCGTGCCACGGCTTGAGACTAGGGGTTTTCGCCACCCGCCGCGACGTCACCCGGCCCCGGCATCCGCTTGCGAGACCGCAACGCCCTCCCCCACGAGACCGCATCGGTGCACCGAAACTGCGCGTGGCAACCGCGGTCTCGGTGCACCGATGCCGTCTCACGCGACAGCGACGGCGACAGCGACGGCGCTCCGGTCGGCGTGCGGCGCTAGGCTGTGCCTATGCGGACACGCGCCGACGTCGAGTGCTGGCTGACCGACATGGACGGGGTCCTCGTCCACGAGAGCAAGCCCGTTCCGGGAGCCGCCGCGCTGCTGGAGCAGTGGCAGGATGCCGGCATCCCCTTCCTCGTCCTGACGAACAACCCCCTCTACACCCCGCGTGATCTCAGTGCCCGGTTGCGGGTGGCGGGTCTGCGCGTGCCGGAGGAGCGCATCTGGACGTCGGCGCTCGCGACGGCCGAGTTCCTGCGTTCGCAGAAGCCCGGCGGCACCGCGTTCGTCATCGGCGAGGCGGGGCTGACGACCGCCCTGCACGAGGCGGGCTACGTCATGACCGAGACGCGGCCCGACTATGTCGTGGTCGGCGAGACCCGCAGCTATTCGTTCGACCGGATCACCCAGGCGATCCGGTTCATCGGCGCGGGCGCGCGGTTCATCATCACCAATCCGGATGCCACCGGCCCCACCCCCGCCGGCGTGGTCCCGGCGACGGGGTCTTTCGCGGCGCTCATCACGCACGCCACCGGCAAGGCGCCGTACGTGGTCGGCAAGCCCAACCCGATGATGTTCCGCTCGGCGATGAATCGCATCGGCGCGCACTCGGAGAACACCGGCATGATCGGCGACCGCATGGACACCGATGTCGTCGCGGGCATCGAGGCGGGGCTGCACACGATCCTCGTGCGCACCGGCATCTCCGACGATGCCGAGATCGAGCGCTATCCGTTCCGCCCCGACGAGATCCTCGACTCGGTGGCCGATCTGCTCGATGCGGAGCCGCAAGAGACGGAAGACCCGGAGCTGCTGTGAACGCGACCGAGCAGGCGCTGCTGTTCGCCTCGACCGGGGTCGTGCTGGTGGGCACGCTCATCGCGTTCGTCGTCCGCTTCATCCGCGACCGGGGCGACCGCTGATGGCCGTCGTCCTCGCCGCGACGGGGCTTGTGGTGCTGCTGGTCACGCTCGTGCTGTTCCTGCGCGGACGGCGCGACGCCCCGCAGGGCACGCCGCTGCCGAACGGGCGGGCGCTGGTGCTGCTGACCCTGCTGGGCCTCATGCTGGCGCTGGCATCCCAACTGCCGATGTTCCGCTGACCGGCGCGCCTACATAAGCGGAGATCTGCACATAAGCGGATCTTCGCTGCCGAATCCGTCCGCTTTTGTGTGGATCTCCGCGCGAGGGATGCCGCCACCGAACGGCCGAATACTCACGGCCGGCAGGAGGGCGCGACGCGCTGCCCGCGCATAGCCTGGGAGGGTCAGGATGCTCCGGGCGGCGGGATGGAACCCGTGAACGACACGATCGTCGTCGGCGTGACCTCAGCACCGGTCGCGGCGCGCGCCATCGCGTGGGCGGCGTCCCGGGCGGCCGCGCGCCGGCAGAGGCTCGAACTGCTCGCCGTCGTCGGCGGCGCCATCGGCATGGTCGGCGAGGACACCGTCGTCGAGGATGCGATGGATGCCGCGCAGAACCTGCTGCGCGGTCACGCCGAACGCATCCGGGCGAGCACTCCGGGCATCGACGTCGCGATCCGCGTCGAGGCGGGAGACCCCACCACGACACTCATCGACGCCTCCCGCCGCGCCGCACTGCTGGTCATCGGCAGCGACTGCCGGGGACCGGGAGGCGGACCGATACGCGGCGTGCACGGCACGCGCATCGCGGCGGGAGCGCACTGCCCCGTCGTGGTCGTGCCCGACGTCGACACGAGCGGCGGGAGCGGAGTCGTCGTCGGACTCGACGGGTCGGCGACCTCAGAGAACGCGCTGCGGTTCGCCGCGGCCGAAGCCGACCGCACGGGCGAGACGCTCATCGCGGTCGGGGTGTGGACGCCGATCTCCGCCCCATGGCCCGCGAAACCGCATCGGTGCACCGAGACCGCGAACGGCAACCGCTGTCTCGGCGCGCGGATGCCGTCTCGCCGAAACAGCGCGAGCAGGCGGATGCCGCCGGCTCAGCCGCGCCAGACGAGCGCGGCGGCGCCGACGAGCGGACCGTCGCCGCCGAGGGCGGCCGGCACGACGCGCACGTCTCGCACGAAGTCGAGCGCCGCGTGGGCGTGCAGAGCCGCACCCACCAGCCCGACGTAGTCGGGGGTCACGCGCGAGAACCCGCCCCCGATGGCGACGACCTCGACGTCGAGCACGGCGGCCGCCGATGCCAGGGCCGCGCCCACGGCGCGAGCCGAGCGCTCCACGGCCGCGCGGGCGACGGCATCCCCCGCCGCCGCGGCACCCAGCTCGACGCCCGTCGACCCTCGCCAGCCCTGCGAGCGCGCCCACGCGACGCTGCCGGGGCCGGACGCGATCTCCTCGAGGGTCGGCGGGATGCCGGCGTCGACACCGCCGAGGCGCATCTGACCGATGTGTCCCGCGTTGCCCGACGCCCCGGCGACGAGGTGTCCGTCGACGACGTACCCGCCGCCGATGCCCGTCGAGACGACCATCGAGAGCGAAGCGCGGGCGGCGGCGGTCGCGCCGAGCCACGACTCGGCGAGCGCGAGGCATCCGCCGTCATGGCCGAGAAGCACGGGCAACTCGCCCAAACCCGCGTCGCGGGCGGCGGCGATGACGGCATCCCGCAACGGCATGCCGTGCACCCCGGGAAGATTGACCGGGGCGATCTCCCCCGCGCGGAAGTCGATGGGGCCGGCGCTGCCGACGCCGATCCCGACGACGGCTGACGGAGCCTGCAGAGCCGCGCTGCGGACGAGCTCAGCGAGCGCTCCGCACAACGTCTCCGCGGTCAGCCGCGCACCCGTCGGCCGCCGGAAGCGCGAGCCGGGCACGACGCGCCCCTCCTCGTCGACGAGGGCGACCTCGACCTTCGTGCCGCCCAGGTCGACCGCGACGACGAGGCCTGTCACGATCTCACGGATCCGCTCATGAGCCCACCGACGAAGCACTTGCCCAACAGGATGTAGACGACCAGCGCAGGAAGCGATGCTATGAGAGCGCCCGCCATCGCCGCGCCGTAGTTGGCCAGTTGCGCGCCCTGCGACAGGTTCACCAGCGCGAATGAGACCGGACCGCCCTGAACGTTGGTGAGGAACATCGCGAACGGGAAGTCGTTCCACGCCGAGGTGAACTGCCAGATGATCGTCACGACGAACCCGGGCAGCGACAGCGGCAGCACGATGCGCGCGTAGGTGGTCAGCATTCCGGCGCCGTCGACGCGCGCCGCCTCCATGAGCTCCGGCGGGATGCCGACGTAATAGTTGCGGAAGATCAGGGTGCAGATCGGCAACCCGTAGATGATGTGCACCATCAGCAGCGTCGAGACGTCGCTGGGCAGCCCGAGCGACGTCTTCCTCATCGCAAGCCCTCGCTGCGCGGCACCGCCCGCGCCCTCGCGCACGTATGCGGGCACGGAGGGCGGACGCGAACGTGATTCGGGTGCGACGGCGAGACGCGGCACGGTACTACTGCGGCTTCAGACCGAGGTCGTCGAGATCGATGACCGACCTCCAGACGAACCCGGCGGTCTCGACCACCGCCTGAGCCCCGGTCTTGCGGTCGACCACGGTGACGACGGCCACCACATCGGCGCCGGCGGCCCGGACGACCTCGGCGGCCCTCAGCGGCGAGCCTCCCGTCGTGGAGGTGTCCTCCACGATCACGACCCGCTTGCCGGCGACCTCGGCACCCTCGATCTGGCGGCCGCGGCCGTGATCCTTCGGCTCCTTGCGCACGACGAAGGCATCCACCGGCACGCCGGCACGCACCGACTCGTGCAGGACGGCGTTGGCGATCGGGTCGGCGCCGAGAGTGAGACCGCCGACCGCGTCGACGTCGAGATCCCGGACGAGGTCGAGGACGAGCCGCCCGATCGCGGGGGCGGCCCGGTGGTCGAGGGTCAGTTTGCGCATGTCGACGTAGTAGGTGGCCTTCTTGCCGCTGGACAGCGTGAAGTCGCCGTGGAAGACCGCCTCGGCCCGGATCAGGCCGATGAGGTGCTGGCGGTCGGCTTCGAGCTCGGGTGTGGAGGCGACGGTCATACCGGAGAGTCTACGGACGCCGCGCGCCCCCGCCGCGCCCCCGCCGCGCCCCCGCCGCGC
>JASGEE010000180.1:0-4775 GCA_047606715.1 Microbacterium sp.
ATGGCACTTTCTGACGTGGATGCCGGCATCCTCCGCACCCTGTCCCGCGACGGCCGCGCGACGCTCTCGCAGCTGTCCGCCGAGGTCGGGCTGTCGGTCTCGGCCGTGCAGGCGCGGCTCAAGCGTCTCGAGGCCGACGGCGCGATCACCGGTTACCGCGCGATGTTCGACCCCGAAGCGGTCGGCAGACCGCTCGCGGCGTTCATCGAGATCACACCGCTCGACCCCGCACAGCCCGATGACGCACCGGAGCTGCTGGCGCATCTCGAGGAGATCGAGGCGTGTCATTCGATCGCCGGTGACGCCGCGTACATGCTGTTCGTGCGCGTGGCGACCCCGCGCGCGCTGGAGGCGCTGATCCGTGAGATCCGCGTCGCGGCGTCGGTGCGCACGCGCACCACGATCGTGCTGCAGACCTTCTACGAGCACCGCACCGTGGTGCCGGCCTGAGCGGCGTCGTCGCGTCGAGCTGATGACGCGACGCCGCCGCCCGGCCGGGCGTCAGACGACCAGGCCCAGCAACAGGACGCCGACCAGCCCCACGACCGAGACCGCGCACTCCATGAGCGACCAAGTCTTGAACGTCTGGGTGACCGTCATGCCGAAGTATTCCTTCACGAGCCAGAAGCCGGCGTCGTTGACGTGCGACAGGAACACCGACCCGGCGCCGATCGCGAGCACCATGAGGGCGACGTGCGCCTGCGACAGGTCGCCGACCAGCGGCGCCATGATCCCCGCGGCGGTGATCGTGGCGACGGTCGCCGAGCCGGTCGCGAGGCGGATGGCGACGGCGACGAGCCATCCCGCCAGCAGCAGCGGCATGCCCGAACCGGCGATACCGCTGCCGATCACCTCACCCACTCCGGAGTTGACGAGGGTCTGCTTGAAACCGCCTCCGGCACCGACGATGAGCAGGATCGAGGCGATCGGTGCGAACGCTGCGCCGGTCTCCTGGGCGACCTCGTTCGCCGTGCGTCCGAGACCGAGGCCCAACACCCACATCGAGTACAGCGAGGTGATCAGCAGCGCCTGCAGCGGCGTGCCGAGGAACACGAGCACCTGACCGACGGGGTTCTCGCCCAAGCCCACCGCCTGCACGGTGGTCATGATCAGCATGAGCACGACGGGCATCAGCACCACCGACAGAGCGGCGCCGAATGACGGGCGGCGACCGGTGTGGGTGCGCTCGGCCGGGCCGAGCAGCTTCTCGGGGGCCTCGATCGGCACCCACTGCGCCATGTGCCGGGCCAGCACCGGACCGGCGACGATCACCGTCGGGATGGCCACGAGCAGGCCCAGGGCGAGCGTGAGGCCGAGGTTCGCCCCCAGCGCGTCGATCGCGATGAGCGGCCCCGGGTGGGGCGGCACCAGTCCGTGCAGCGCCGAAAGACCCGCCAGCGCCGGGATGCCGACGAGGATCACGGGCAGCTTCGCGCGCTTGGCGACGAGCATGACGATCGGGATCAGCAGCACCACGCCGACCTCGAAGAACAGCGGGATGCCGATGATGAATGCCGCGAACGCCATCGCCCAGGGCAGCCGCTTCGCCGGCGTCTTCGCCAGGATCGTGTCGACGATCTCGTCGGCACCGCCGGACTCGGTGAGGAAGCGGCCGATGACCGCCCCGAGCACGATCAGCACGCCGACGCCGCCGACTGTCGTGCCCAGGCCCGACGAGAACGCCGTGAACGAGTTCTCGAAGCCCATGTTGGCGGCGACGGCCATGACGGCCGAGCCCAGCATGAGCGCGAAGAACGGATGCATCTTGGCCCAGATGATCAGGACGATGATCAGGAGGATCGAGACGATGGCCGCGATGATGAGCTGCGCGGTGCCCGCCGCGGGAACGATCTCGGTGGTATCAGCCAGGGGAAGGATCCGAGTCGCGGCGGGGATGAGGGGGGCGACGAGACTCATCGGCGCACCGCCTCGGACAGAGCGACCGGACGAATTCGAGGCATGGGGGAGCTCCTTTACTGAGACCATGCGGTGCGGATCGCGACGGTGCGACCCGCTGGTCCCGCCCACACTACTGGTCGGGGCCCGACGCGCACGAGTCATTCGTGGACACCGTCTGCGCACGCTGCCTCGTCCTGCGTTAGCCTCGACCCAGAGCCGACGTGGATGTCGGCAGGCTCGAATCATCGAGGGAGATGACATGGTCAACATCGAACGGGTGGACACGAGCAGTCAGAGCATCGTGCCCGAGGCTCGTTCCGTCTCGTTCGCTCGGGCGACCTCGCCCTTCGTCATCGCGATCGACATCGGCTCCGGGTCGACGCGCTGTTGCCTCTACGACGGGTACGGCAGGCCCGTCAAGGGGCGCACGGTCAAGGCCGATCACACGTTCACCGAGGCGGCGGACGGCACCGCCGAGATCGATGCCGATCAGGTCGCCGCCGAGGTCGCCGCCGTCATCGGCGGTGTCGTCGCCGACCTGGATGCGGGGTCTGTCGCGGGTGTCGTGATGGACACGTTCGCCTCGTCGTTGGTGTGCGTGGACGCTGAGGGGCGCGCTCTGACCCCCTGTTTCACCTACGCCGATTCGCGATCGGCGGTTCACCTCGCGGCGCTGCGCGCCGAGCTCGATGAGCAGGCGGTGCATCAGCGTGTGGGCGCCCGACTGCACACGAGCTATCACCCCCCGCGCCTGCGCTGGCTGCGCGAGGTGGCGCCCGATGTCGTCGAGAAGACCGCGAAATACGTCTCGCTCGGGGAGTACGTGTACGCCCGGCTGGCCGGGATCGAGGGCGCGGCGACCTCGACGATGGCGTGGGCCGGCATCCTCGACCGCCGCACGATCGAGCTCGACGAGGAGCTGCTGTCGGCCGCCGGCGCCACGAGGGACCAGTTCGCCCCGGTCGTCGATCCCGACCGGCCGATCACCGATGTCGCACCGGAGGTGGCCCGGCGCTGGCCGGCGCTGGCCGGCGCGGCGTGGTTCCCCGCCATCCCCGACGGCTTCGCATCCAATCTCGGCGTCGGAGCCGATCTCCCGTCCACGGCGGCGCTGTCGGCGGCGACCTCGGGCGCCATCCGCGTCATCGTCCCCGGTACCCCCGAGGTCCTCCCGTCGGGTCTGTGGGCCTATGCGGTCTCGCACGACCGGTCGATCGTCGGCGGCGCGCTCAATGACGTCGGTCGCGTGATGACCTGGCTGCAGTCCACGCTCGCCCCGCTCGCGCCCGACGAGATCCACAAGGCGTTGACGGCACCGCCGGAGGAGGCGACCCCGCTCGTCCTGCCGTTCTTCACCGGCGAGCGAGCGACCGGATGGGCGGGCAACGCGCGTGCCGTCTTCACCGGCGTCTCGTCGTCGTCGACGGCGCGAGAGCTGTGGCGGGGAGCGGCGGAGGGCGTGGCGATCTCGTACGCGCGCGTCTTCGAGCAGTTGGCGATCGCCAACCCGCAGTTGCAGCGGGTGGTGGCCTCCGGCGGCGTGACGGGCGAACATCCGGGCCTCATGCGGATCGTCGCACAGGCCATCGGCTTCCCCGTGCAGGTGGTCGACGTCAAGCGGGTGACGATGCGCGGCGCCGCGCTCCTGGCGCTGTCGGTGCTGTGCCCCGGGCGGCATCCCGCCATCATCCCCGCCACCGCTCTCACGGTGCCGGAGCCCGACGAGCGGCCGTACTACACGGATCTCATGTCGCGGTTCACGGCTGTCTACGACGGCGTCATCGCGCCCTGACCCTGCGGCCGGCGCTACGGCGCGGCGCTGGCACAGGGGTGCGGCGGGGCGGGCGCCTCCGCACGTGCCGGAAGCAGGCTCGATCGACGCCGAAGCCGCCGAACATGCCCCGAGGGGCCGGTTTACCCTGCTTCCGGCACGACATCGTCGGCGGGGCCGGCCGCTTCGGGGTCGTAAGCCCAGGTCGGGGCGAGCGCGCGCAGGCGGGCGCCGCGCCACTGCCACACGCTCCACAGCACGGGCCACAGTGCCGCCGCGGTCGGTCCACCGATCACCAGTCGGTCGCGCCAGAGCGTCCTTTCGGGGTCGCCGGGTGCCGATGAGACGGCCATCTGGTGGTCCCACACCTCGAGGGGTGCCAGGGGCCCGGTCAGCGGGATGCCGCTGTCGCGGAGGATCCGCACCGGCCCGTGCGCGTCGGCGGTCGTCCGCTCGCTGACGTGGATCAGCTGGCTGCCCAGCGTGACGGCGCCGCCGACGCGCACAAGCACGGGCAGGTCGAGGCCGGGTTCGAGGCGGTGCGGCAGGCCACCCGCCGCGAGCGGGTCGAGGTCGACGAACGGGCCGTACAGCTCGGCGACGGCACGGGGTGAGTGCAATGCCCGCCACGCCGCGTCGGCATCGCAGTCGAGCACGAGCTTGAGCATGATCCGCATGCACGCCAGTCTGCACCCGTGGGCCCGGCCTGGCCGCGGGTGTGCCAAAAGCAGGGCGAATCGCACGATGGAGGTCGTTTCGGAGGGTGCGAGCGCGGTTGAGCCTGCGTTTGGCACAGAATTCCGAGGTGCCTCCGGCGCGGGTGGTCGGCCGTAGCCTGGAGGGGTGAGCCCGCCGTTCGACCAGTCGCTCTATCAGGTGCGCTTCGAATGGGGCGGCGCGGGGCTCGAGCGGCTCGCGCCGGCGGACATCGTGATCGTCGTCGACGTGCTGCAGTTCTCGACGGCCGTCGTCGATCGGGTGGATGCCGGGGCCACCGTCGCGCTCGACGATACGGCCCGTGCGGCCGCGATCGGCGGGGCTGTCGCCCGCGAAGCGTCGCCCGGCGACGCGGTGCGCGCCGGCGGTGCGGCGATCGCCGCGCGAG
>JASGEE010000181.1:0-10446 GCA_047606715.1 Microbacterium sp.
ATCGAGTAGGCGGCGGCGGTCGGCATCGGCGGCGCCACGCCGCCGCCGGGCCCGGCGTGCTCCGTCGCACCGAGCGTCGCCGGCTCCGCCCACAGTGCGGACGGGCCGGACAGCACCGGATCGATGCGCTCCCGCGCCGCCGCCGAGAATCGGGCGAATCCGGTGCCTCGGCCGGCACGCAGCCACGCGTGCCCACTGCCGCAGACAACGTCGGCGGCAGACCAATCCACGTCGACGGCACCGAAGGCCTGCACGGCGTGGACGATCAAGAGGCGGTCGCCGACGAGCTCGCGCAGCGCCGCGAGATCCGTCAGCGCGCCGGTGCGGGCGTCGACGAGGCTGAGAGCGACGGCGGTCACCTCGTCGGTGAGCGCTCGGGCGACGGCATCAATCATCGCCACGCCCTCCGGCGGGTCGATCTCGCGCACCGTCAGCGCACCGCGGGACTGCTGTGCGCGATACGCCGTCACCCGCAGTGACCTTTCGTCGCCCGCGGGAACGATGACCGTCCCGCTCAGCCCCTGCATCGCATGAGTGAGACCGTGCGTGGTCGACGGCTGCAGCACCACCTCGTCGATCGCGCAGTCCAGCACGCCGGCCAACAGCTCCCGTGCCGCGTCGACGCGCGCGTCCACCAGCTCGAACCCGGAGACACGGCCAGCCCCCAGCAGCTCGGCGTCGGCGAGCATGTCGGCGCGGACGGCGGGTGAGAGCGGTCCGAACGCCGCCCAGTCGAAATACCCGGTCGCGGCGTCGAACGAAGCGATCAACGACTCCAGTCCGCTCACGCCTGCCATTGTGGCACGCCGTCGTGCGGTTCTCCCCGACTCACCCGCCGTACCGGCGGTCGCGCGTCGCGAAGTCGCGGATCGCGCGCAGGAAGTCGACTTCGCGCAGATCGGGGCCGAGCGCCTCGACGAAGTAGAACTCGGAGTGAGCCGATTGCCAGAGCAGGAAGTCGCTCAACCGCTGTTCGCCCGAGGTCCGGATCACGAGATCGGGGTCGGGCTGGCCACCTGTATACAGGTGCTCGCCGATCTGCTCGGGAGTCAGGCTCGCCGCCAGGTCCTCCAGAGAGCCGCCGCCGTCGCGATGCTGCGCGATGATGCTGCGCACCGCGTCGACGATCTCGCCGCGTCCGCCGTAGCCGACCGCGAGATTGACGTGCAGCCCCGTGTTTCCCGCCGTGCGGTCCTGGGCGGTACGCAGCACGCGAGCGAGATCGGGCGGCAGAATCTCGGAACGGCCGACGTGCTGCACGCGCCATCCGGGCTCGTGGGACAGTTCGTCGGCCAGTTCGGCGATGATCTGGATGAGGTCGGCCAGCTCCGCAGAATCGCGCTTTCTCAGGTTGTCCGTCGACAGCAGGTAGAGCGATACGACCCGGATGCCGAGGTCGTCGCACCACCGCAGGAACTCGTGCATCTTCGCGGCACCCGCGCGGTGACCGTCGGCGACGGTCGGGTAGCCCGCCAGCCGCGCCCAGCGGCGGTTGCCGTCGATCATCATCGCGACGTGGTGCGGCACGGTTTCGGGCGCGAGAGATCTGCGCAGCCGCGAGCTGTACAGGCGATAGAGGAACCCTCGCCCCTCACCCGGGCCGGTCGATGTCACTCCCCTACGCTACCGCTCTCGTCTTCGATCTCCGCGGGGGAGGGCGAAAACGAGCCGCAGCGCGCGTGTTCTCGTCACGGCATGCGGCGCGACGTAGGCTCAGAGCGTGACCCGAGATCACGCCGACGACGGCCCCGAGATGCCGCAACTGCCGCTGCTGGAGGCGGGTGCCGTGCGCGCTGACCTGGAGCTCAAGCCGTCGTGGCGCGGATGGATCCACGCCGGCACCTTCCCCGTCGCGATCGCCGCCGGCATCGTGCTGATCATGATGTCGCGGGGGGCGGCGGCAACCACGGCGGCGACTGTGTTCACGGCGACCTCGTTGCTGTTGTTCGGCAACTCGGCGCTGTATCACCGCTTCACCTGGGGTCCGAAGACCAAAGCCGTCCTCAAACGCATCGACCACGCCAACATCCTGCTGCTGATCGCCGGAACCTACACACCGATCGCGGTGCTGGCGCTGGCACCGCGTAAGGGTGCGCTGCTGCTCGTGCTGGTGTGGTCAGGCGCGCTGGCGGGAATCCTGTTCCGCGTGTTCTGGATCAATGCGCCACGCTGGTTGTACGTCGCGCTCTATCTGCTTCTGGGGTGGGCGGCGGTCATGTACCTCGGCGACCTGCTCCGGGCGAACATCGCGATGATGGTGCTCGTGTGCGTCGGCGGCCTGCTCTACACCGTCGGCGCCGTCTTCTACGCCCTGAAGAGACCGAACCCGTGGCCCGACCACTTCGGCTTCCACGAGATCTTCCACGTGTGCACGGTGCTGGCGTTCCTGTGCCACTGGACGGCGTGCCTGTTGATCGCGCTGGATCCCCTGACCGGGTCGCTCGGCTCCCGCGGCTGAGTCAACCCTGCTCTGCGGCGTCACGCTGCTGTAGGTCGAGCTCTTCGGAGATCTCGGCGCGATAGCCGGCCCGGCGGATGCGACGCAGCATGTCCATCACGAGAAGCACCGCAGCGATCGCCACCACCGCGATGCCGACGAAACCGGCGACGCCGGGGGTGACGTCTTCCGCGTTGACGGTCATGGTCGGCGACGGAGTAGCGGCGGCCATGCGCGCGAGCGCGAACGACAGTACGTGCATCATTCCTCGGATTCCGCGCGAAGCGCCTAGCCTGGAACTCCAGCCTAGAACGGATGACAGATGTCGGTGACGCGCGCCCAGGCCGAGCTCGACGACCGGTACGGGCGCTCCCGTGGCGGTCGTCGCCGTCTCGTCGGATGGTGCGTCCTCGCCGCCGTCGTCCTCGCCGTGCTCGGGTACCTGATCTGGGCGACCCTCGTCCAGTCGCTGCACGCCGTCGACGCCGACACGACGGGATTCACCGTCAACGATGCACACAGCATCACGGTCGACTTTCAGACGGTCACTCAACCCGGCTCTGCGGTGACCTGCGTCATCGAGGCACAGGACGCGGAGCACGGCATCGTCGGCTGGCTCGTTCGCGAATACCCCGCCGATCCAGCCCACACCCGCCGTTTCACCGAGACGGTGCCCACGACCGCCGCGGCGACGACGGGTTTGGTGGCATCCTGCTGGATCCCGTAGGCTGTCGGGACACACGCGCCCTGGCAGCTGCCGGGGCGTTTGGCTTACACCCCCGCTCGGGTGAGATTCAGACCAGGAGATGACGTGGCCGACAACCCGCAGCCCTTCCTCACTCAGGACGCTTACGACCGGCTCGCGGCGGAGCTGGAGCATCTGTCGACAACAGGGCGCGAAGAGATCGCCAAGCGCATCGAGGCGGCGCGCGAAGAGGGCGACCTCAAGGAGAACGGCGGATACCACGCCGCGAAGGACGAGCAGGGCAAGCAGGAAGCCCGCATCCGCAGCCTGCAGCAGTTGCTGAAGGATGCCGTCGTCGGCGAGGCCCCCGAGGCCGACGGCACGGTGCGCGGCGGCACGGTCATCACGGCGATCATCGCCGGCGGTGAAGAGGTGTTCCTCCTGGGCAGCCGCGAGATCGCCGCCGGTTCCGAGCTGGATGTCTACAGCGAGGCATCCCCGCTGGGAACGGCGATTCTAGGGTTGTCCGAGGGCGAGAAGACGTCCTACACGGCCCCCAACGGGCGTGAGATCACCGTCGAGATCGTGAAGGTCGCCACCTACACCGGGCAGTGAGCCGAGTCAGTCCTGCGCGACGCGGGGCTGGAATCCGGCATCCTCCAGCACGGCGATGACGTCGGCCCGGTGCTCCGCGCCGCGCGTCTCGACGCTCAACTGCAGAATCACTTCGCTGATCTGCAGGCCCTGGCCATGTCGCGTGTGCAGCACTTCGATGACGTTCGCTCCGGCGATCGCCAGCAGTTCCGACACCCGCGCCAGCTGACCCGGTCTATCCGGCAGAGGGATCTGCAGCGTCATGTAGCGTCCGGATGCCGCCAGCCCGTGCGAGACGACGCGCTGCAGCAACAGGGGGTCGATGTTGCCGCCGGAAAGGATGACGGCGGTCGGTCCCGCCGCCGTGACTTTTCCGGCCAGGATCGCGGCGACCCCCACGGCGCCGGCCGGTTCGACGACCTGCTTTGCGCGCTCCAGCAGCACCAGCAACGCCCGAGCGATGTCGTCGTCGCTGACGGTGACGACTTCGTCGACGAGATCGCGGATCACCTCGAACGGGAGATCTCCGGGGCGTGCGACGGCGATGCCATCGGCGATCGTCGGGGTGGTACGCACCGTCAAGGGCTCTCCAGCGGCCAGGGAAGCGGGGTAGGCGGCCGAGTTCTCGGCCTGTACCCCGATGACCCGCACGGTACGCCCCGCGGCGGCCGCGCGCGCCTTGACGGCGGCGGAGACACCCGCGATGAGGCCTCCCCCGCCGATGCCGACGACGACCGTGTCCACATCCGGCAGCGCGTCAGCGATCTCAAGGCCGAGTGTCCCCTGGCCGAGGATGACGTCGCGGTGATCGTAGGGGTGGATGAGTACCGCGCCCGTGCGCTCGGCGAACTCGGCGGCCAGGCGCAACGGGGTCTCCACCGTCGCTCCCTCCAGCACGACCTCGGCGCCGTAGCCGCGCGTCGCGAGAAGCTTGGGCACCGGTACCCCGAGAGGCATGAAGATCGTGGCGGAGATGCCCAGCTTCTGCGCAGCCAACGCGACGCCCTGTGCGTGGTTGCCGGCGGAGGCAGCCACGACCCCGCGCGAGCGCTCCTCGGCGGTCAGCTTCGAAAGGCGATAGGTGGCACCGCGGATCTTGAACGAGCCGGTGCGCTGCAGGTTCTCCAGCTTGAGGAACACCGGAGCGCCCAACTCGTCGCTGAGATATTCGGAGGCTTCGAACGGGGTCGTGACGACGACGCCATGAAGCGCTGCGGCGGCCTCTTCGACCTCCGCCAGTGTGGGGATGTTCACGCGGGACTCCTCCTGCTGCGCGGCACGGTACTCCAGATGAGGTCGACGTCGGTGGGTGAACCGGCCTCGCCGTCGCGTCTGCCGCCGAGATACACGGCGACGACGTTGATGAATGCCGCCAGCGGAACGGCGAAGAGTGCCCCGGCGATGCCCGCGATCATCGCGCCGCCAGCCACAACGAGCACGACAGCGAGGGGATGCACCTTGACGGCCGAGCCCATCAGCAGCGGCTGCAGAATGTGCCCCTCGATCTGTTGCACGGCGAGCACGACGACGAGCATCCACAGAGCGATCCACGGGCCGTTGTAGACGAGTGCGAGAAAGATCGCGAGAGCGCCGGTGACGACGGCGCCGACAAACGGGATGAACGCGCCGAGGAAGACGAGCACGCCGATGGGTATCGCCAGCGGCACCTGCAGCAGGAAGGCCCCCAGCGCGATGCCGGTCGCGTCGATCGTGGCGACGAGCAGCTGCGTGCGCGCATAGGCCACGACCGTCTTCCAGCCGGCGCGTCCGGCACCGTCGACATCGACGCGGGCTGCGCGTGGGAAGAGGCGCACGACCCATCGCCAGATGCCGCCACCGTCGGCGAGCGTGCACAGCAGGATGAACAGCGTCAACAGGGCACCGGTGGCGACATGCCCCACGGTGGAGCCGATGAGCAGCGCACCCGACCAGAACAGTTCCGCTTGCTGCTGCACGAACGATCCCAGCTGACTCAACAGGTCATCGATCTGCGTCGCGGTCAGTTGCAGCGGCCCGTCGATCAGGTACGCGCGGAGCTGATTCAGTGACTCCATCGTGCGCGTGCGGACGCCCGCCCACTGCTGTGTGATCTGCCAGACCGCAAGCCACATGAGTCCGCTCACGATCGCGGCTGCCCCGAGCACACTGACGACGATCGCAAGCCAGCGTGGGACGCGATGACGCAGCATCCAGGTGAACGCGGGCCACAACAACGCCGTCACCAGGATGGCGACCAGCAGCGGTATGACGAGGAGTTTGAGCTCGATCACGAGCCAGATCACGATGCCGACGGCAGCCGCGATGACGACGAACCGCCAGGAATAGGCGGTGGCGACCCGCAAGCCCCGCGGGACCGGGAAGTCGGCTTCGGTCGACACAGACTTGCCGCGGATCGAGTCGAGCAGACCGCCTCGGTGCTTGTCGTCGGAACCGCTCATCCCGCCAGTCTAGGCGCGACTCATGCACAGCCCGGAATGAGTCAGAAGCACGCGCTCAGAATTGGATTCTGGGCGGCTCCGCGATCGCCGCACCGTCGACCACTTCGAAGAACTCGCGCTCGTGGAAGCCGAGGTTGCGAGCGAACAGGTTGTTCGGGAAGACCTTGATCTTCGTGTTCAACTCGCGCACGCCGCCGTTGTAGAAGCGGCGGGAGGCCTGGACCTTGTCCTCGGTGTCGACGATCGACTGCTGCAACTGCAGGAAGTTCTGGCTCGCCTGCAGCTGCGGATAGGCCTCGGCGACGGCGAACAGGCTCTTCAGCGCCTGTTGCATGTGCCCCTCGGCGACCCCGGCCTCACCGGGCGAGGACGCGCTCAGGGTCTCGGCGCGCGCACGCGTGACGTTCTCGAAGACCGCTTTCTCATGCGCCGCGTAGCCCTTGACGGTCTCGATCAGGTTCGGCAGCAGGTCGGCGCGGCGCTTGAGCTGCACCGTGATGTCGCTCCAGGCCTCATCGACGCGCACGTTCAGGGCGACGAGAGAGTTGTATGTCGCCCACAGGTAGATCCCGACGATCACCACGAGTGCGACGACGATCACAACGGGGATCAACCATGTCACGTCCATCTGGGTCCTCTCGACTGCACTCATCCTATCCGCGCACCCCCGCATCGCTCACGGTGTCGACGGGGACTCTCAGCGCTTCCCCACTCGCGTTACTCCCCCAGCACGCGGTCCAGGTACGGATTGCGAAACGCCCGGCTCGGATCCAGGCGGTCACGCAGCGCCGTGAAGTCGTTGAAGTGCGGATAGCGCCCGCGCAGGGCGGCGGCATCCAGCGTGTGCATCTTTCCCCAGTGCGGGCGACCGCCATGGGCGAGCATGACCTCTTCGACAGCGGCGAAGTACTCGGTGGGATCGGTGCGCCAGTAACGGTGCACCGCGATGTAGCCGCTGTCCCGTCCCGAAGCCGTCGACAGCCACAGGTCGTCGGCGGCGGCCTGGCGCACCTCGATCGGGAACTCGATGCGCCACCGGTTCTCGGCGATGACGCTCTGCACACCGCGGAAGGCGCTCGGCAGCTGCTCGAGCGGCACGGCGTACTCCATCTCCCGGAAGCGCACGCCACGGTTGGTCGTGAACACGCGGTTGGAGACATCGGAGAACTCCCGGTCGCCCCACACTCTGGACGAGAGACGGTTGATCCCCGGGACGAGTGCCGGCACCGCGCGCCCCGCACTGCACACGAGCTGATGCACGCCGTTTCCGATCACGACGTCATCGATGACCTTCGCGGCAGCGGACAGCGGTGCGGCGACGGCATCGGCCGGCAGACGCGTGTTCGTCTTCGTGAGTGCGACCTCGGTGTGCGCAAACCAGTAGAACTCGAAGTGATCGTCACGCCCGGCGCGCTCCAGCATGCCGTCGATGACGTCATCGAGCGGCTCGGGATGCTCGACGGCGCGCAGCACGAATGCGGGGACGCACTGGATCGTCACGTCGACGAGGATGCCGAGGGCGCCGAGACCGAGCGCGACGGCGGGGAGCAGCTCGGCGTTCTCCTCGTCGCTCACCGTGAGCAGTTCGCCGTCGGCGGTCACGAGGGTCGCGCCGACGACCTGCGTCGCGATGCCGCCGAAACGCAGGCCCGTGCCGTGCGTGCCGGTCGAGATCGCGCCCGAGATCGACTGCCGGTCGATGTCGCCCAGGTTCGTCATCGCGAGGCCGTAGGCGGCCAGCAGAGCCGGGATGCGGTGCAGGCGGGTGCCGGCCAGCAGCCTGACCCGCGATCGCTCGCGGTCGACCGAGACGAGCCCCGACAGCTCGCTCAACTCGAGCAGCACGCCGGGGGCGACGGCGATGCCGGTGAAGCTGTGGCCCGCACCGACCGCTTTGATCGCCCGCCCGCGCGCCGCCGCTGCGCGCACCGAGCGGCGCACCGCCTCGATCGTCGTCGGATACTCCACCGCCTGGGGACGCACCTTCTCGGTGCGTCCCCAGTTCTGCCAGGTGCCGCCGGGACGGGTCACAGGAAGCTCTTCCCCTCGCCGCGATACGTCGCGGCCTCGCCGACGACGCGGTCGCCGCTGGTCACGTGATAGCGCTCGACCCGTTCGGCGAGCTCTCCGCTCTTGGCGTGGCGGAACCAGACCCGCTCGCCCACGCGCAGTTCTCGGGCGGCATCCCCCTGCAGCGGGGTCTGCACCTCGCCCGCGCCCTCGCGGCCCAGTGTGTGCAGACCCTGCGGCCACACCGGCAACGGCTGACGGGAGGCCACCGGCGGGCCCGAGGCGACCCACCCGCCCCCGAGGACCGTCGCGATGTCCTCCGTCGGCTTGCGCACGACGTCGAGCGCGAACGCGGCTGCCGGTGCCGGGCTGAAAGCCCGGTACCGGTCGAACAGGTGGCCCGCCAACAGTCCGCTGCCGGCGGTCGTCTCGGTGACGGAGAGATCGGCGGAGGTCGACTCGAGCGACCCCGTCCCGCCGCCGTTGACGAACTCGAGCGGGGCGATCTCTCGCAGAGCCGCCACGATCGCACCGCGCCGGTCGAGCAGTTCCTGGTTCGAGCGGCGCTGCATCCAGCGGATGACGGCATCCCCCGAGCCGGTGTCGTCGGGCTGACCGGCGATCTGCGCCTCGTACATCATGAGTCCGACCAGGCGGAACCCCGGCCGCGCCGCGATCCCGCGGGCCAGGCGCGCCACCTCGGCGGCGTCGTGCACGGGAGAGCGCCGCACCCCGACGTGACCGAGCACCGGGGTGCGCCACGAGGCGTCGGCGTCGACCGCGACGCGCACCTCGGCGCGCGAGCCGGGCGCCGCGACGGCATCGACCGCGTCGAGCTGGGCGAGGTCGTCGACCATGAGGGTGATGCGGGCGGCCTTCTGCTCGTCGGCGGCCAGGGCCACCAGGGCCGAGCGATCGACGCTCGGGTAGCCGAGGACGATGTCGTCATGCGTATCGGCCAGCCACAGCGCCTCATCCAGCGTGAAGGCGAGGATGCCCCGGTAGCCAGGGAGGGCGAGGGTGGCGTCGAGCACCTCCCGCACGCGGATCGACTTGCTCGCGACCCGGATCGGCACGCCGCTGGAGCGGACGACGAGATCGAGCGCGTTGTGGCGCAGCGCGTCGATGTCGATCGTGGCGACCGGGGCCGGCAGTCCCGACACGGCGGCGGTACGCGCCGGCCAGTACGTGTCGCCCTCGAGCCACGGCTCCCCCGTGCCCGTCCCCGCGAACAGGTCGACAGTCATGCACTCAGCCTAGGCCGCTCGACCACGCAGTACCCCCGGTGGGACTCGAACCCACACTCGAGCGATTTTAAGTCGCCTGCCTCTGCCATTGGGCTACGGGGGCATGCCGGGGCACAGGGCGCCCCGGCATTGCCCACGCTAGCCGGTCAGCCGGCGGATGCGGTCTCGGCATCCGCCTTCTTCTTGGCGGGAGCCTTCTTCGTCGAGGCCTTCTTCGGAACCGCCTCGACGGCGGGTTCTGCACCGGGAGCCTCCACGGGGGCCGCCGGTCGCGGCCGCGCGGCGAACTCCTCGAAGACGTAACGCGGGTTCTGCACGGTCTGCAGCGAGACGTTGTCGCGGGTCAGCCAGAAGTTGTGCCACCAGTCGCCGATGACGCGCCACTTGCGCTCCCACGACGGCATGGCCAGGCCGTGGTAGCCGCGGTGCGCGCACCAGGCGATGAAGCCCTTCATCGCGAAATTGCCCGACTGGAAGACGCCGTTGTACAGGCCCAGACCCGCGACGGCGCCGAGGTTGTGGTGAATGTACTCGTGTGGCAGTTCGCCCCGCAGCACCGCGACGAGGTTCTTCGCGAGCAACTTCGCCTGCCGCACGGCGTGCTGGGCGTTGGGCACGCAGTAGCCGCCGACACCCTTTCCGGTGAGGTCGGGCACAGCCGAGATGTCGCCGGCGGCCCAGGCTCCCTCGACGACCTCCTCGGCCGTCCCCACCCGCAGGTCAGCGCGGGTGCGGATGCGGCCACGCTCCTCGACCGGCAGATCGCCGCCGCGCACGACGGTCGGGTTGGCCATGACGCCCGCGGTCCAGACGATGAGGTCCGTGGGGATGACCTCGCCCGTGGACAGTTCGACGTTCCCGTCGATGGCGCCGGTCAACTGCGTGTCCAGGTGCACGTTGCCACCACGCTTGGCGAGCTCCTTGAGGACCCACTCGCTCGTCTCCAGCGACACCTCGGGCATGATGCGGCCCATCGCCTCGATGAGATGGAAGTGCGTGTCGTCGAAGCTCAGCTGCGGATAGTCCTTCAGCAGC
>JASGEE010000182.1:0-19917 GCA_047606715.1 Microbacterium sp.
AGGCCGTGTCGGATGCCGTCCGCCGCAGCCGCGCCGGCATCAGCGACCCGGGGCGCCCGACCGGATCGTTCCTCTTCCTCGGACCCACCGGCGTCGGCAAGACCGAGCTGGCGAAGGCGTTGGCGGAGTTCCTCTTCGACGACGAGCGCGCGATGGTGCGTATCGACATGAGTGAGTACGGCGAGAAGCACTCCGTCGCCCGCCTCGTCGGCGCCCCTCCCGGATACATCGGCTTCGAGCAGGGCGGGCAGCTCACCGAGGCGGTGCGGCGCCGGCCGTATTCGGTCGTGCTGCTCGACGAGGTCGAGAAGGCGCACCCCGAGGTGTTCGACGTGCTGCTGCAGGTGCTCGACGACGGGCGGCTGACCGACGGCCAAGGCCGCACGGTCGACTTCACGAACACGATCCTCGTGCTGACCTCGAACCTCGGCTCGCCGATCCTCATCGACCCGACGATGTCGGTCGAGGTCAAGCGCGAGCAGGTCATGGCGCTCGTGCGGCAGGTGTTCCGGCCGGAGTTCCTCAACCGACTCGACGATGTCGTGATGTTCTCCGCGCTGAGCGAGGACGACCTCGCGCAGATCGTCGAGCTGTCGGTCGACGCGCTGCAGCGGCGTCTGCACGAGCGTCGGCTCACGCTCGCCGTCACCCCCGATGCCCGGGCGTGGCTCGCCGAGCGCGGCTACGATCCGCTGTTCGGCGCCCGGCCGCTGCGCCGGCTCATCCAGACCGAGATCCAGGACCGGCTCGCCATGGCGCTGCTGTCGGGCGGGGTGCACGACGGCGACCTCGTGCGGGTGGACGTCGACGCCTCGGGGTCGCAGCTGGTGCTGACGACGTCAGGCCCGGCGGACGACGACGTCATCGTCGCGGAGCTGGTCGAGGGCTGAGTCGGGCTCGGGCGGTCGGGAGGCCGCACTTCACCTCGGAAGCTGCTGCGCGGCGAGCGCGGCGTAGCGCCCGCCACGCGCGAGCAGTTCGGCGTGCGTTCCCGACTCGACGATGCGGCCGCTGTCGAGCACGTGGATGAGGTCGGCACCGGCGACGGTCGACAGCCGGTGCGCAATGGTCAGCGTCGTGCGGCCGTGCGCCGCATTGTCGAGCGCCTCTTGCACGACGCGCTCCGAGACGGTGTCGAGGGCGCTCGTGGCCTCGTCGAGCAGCAGCACGGGCGGGTCCTTCAGGAGCACGCGCGCGATGGCGATGCGCTGCTTCTCGCCGCCCGAGAGCCGATAGCCGCGCTCGCCGACGATCGTGTCGTATCCCCGCTCGAACCCCGCGATGACATGGTGGATGTTCGCGGCCGTGCAGGCGGCGATGAGCTCGGCATCCGTCGCATCCGGCTGGGCGTAGCGCAGGTTCTCGCGGATCGTCGCGTGAAACAGGTAGGTCTCCTGCGACACGATGCCGATGTCGTCGATGATCGAGTCCTGCCTCAGCGAGCGCACATCGGCGCCCGCAAAGAACACGGCGCCCTCCGACGCCTCGTACAACCGCGGAGCCAGGTAGAGGATCGTCGTCTTGCCCGCTCCCGACGCTCCGACGAACGCGACGTGCTGGCCGGGCTCGGCGACGAACGAGACGCCGTCGAGCGTCGGCTGCGTGTCGGGGGCGGCATCCGGATAGCGGAACACGACATCCCGAAACTCGATGCGTCCGCGCGGCCCGGGAGCCTGCGCCACGCCGACGGCGCCCGGGGCATCGCTGATCGCGGGAGTCAGGTCGAGGTACTCGAAGATGCGCGCGAACAGCGCTCTCGAGGTCTGCACGTCCAGAGCCACGCGCATGAGACCCATGAGCGGCTGCAACAGGCGGGCCTGCACCGTCGTGAAGGCGACGATCGCCCCGGCGGTGATGGTGCCCGGCGCCGCCCCCAGCAGGTATCCCGCGACGAGGTAGATGACGGCGGGGACGGACGCCATGATGACGTGCACGACCGCGAAGAAACCCTGGCCGCTCATGGCCTGTCGCACCTGCAGCGCGATCTGCATGGCGTTCTCCGTGCGGTACCGCTGCGACTCGGTGCGCTGCCGGTTGAACGACTTCGACAGCAGGATGCCCGATACCGAAAGCGTCTCCTGAGTGATCGAGGTCAGCTCCGACAGCGACTCCTGCGTCTGGCCGGCAATACGCGCCCGCACCTGACCGACGCGTCGCTGCACGATCACGAGGACGGGCATGACGACGACGGCGATGAGGGTGAGGCGTGCATCGATGAGGACCATCGCGACGAGGGCCGAGGCGACGGTCACGGTGTTGCCGAGGATGCTCGTCACGGTGTTGGTGAGCACGCCCGAGACGCCCCCGACATCGTTCTGTAGGCGTGACTGGATGACTCCCGTCTTCGTGCGGGCGAAGAAGCTCAGCTCCATCGCCTGCAGATGCTCGAACAACCGGACGCGCAGGTCGCCCGTCACGGCGTTCCCGACCGTCGCGGTGAGCCACGTCTGGGCGAGACCGAGCGCCGCGGACACGAGGAAGAGGCCGATCATGACCGAGACGAGCAGCACGAGCAGATGCAGGTCGGGGCCGGCGGCATCCACCGGGAACAGGGCGTCGTCGAACACCCGCTGCACGACCAGCGGCGGGATGACCCCGATCGCCGCCCCCGCGACGACGAGCACCGCGGTGAGGGCGATGCGTCCGGCGTACGGCTGGAAGAGGGCCGCGACCCGTCGTCCCAGGCCCGGGATGACGGGGGCGGTGGCGTTGATCCTGCGCTGAGCGTTCTCGTCGACGCCGCGGAAGCCGCCGCGCATGCCGCCGCCAGCTCCACCCATCGCCATCCCGTCAGCCTACGGGGGTCCCGGTGACGGGCGGGCGGGCGCATAACTCAGGCTCTTTTCGGGGGCGCGGCGCGGGCACCGGCATCATTGCGCGGTTTCTGTGCGTGGCCGTGACAAGACAGCCTGAGTTATGCGCAGCCTCGGGGCCGATCACTCGGCGGCGGTCGGCAGGTCCCGCATCCGCCAGAACGGGCCGACGACGACGAACAGGGCGGACGCGAGCGACCCGGCCGCGTCGATCCACATCGTCGGCAGGACCCCGAGCCACGCGCCCAGCGAGCCGGCGGCGAGGGCGGCGAGGGGCATGACGCCCGACACGACGAACCGGATCGACGCGTTCATGCGGCCGAGCAGCCGCGACGGGGTGATGCGCTGGCGGAAGGTCACCTGCGTGATGTTGTAGCGGAGCACCGTGAAGCTGGTGATGAATCCCTGTACGACCAGCAGCGCGAAAGCGACGTCGGGCACGCTCGCCGCGATCGGGACGAAGACCGCCGTGACGCTGAAGGCGATCGCGCTGACCGGGATGGCGCGGGCCTCGCCGATCACCGCCACGATGCGCGGGGTCGCGAGAGCGCCGACGACACCGCCGATCGCGCTCAGGGAGAGGATCACGCCCATCGCTTCGACGCTGAATCCGAGGTGGCGCAGCAGGAACAGCGGCAGCCTCGTGAAGGTGACCGTGCCGAAGAGGTTCGAGATCGCGGTCGTGCCGACGATGCGGCGCAGCAGTGGATTGCCGAAGACCCAGCGCAGCCCCTCGTCGATCTCGGGGTCATGATCGGCGATCTGGTCGCTCTCGACGAGGGAGGGGATGATGCTCTGGTAGGAGACGTCGAAGAACACCGTCGCGATGCCCACGACGAGGGCGACGATGATGAGGTGCCAGATCTGCAGCACGCCCAGCAGCCACAGCACCGGGATCACCGACAGGGCGAGGGCGCGCATCAGATCGGCTCCGATCATCACGTGACGCTTGCGCATCCGGTCGATCCAGGCGCCGGCCGGCAGCCCCACCGCGAGGAAGGCCGCAACCCCCGGGGACATGACGGCAACTGGATTCCTGGACCATGCCGCCTATCTGGCGCTTGTCGGGGCAAGGCGGGCGGCGGGTGTGGCCGCGAACTGATCTTCTTCGGCTCGCACGACCATCGGGTCAGCGTTGCGACAATCCCAACGAACGTGCGATGATCTGCGCGGTGCCCATGACGTGCTCACGAGCGATTGTGGCCGCTGCCTCGGCATCGTGTCGTTGGAGTGCATCCAGCAGCGCGCGGTGGCCGTTGTCTACATGACGCTCATCGTCCGCTGTGAAGATGATCGGTGTCGTGAATGTCCAGTAGTTGATGTCGGTGTCGCGTGCGAATGCGGCGAGGACTGGATCACCACCGGCCTCGGCGATGAGGCGATGGAACTGGCTGTTGAGCGCGTTGACTTCTCGGCGACTGAGCTCGCGCAGTCTGCCGAGGGTCTCATCGGAGATCCGCTCTGCGGCGAAACCTGCTGTGACGGACTCGAGAGCGGCGCGCGCCTCGAGGTGCTCCAGTACTTCCGCAGAGTCGTGATCGCGGACAATCCGACCCTTGCGTTGAGCGACGAGGCCGTCGTGGCGTCGTCGGAGAAGTGCTTCGCGTACCGGCGTGCGGCTCACACCGAGATCCTCGGCGAGGTCCGCTTCGACTATCCGCTGGTTCGGGCGCATCTCGCCGCTGAGAATGGCATCTCGGAGGCGGGTCTGCACCTGATCGGCGGTGTTCTCGATCGTGGATGCGGTTGGTGTCTATGCCGATCCTCTCCTCTGTGGGCAGAGCATCCGCCGCTTCAGCGTGTCATGTGTCTGTCGGTAACGATCACGACGGCAATAGCGCACAGTGGAATCGCCCCACTGAACAGGAGGGTCGGGCGCGGTCCGAAGGTTGCACACGCCCAGCCTAGGACGGGGCCGCCGATGGCGATCATGAGGTACAGCGACATGATGCGCCCTCGGATCTCGCTGTTGCTCGACCACTGCAGCAAGGAGTTCGCCGCTGTCCACATGAGGATGAGCCACAACCCGGTCGCTCCCACCATGGCGAAGAAGGACCACTGCATAGGCATGACTCCGCACAACGCGCGGAAAGAGCAGGCCCCGCAGACGCTGATGATGACCGTGCGCAGTCCGCGGTGTGCCCGACGTAGCGAGACGAGCGCGCCCACCAGCGACCCCACGGCGAGAGTGGTGTTGGCGAGGCCGTAGCCGTCAGCGCCCGAGTGCAACTCGGAGGTCGTCATCGAGACGAGGATGACGGGCCAATTGAGACCGACGACGCAAACGAAGACAAGGCTCAGCAGAGTGACGCGGATCTCGGGCTTGCGCGCTGCGTAGCGCAGGGCAGCGGTGATCTGCCCGGGCCTCCGGGCGACGCGATGACGTGGAATCGAGCGCGTGCGGGTGAACAGCACGATGAGGAGGCCGAGTGCACTCAGGTGGAGCGCACCCGCGAATCCGAACGCCCAGGGGTCGTCGACCTGGGCGAGCAAGATACCGCTGACAGCCGGGCCGATCATCCCACCGATCTGGAATGCGATCGAGTTCATGCTGATCGCATTGGAGAGCACCGTGGGCGACACGATATGACTGACCAGCACCTGTCGTGCCGGCTGGTCGACGATAGCGCCGAGCCCCAGCACACCGGCACAAGCAAACATCATCCATGGCTCCAAGACGCCGGTGGCGGCCGTGACGGTCAGGGCCAGCGTGACGAGGAACGATACGGACTGACTGATCAGCAGGAGCTTTTTCAGTGAGTGTCGGTCTACGAGCACACCGCCCCACATGCCGAGAAGGAGCACCGGGCCGAACTGCACCAGAACCAGTGCTCCGACGAGAGCGATGTCACCCGTCATCTCCATGAGCACCCAGTCGACGGCGACGCGCTGCGACCAGACGGCGATCGTTGAGAGGAACTGTGCGCTCAGCAGGAGTCGGTACGGTCTGCTGCGCAAAGACGCGAGCATCTCTCGACCGCGCACGGGATCTGTCAGTGGGATGCCGGTTGTGTCTGTGTCCATCGCGGGTCAAGGATGGCGCCGTGGGTACGCGACTGTATGCGAAAAAGTCTTCATTGTGACGGGTGCGGCCTTTCGTCGCAGCATGCGCTCTGCGTTAGAGAGCTGAGGAGACGCGCTGGCCGACCACTCCGGCGTCCCGGCCGCCGCCAGTGGCCGCTACCCGCGAGATACCCCAACGCTTCGGCGCGATCTCGGCGCCCGCTGCCGTCCGGTAGGCGGGGACGACGATGTGAAGTTCGCCGTCTTCCTCGCCCGGCGTGAGCATGGCATCGACCTCGATGCCGTCGCGGAAAGCGATGCGCACCGCCCCAGGATCGACGGGGAAGTCGGTCGATGCCTCGAGCCTGGCGCCGCGGTACAAGTGGGTGTTGTCGGCGTGAAGGAGGAGTCTGGGCATGCTGCGACACTATCTGCCGCACCCGCGGATCGGACTGTGCGGGAAGAGATCACGACCTAACTGATTTGCTATTAGACGCCCCTCCGACCGTGTGCCGAGAATGGAGCAATTCGGCGCATCGATGCTCTGGGCCGACGTTCTTCGGGCCCCGTGTCGACACCCGATCGCGCGATGCAGCACCCGCATGACAACAATGCTCCGGAAGGGACAATCATCATGAGTTCACGCACAGCTAGACGATGGAAGGTCGGTGGAGTCGCGGGTTCTCTCGTGCTGCTCACCGCAGCATTGGGCGCCTGTTCGCCCGCTGCGGAGGAGTCCTCCGCTAGCGGAGGACGCACTACCTGCTACCCCGGAACGGAGGATGAGCCGCTCGAAGACACCGTCGTGGTCAACACCACAGGTGGCACGATCGCCGATGCGCTCGAGGAAGCGTTCTGGGACGACTTCGAGGAGGAATGCGGTGTCAAGGTCGAGCGGTTCGACATGACCTCGCGGACCTTCGCGCAGCTTACGCAGTTCGCCGAGGCCGACAGCGCTCCGTTCGATCTCGGCAACACCTACAGCCCCGAGGAGTTCACCCTCGGCGTGCAGGCAGGGATCTTCCACGAACTGTCGGACGACTTCTGGGATGCGTACGAGGGACAGATGGTCGAGGGCTCATACAGCGACTATGGCGCCTGGGGCTACGCGGTCGTGTACCTGATGCTCACCAACACGGACGAGTTTCCGGATGGGTTGTCCAGCTGGGCCGACTTCTTCAACGCAGACGACTATCCTGGCCCGCGCGGTATCCAGGACGTCGCCCGCACGTCGGTGGTGATGGCTTTGCTCGGGTCGGGATACACGCCGGACACCCTCTACCCGATGAGTTGGGACAAGGTCGACGAGGCCTTCGCGACCTTGGAGGAGCTCAAGCCGGCGATCCGGACGTTCACAACGCAGTCCGACCAGCCAGTTCAGGGGGTCGGAAGCGGGGACTTCGTCGCCGCGTGGGCGAGCACTGGCCGCGGACTCGGTGGCATCGCGGACGGGCTGCCGATCGAGATCAACTGGACGGCAGGCGGTGACTCGCTGAGCTACGACTGGTACATCCTCAAGAACGCCGAGCACCCGCTCGCGGCAGAGGCGCTGCTGCACTACATGCAGGACGCCGAGCGCCAGGCGGAGTTCTTCGAGCTCTTCGGCTACAGTGCGGGCAACAAGGACATCGTCAACTACCTCGACGACGATCAGGCCGCGCAGGTCGAACAGATTATGACGATGTTCACCGCGACCTCGGAGCAGAGTCAGTGGTGGGTCGACAACGCTGAGGAACTGCAGGAACGCTGGGACGCCTGGAAGGCCACCGGCGGCTTCGGAGGCTGACCGGCCTTCCGATGGAGCGTGAGTCAAGGCTATGAGCAATCGAGTGAGCAGGCTGGGTCTCTCCCTGCCGGCAGTCACCCTGGTCGGACTGTTCTTCGCCGTACCACTGGTGATGGCGATCGTCCAGTCGCTTCAGGTTGATGGGCAGTGGAGCTTCCAGAACTATCTCGATCTGTTCCAGTTGCCGTTCTCACGCTCCATCGGCACCACCCTCGTCGTATCGGTCTGGACGACGGCGATCACGATCCTCGTGTCCTTGCCAGCATGCAATTTCGTTGCCAAACGCGGAGGGCGGTTCGCGAACGTCTTCTTCCTGGGCATGGCTCTCGCCTTCACACTCTCGGTTCTGACGCGCACCCTCGCTTGGCAGATCCTGCTCGCGCGCAACGGGTTTGTGAACACCGTGCTTATGGATGCCGGACTCATCGATGAACCGATCGATCTGCTCTACTCGCGTGCGGCGGTGCTCGTCTCGATGGTGCAGGTGTTCATCCCGATGGCGGCGATGGTGCTCTACTCAGGTATGAAGGGAATCGATCGGAGCCTGATCGTGGCGGCCCGCAGTCTCGGAGCAAGTTCCCTGCAGGCATTCCGGCACGCGTACTGGCCGCAGTTCAAGGGGAGCCTTGTGTTCGCAGTCCTCGTCGTGTTCTCCGGATCTATCGGAACCTTCGTCATTCCCGCTGTGCTCGGGGGGCCTGACGACGCGATGTTCGGTCAGCTCATGAACAGCGCCCTCACGACCGACGCGATGAACGGCGCCTCCCGTGCGTCGGCCGCCGGGGTCCTCATGATCGCATTCCTCTCGCTCGTGCTGCTGGCGGGCCTTCGGCTCATGGGCCGTTCTGGCGCTGCCGCCGCGCCCGCGCTCGTCGGAGGCATCGCACACCGGGGAGCATCGCAGTGAGGCGCGCCTGGCGGGGCCTGAAATCGGTTGCCGTCCATCTCTACGCGACGCTGTTCATCGGCTTCTTGCTTTTTCCGCTGGTCGTGGTCATCCCGGCGAGCTTCTCCGAGAGCCGGATCTTGAGCTTTCCGCCTAACGGGTTCACTCTCGACTGGTATGCGCAGCTGTTCGCCGACTCCGGGTGGAGCGACGCGTTCGCGCTGTCGTTGCGGGTCGCGACCATAGCGTCGCTGGTCACCGTGGGTTGCGCGATGCTGCTCGGGCTTCTGCAATACCGCTACGCCGCGGTCGGCTCACTGCTGTGGTTCACGTCCATGCTTCCACTGTTCGTGCCCAGCATCATCGTCGCGACCGGGCTGTTCACGATCATGCTCAAACTGGAGCTCCTCGGAGATCCGAACCTGCTCGCGCTCGCCGATGCCGCGGCGGCCATGCCCGTCGCGGTCGCGTTGATGGTGAATGCCTTCAGCCGGCTCGGTCCGAATTTGTGGTTCGCCGCGAGCTCGTTGGGGGCCAAGCCCGGTCGTATCGTCAGCAAGGTGCTGCTCCCCGAGATGATCATTCCGATCCTCTCGGCGCTCGTGGTCTCATTCGCATCCGCGTTCGATGAGGTCACCTTCGCCGTATTCATTGGAGTCGGTGGTTCTCAGGTACTGCCGGCGCGGATGTACTCTTACCTGCTCTATCAGTCCGACCCGATCCTCCCCGCGGTCGGCAGCTTGCTGTTCACCGTCGCGCTCGTGTGCACGCTGATGATCCCGGTGCTGCGCGTGCTTCAAGGCGTTCTCGTGCGCATGCAGCGCACCGCGACGATCAGATCGCTGTCCGCCACCGTCGCCCCCGTCCGAAAGGCTCGATGATGCCGTCCGCCACACCCGCCATAGCTCTGGAGGAGGTGACCGTCCGGTACGGGGCCCAGACCGCTGTTGCAGACGTGTCGCTCACGGTGGAGCAAGGAGAGTTCGTGACATTGCTCGGTCCCAGCGGATCGGGCAAGACCACGTTGCTCAACCTCGTCGCTGGTGCCTTCGCCCCCGACAGGGGGGTCGTGCGCATCAACGGGAAAGACGTGTCGTACGCGCCCACCCACACGCGCAACATCGGGATGGTCTTCCAGAGCTACACGCTGTTTCCGAGCAAGACGGTCGCGAAGAACGTCGCCTTCCCCCTCGAAATCCGGCGTGAGGCGAAGGCGCAGAAGGATCGGCGGGTGCTCGAGGCGCTGCGCACCGTACGGCTGCTCGAACACGCCGACAAGCTGCCCGCACAGATCTCGGGTGGTCAGGCACAGCGCGTCGCCCTGGCACGTGCCATCGTGTTCGACCCCGACATCCTGCTGTTCGACGAGCCGCTCGGCGCGCTCGACCGGGCCCTGCGAAAGGACCTCCAGCATGAGATCCGCCGTATCCAGCAGTCGATCAACGTGCCCGCTCTCTATGTGACGCACGATCAGGAAGAGGCGATGACGATGTCTGATCGCATTGTGCTGTTTCGCGACGGTGCGGTCGTGCAGCAAGGCACACCCCGCGACGTGTACGAACATCCGGTTTCAGTATGGGCAGCGACATTCCTGGGGGCGGCCAACGTGTGGCCGATCACACGGGTGAGCCCCGCGCCGTCGGGTGCGCTGGAGATCGAGACGGACGGTTTCGCATTCACGCTTCCGCCGACGGCGGGAGAGCCCGTCGTCGGCGCCGCCAGTGTCGTCAGCAGACCCGAGGACTGCGTGCTCACCGCCGCAGAGGTCGAGGGAGTGCCGTGTTATCCCGGTGACGTCCTCGCCGTCGAATATCTCGGCTCGGGCCAGAACGTGACTGTTCAGCTCGCCGGCGGCCCTCGGCTCGTCGCTCTCACCAGCGGTCGCCGGGAGCGATATGCGGTCGGCGACACGGTGTTCTGCCACTGGCTGCCCGACGCGCACGCGATCGTCCCATCCGACTAACCGGCGCTGGATGCCGTCAGGAGGGTCAGGTCGTCGGATCGGTGTGCCGGTAGCCGCCCGCGACCAGCCCACGGATCGCTGCGGCTACGAATGCGTCCGTGACGTCGGTGCGCCGTCGCGGCATCCACATCACCGAGGAATGCCACGCGAGGGGGTCGCCCTCGAGCGGTTTGAACACCACACTCTCGGCCGGCGCTTCGATTGACCCTGAGTTGAGATGCACCCCGAGGTCGGTCTCTACCAGGCCCCAAGCGAATGATCTGCTGCGCACATGGTGGATCGTCGCGGGGAGGAAACCTGCGTCGCGGCACGCGATCAGGATCTGGTCGTAGACCGCTGGCGCCATGCTCCGCTGGAAGATGACGAGAGGACTGTCTTTCAACTCGGATAGATGGATGCTGGGTTGTTCTGCGAGCCGGTTCTTCCGCGAGATCCATACCCCCATCGGGCAGGCCACGACATCACTCGATTCGAGACCGACGCCGTCGACGGGGCGGCGGACGACCGCGACGTCGACCTCACCGCCGCGGAGGCGGGAGATCGAGTCGTTCGTGGTGAGTTCGCTGATGCGCAGCAGCACGTCCGGCATGGAGGCAGCGAACGTGTCGATGATGGTGCGCAGCGTCGGCAGCTCGGTGTCCGGCGGCAGACCGACCCGCAGCTCGCCCAGCGGCCCCCTCCGAATACGCTGCATGGCCAGCGTCGCGGAGTCGACCTCGCGCAGGACGTTGCGTGCGTGTTCGAGCAGCACCGCGCCTGCTTCGGTGAGCAGCACACCCTGGGTGTTGCGCTCGAGCAGCTGCAGACCGAGTTCGTTCTCGAGGTCTTTGACCCGCTGCGACACGGGAGGCTGGGTGACGTGCAGCCGCTGCGCAGCGCGCCCGAAGTGGCGTTCTTCCGCCACCGCGACGAAGTAGCGCAGGTGATGCAGCTCCATGGACTCAGACTATCGACGCGGTGTCGGAGCTTGGCCTCAGGCGGTCCCATGCGCCCTGTACCGAACGGCGCAGCAAATGCTTTCGAATCCTCTGGCTCGACGTGCGGTCGAAGTCAGCGACGACCTCGACGTACCGGGGAAGCTGGTACTTCGCCAGGCGTGGTTGCAGCCAGTTCACGAGGGCCGCGGGATCGATCTGGGCGTCGTCGACAGGCTTGACGAAGAGTTTGATCTCCTGTTCGCCGATCTCGGCCTCCACTCCGATCACGGCGGCCTCCTCGACGAGCGGATGCTCCGTGACGACGTGCTCCACCTCCCAGGCAGAGACGTTCTCGCCACGGCAGCGCACGTTCTCGGTCAGCCGTCCGTGGAAGCGAAGCACCCCACGGCCGTCGAGGGACCCGAGGTCGCCCGTTCGCAGCAGGCCTCCACGCAGCGCTTTTCGCGTCGCCTCGGCGTCGCGGTAGTAGCCGCTGAACAGCGCGCCGTCCACCAGTGCGCCGATCGTGATCTCGCCGCGCTCGCCCGCGGCGACGCTCTCGTCGTGCTCGTTCCTGATCGAGATGTCGAACCAGGGCAGGGCTCGTCCGATCACGCCGCCCTCGTCGCCGTCGGCGACGGAGGCGATGCTGGAGGTCTCCGTCATCCCGTAGCATTCGTAGATCTCGATGCCGAAGCGCTCGCGGGCCGCCGTGAAGGCAGCCGCGGGGCATCCTCCGCCCCACGCCACACGCACGCCGTGCGAGCGATCCGTGTCGGAGGGGGGCTGCGCGAGGAGCATCTGCAGGATGCCGCCCAGGTAGTGGATATGGGTGGCGCCCGCCGTTGCAGCCTGGTGCCAGAAGGCGCTCGCGCTGAACCGAGCGACCATCGCGAGCCGGACATCGCGCAGGAGCGGGAGCACCAGCAGCTGGGCTCCGCCGATGTGGTGCAACGCCTCCCAGACGAAGAAGACCGCGCCATCGTCGGCACGCGATACCCGGCAGGTCGCCTCGGCGGCGATCGACAGCATGCGATGGGTGACCATGACCGCCTTGGGAGGTCCAGTGGTTCCCGAGGTGTACATCAACGCGAGCAGGTCGTCGGGGCTCGGAGGGATCGCGGTGAACTGGGGCATATCGTGCGTCGCCTCCGCGAACATGGCCTCGGTCAGCGTTGAGGTCGGCACGACCTGCGCGTTCACGGGAGCGAGGCCGTCGTCGAGATGTCCGAGCATCTCGTCGTCGACGATCACGACGCGAGGATCGCTGTGCGTCAGCAGATAGCTCAATCCAGAACCCCGCTGTTGCGGGTTGATCGGAACCCAGACGACTCCAGCCTTCGCGAGGCCGAAGACCATCGAAACCATCGAGGGCGAGTTGCGTGTCATGAGCGCGACGCGATCGCCCGGTGCCGCTCCCTGGGATCGCAGCCAGTGGGCGAAGATGTCGGCACCGGTGGCGATGCGGGCGAAGGTGTACGGGACGCCATCGAAGGTCAGGAAGATCCGGGACGGTTCGGTGCGAGAGAGCCTGATGAAGGTCTCGATGAAGCCGGCATCCGCGTTCGGAATGGCGTCTGTCATGGGCACAAACCTCTCTACAAGCTCTCTGAGCGCGTGACAATGCTGCGGCAGAGAGGGGCATTGACTGTGTGCGGAACCTTCGAGAGTGTGGCCAGATCGGCCGGGCTGCCCGGAACCCCCGCAGTCGTGTTCTCGTGCCCAGAACCCTCTGTCTGCGCCGTCGCTAGGAATCTAACAGCTTGTCGCTGGCGCAGAATGCTCTGAGCAACATCAAGTTGGTATCGCCTCGATCAAGTCTTGATGTTGGACAGAGGGCCACGTGCCTTGTTGAGATCTCTGGGAGAGGTAGCAGCGCGCGGAAGGGAATCTCGTATGTCCGATATCGAATGGGAAAGGGACGACGACATCGTTGTCATCACCCTGAATCGTCCGGCGAAGCTCAACGCCTGGACAGGTGCGATGCGTGACTGCCTTGTCGAGCGTATCGAAGCTCTGCAGAGGGATGAGAGCGTTCGTGTGGTGATCTTCACCGGCGCCGGGAGCGCGTTTTGCGCGGGACAGGACCTCGCCGAGACGGCGCAGATCGATCCGGACGATCACGAAGCGGCGGACGCGTGGATCGAAAGCTTCGAGAGACTCTACAAAGCCATGCTGGGGCTAGATCAGATCACGATCGCTGCGATCAACGGAGTGGCGGCGGGGTCGGGGTTTCAATTCGCCCTGCTGGCCGACCTGCGCGTGGGGACAGCCGAGGCGCGGATGGGGCAGCCCGAGGTCCGTTCCGGCATCCCCAGCATCACGGGCGTCTGGGCGATGTCGGGCATTCTCGGTCGAGCCAAGACCGCGGAGTTCGTCCTCACCGGCGAACTGGTGGACGGCGTGACGGCACATCGCCTCGATCTGCTCAATCATCTCGTGGCGCCGGGAACGGCGTTGGCAGAGTCTCGAACCCTTGCGCGGAGGCTCGCTGAGCTTCCGTCTGGTGCGATCCGACTGACGAAGAACCACCTCCGCAGCCTCGAGGCCGATGCGATGAAAGCGGCATTCGTTGCCGCGAAGGCCGTGCATCGCGAGGCGTACGCCTCGGGCGAGCCGCAGCGCGAGATGCGGAAGTTCCTGGCGAAGCGTGGCCGGTGACTGATACACCGACTGGTCGAGTCGACGAATCACAAGGAGACATTCACATGTACTACTTCGCGTACGGCACCCTGCTGCTGGAGGAGGAGTTGCGTCGCAATCTGCCCGAAGCGGTGCGGATTACTCACGCCAGTGCGAGGAACCACGAGACTCAGTTTCGATCGGTGGGTGGCCGTGCGGATCGCGGATGGAGCCATCTTTCCCATGTCGATACTTTCGGGAAGACTGCCCGCGGTGAGGTGCTCGACGTCGCCGAGGAACGTCTGGGCGAGCATGCCGCCGACTACGACCTCGTCTTCCTCACCGTGCTCGGCGATGACGGCGTCCATTACGACTGCTTCACCTATTCGATGAGCGATCCGGGCATCCTCCAGCGACCGCCGCGATACTACTGGGAGCTCGTGATCGACGGTTTCGCCGAGCAAAGGTTCGCCGAAGAAGATCTGGAAAGGCTGCGGAAGATGTTCGACGAGTCGGCTCCGTGCCCGGAGTTCGACCGCCCTCGGGCGGAGCACTGAATCGGACCGACAGGAGGTCATGATGAACCGGCCCGAGCTGTTTCCTCAGGTGCGCCGCATCCTCGATGCCCCGCCGCGCATCTTCGTCGACGGTTGTTGGCGGGAACGCGGGGTTGGGCAGGGGCTCGCCTCCCTCGACCCTGCGACAGGCTGTCAGCATGCGTTGGTCGCCCGCGGTACCGCGGGCGACGTCGATATCGCGGTGGTCGCGGCAGAGCGGGCTCTTCGCGGAGAGTGGGGGAGGGTGAGCCCGGATGGGCGCGGTGAGATCCTGTGGCGCATCGCCGGCCTGATCACCGAGCACGCCGACCAGCTAGCGCAACTGGAGTCGCTGGATGGCGGCAAGCCGATCACCCCGACACGAGACGGCGATGTTCCTGGTACCGCTGAAATCTTCCGCTACTACGCAGGCTGGGCGACCAAGATCGCCGGCCAGACGCGTGATCTGACGCTTTCCCGGGCCTTCGGCATGACTCTGCGCCAGCCCGTTGGCGTATGCGGCATGATCGTGCCCTGGAACTTCCCGCTGCTGATGATCGCGTACAAGATCGCCCCGGCGCTCGCCGCGGGATGCACGATGGTCCTGAAACCGTCTGAATACACATCGCTCAGTGCGCTGTATCTGTGCGATCTCCTTCAGGAGGCGGGGGTGCCCGACGGTGTCGTCAACGTCGTGACGGGCTTGGGCTCCGAGGTTGGTGAGGCGATCGTCCGGCATCCCGGCATCGACAAGGTCGCGTTCACGGGGAGCACAGCCGTGGGGCGACAGGTGATGCGCGGCGCCGCGGAGTCCAACCTCAAGAACATCGCGCTCGAACTCGGCGGCAAGAGTCCCAACATCATCTTCGACGATGCCGACATCGACCGCGCCGCGGAAGTGGTGGCGCGGGGGATCTTCGGCAACATGGGACAGAACTGTACCGCGGGGTCACGGATCCTCGTGCAGCGAGGGCTCTATGGCGAGATGGTTGATGCGCTTACGCGTCGAGCCGAACAGCTCATGGTCGGCGATAGCCTGCAGCCAGGCACTCAGATCGGACCTCTCGCGAACATCGATCAGCTCAACCGCGTACGCGGATATGTGGCTCTCGCGGAGGAGGAAGGCGCGCGCATCGCGACCGACCGTCAACTCTGCGATTCGCTTGCTCCCGGTGGCTACTTCATCCGTCCGACGATCATCGCGGATGCCTCCAATGCGATGCGCGTGGCGCGGGAGGAGATCTTCGGCCCCGTCGCTTGCGTGATCCCCTTCGACACGGAAGCGGATGCTCTGTCCATCGGCAACGATGCGGAATATGCGCTCGCCGCCGGTGTGTGGACGACAGACCTGTCGCGTGCGCACCGCATGGTGAGTCGGCTTCGTGCGGGCGTCGTGTGGGTGAACACCTACAACAGCACCGATCCGTCCATGCCGTTCGGCGGCGTCGGCCAGAGCGGCATCGGCCGCGAGCTGGGGCCTGAAGGGATCGATGCATATCTCGAGACGAAAGCCGTGGTGATCCATGTCGACGACACTGAGCCGGTCCCCGTCGGCGTGGACGTAGCCGATGACTGAGCTCGAACAACTGCGTCAGATCGTTCGATCGTCCGCCGGAAGCAACGAGGTTGTCTTGGACACGCGCGGAGAGCCGTCCGTCATGGTCCGGGTCCCGAAGTTCACCATCTCGGAAGTCATCGACGGAGGCTCTGGCGATGTGCACCCGGCGTTCGTCGTCGACGGACGTGAGGTCGAGGAGATCTGGATCTCGAAGTACGAGAACTGCGTGCGTGATGGCTTTGCCCTCTCGGTACCCGCGGTGGCTCCAACGGGCGATATTTCCTTCGACGAGGCCATTGCGGCATGCGAAGCGAAGGGGCCTGGCTGGCACCTGATGACGAATGCAGAGTGGGCGGCGCTCGCCTTATGGTGCCGGAAGAACGGCACACTGCCGCACGGCAACGACGACGAGGGCAAGGACCACCGCGAGAGTATCCGGCACGCGGTGCCAGCGCCGGGCTTCGGCGGCCGCGGACGAACGTTGACCGGCACGGGACCCCTCGACTGGACGCACGACGGAACGGCGGGCGGAATCTGGGGACTCCGCGGCAATATCTGTGAGATGGTCGGCGGACTGCGGACGGTCCGCGGCGAGATCCAGGTCATCCCCGACAATGATGCGGCGGCGGGCGTCAGCCAGGCACGCGACTGCGAAGCGTGGCGCGGCATCCTCGCCGACGGCACGTTGGTCGCCCCCGGCACCTCGGGCACATTGCGATATGTCTTCGATGGTCACAGCGGAGACGGCCTCGGCCATGGTGGACCCTCCTTCTCCGGAGGTGCCTGGACGATTGGCATCGATGTCGACCGTCAGGACGACGCATGCCGTTTCTGCGAGTTCTCAGACATCGAGGCTGCGCCTGAGATCGCACTGCCGGAACTGGTTGTAGCTCTCGCGTTGGCCCCAACAGCGGGGGCGGCGCACGAGGGGAAGGCCTTTCTCAACGGTGGTGCGGACGAGAGGATCTTCAATCGTGGAGAGGCATACAACACCTCACCCGGGACTGCGGGGATGTTCTATCTCAGTGGCAACGGAGACCGCGGCCGGCGGCATCCCAACATCGGCTTCCGCAGCGCGTACATCGCAAATGCAGCCGGACAGTGAAGGACACAGGAAAAACTATGGACACCAAGGAAGCGCTTCGTCTGGCCGTGCAGACCTTTGCGGGGAACAACGACATCATCTACGACGTGAGGGACCGACCGTCGATCATGGTCCGCATCCCGAAGTTTGCGATCTCAGAGGTGATGGAAAGCGGAAGCGACCAGATCCACCCTGCGTTCCTCGTGAACGGTCGAGAGGTCGAGGAGATCTATCTCTCGAAGTACGAAGCGAGCGTGGAAGACGGTCTGGCCTACTCGCTGCCGGGTGTGCTGCCGAAAGGTGAGATCACGTTCGACGAGGCCATCGCTGCATGCGAGGGCAAAGGTCCGGGCTGGCATCTCATGACGAACGCGGAGTGGGCGGCGATCTTGCTGTGGTGCCGCAAGAACGGCACCGTCCCGCACGGTAATGTGCACTTTGGCAAAGAGCTCGAACCCGTGCGCAGCGCGATCCCGGCGGACTATGGCGTGAACGACGAGGCGGGCAAGATCGCACGAGTGCTCACAGGTACCGGCCCGCTCACGTGGACCCACGACGGGACGGCGGGTGGGATATGGGGGCTGCGCGGCAATCTCGTACAGATGATTGGCGGAGTGCGTACCTCGTACGGTGAGATTCAGATCATCCCGAACAACGACGCCGCGGCGGGGGCGAATCAAGCACCGGACTCGGATCAGTGGCGCGCGATTCTTCAGGACGGAAGCCTCGTTGCTCCGGGCACGCCCGGCACCCTCAAAGTTCAGTACGTGGAAGACGCCGCAGAGAATCAGAACGTCATCTGGAAAGGTGTCGGCGCTGGTGGCAAGTGGGTGGTCACGACCGAGGTCGCTCAGAGGCATGAGGGCAGTCAGAGTGGAGACTTTCACCGGATGGCTGCCGCGCCAGGCGTGGAGGTCCCCGACCTCCTGAAGACGCTCTTGCTCTTTCCCTCCGACGACGGAGAGTACGGCGGCCGGATCTTCCTCGACAACGCTGCCCCCGATCAAATCTTCAACCGTGCCGACGCTCATCACGCGCTGCCCGGCGGCGGGGCTTTTTACTACAGCGGCCGAGGCGACCGCAATCGTCGGCTGAAGGCCGTCGGCTTCCGCCTGGCATATCTGCCTCCGGCGTGAGGCCGAGGCATCCGAACGACGAAAGGAACGAGAACATGACGGACGACGACTCACTGCGGCAGAGGAACCTCGCAACGGTCCGCGAGTTCATGACGCTGTGGGGCCCCGAGCGCGGCCGCCGTCGCATCGAGCTCGCCCATCCCGACGCCAAGGTGCTCGTGCAGATGAGCCCGGACCCCGCACCGGGCGTCCATGACTTCGTGTGGTGGGCGCAGCGAACCGCTGAGGTGTTCCCGAATTATGGACCGACCGATTACGAACTGTACGAGACGGAGGACCCCAACCGGTTCATCGTCCGCACCGTGGGTGCGGGCGCGAGGATCGAGGACGATGGCACCGAGACACCTGTCGCGTACCCGTATCTCTACGGGTTCCTGATGGAGGAGGGTCGCATCCGGCTTTTCGAGGAGCACGTCGACGAGCTCGGTCGGCTGTGGCCAGCCTCAGGGGTGGAGCTCACCTATCCCATCCCGGGCAACCAGCCCGGCTGACCCAAACCCTCCAGGCACACTGGGCGATGTACTCGGCAGGGTCACGACTCTGCCGTCGGTCGAGGTCGCGTAGAGCGCTGTAGGCGCGTGCTGCGTCACGAAGGGCGGGCGGGCCCATTCCCGACCTCGCCGATGCCCCAGATGGCAGCGCTGACGATGACGAGGATGCCGAGCACGAGGAGACATACGCCGTGGCGTTCATGTCGGCTCTTTTCGCTCGGGCCCCACGCGGGAAGCACCATTGTGTGCTGCTGGCGTAGCTCATTGGGGGATCGCTCTCGCGCATCTGCCGAACCATCTCGATCCGCTCCGGCATCATCACCGTCGGGCGGCCGCCGACACGGCCCTGCGACCGAGCGAACTCAACACCCCGGCGCGCCCTCCAGCGGGTGGGCGCTCATCGTGAACGCGTCCACGAGAAGCGCATCGACGTCTGCGCCCGCCGCCTCCTTGAGCGAGTCGGGGATCATGACGGTGATCTCGGGTCCTGGCTCGACGCCGTTGACCTGGGTGAAGTCGAAGACCGTGTCCGCGATCGCAGGCGTTGCAGTGGCGTCAGCGTCGGATGGAGTGGCTGGTGCGCAGCCGGCGAGAGTCCACGATATCCCGACCCGCGCTCGCGAGCCGGCGTCGCGACCGGTGGCCGAGGGGTTGATCGTCTTCCGGCGCGGCGTCAGTCGCTGAAGGCGCGATCGTTGTTGATGCTGCTGAGCAGCTCAACCGGTTGTCTTCTTGTCTCGTGTCGAGGCGATCCTCCCCGCCACGTAGCCGATCGTGAGCGGAGCGATCGTCAAAGCCGCGATCTGCAGCCAGAGCGATGCCAGGATCGCGTGTTCGGTGAGGATCAGCGTGAACGCGATGACGAGCACCGCAGTCAAGACCAGAGGCTTCACGGAATCCCATCGCAGCGGCGGCTGATCGGCATCGCTTGATCGCGCTCTTCCCCGAAGTCGAGCTGCCTGGAACCCAAGGGAGAGGGTCAGCAGCACCAGCATCTTCCCCGTTCGTGGTGACACCCATGACGACGTAGAACGGGGTGTTGCGCACCTGCCCGTCCCGGACCTTCACCACGATCGCGTCGACGAAGATCACCGGATAGAGCGCATCCAACGGACGAGACGC
>JASGEE010000183.1:0-30859 GCA_047606715.1 Microbacterium sp.
CGGCGTGGCGCCGCCGATGCCGACCGCCGCCGCCTACTCGATCGCTCCGGCCGATCCGCTCGCGGCCTCGCGCCTCGCCGCGGCCTTGCGCGAGGTGACCGACGCCGGCATCCCCGCCGTCGCGGCCGCCGTGCACGCCCGCGCTGAAGAGGTCTTCGCTCTCGCCGATCGCTCCGGCGTGCCGGTGCTCACTCCGCGCGATCACCACGCCGGCATTGTGACTCTGCAGCCCCAGCCGCATGAGGCGGCGCCGCTGGCGGCCGCTCTGGCCAATCACGGGGTGACGGCCACAGCGCGCGCCGGTACCGTTCGCATCTGCCCGCACGCCGGCACGGGAGCCGACAGCCTGCAGCTGCTCGGTGGCGCGCTGGCCGAGATCTCCGCCGCACGCACCGCGGTCGCCGCGACACCCGGCCCGGAGTGGTCCCTCGGGGAGAGTTAACCTCCCCGACATCTGAAGGCGGCGTGTCGAACGGCCCGCGGGCGGCGCTGCCGCCATACGGTCGTCACATCGGACAAGGCGTCCGGTCGAGTCGACCTCTCCACGACTCGTGGCCACGGTCGACTCGCAACTGCCGGGCGGACAAGCCCGGGGCGGGGAGTGGGTCGTGACCACACGGACAGCACACAGCGCACAGCCGGCACAGCGCCAGCACACGCACCTCGAAGAGATCGCGGACGAGGATCTGCGCACCTACGTGCTCGACACGTCGGTACTGCTGAGCGATCCGCGGGCATTCTTCAGATTCGCCGAGCATTCCGTCGTCGTTCCGGTGGTGGTGATCACCGAGCTGGAGGGCAAGCGACACGACCCCGAGATCGGGTATTTCGCTCGGCAGGCGCTGCGGCACCTCGACGAACTGCGCGTGGAGCACGGGCGACTCGACTTCCCGGTGCCGGTCGGTGAGGGCGGTACCTTGCGCGTCGAGCTCACCAACACCGACGCCTCCGTGCTGCCGGCGGGGATGCGCCTGGGCGACAACGACAGCCGTATCCTCGCGGTCGCGATGAACCTTGCCCAGGACGGGCAAGAGGTCACCGTCGTCTCGAAAGACCTTCCGATGCGGGTGAAGGCGGCCTCCCTCGGCGTCAACGCGGAAGAGTATCTCGCCGAGCAGGCCATCGACAGCGGCTGGACCGGAATCGCCGATCTGAACGTCTCGGGTGACGAGATGAGCGACCTCTACGAGAGCGAGGTGGCCGCCAGCGACGACGTGCGCGGACTCCCGATCAACACAGGCCTCGTGATCCACTCCGAGCGCGGCTCGGCACTGGGGCGGGTCACCGGCGACGGCGCCTACCAACTCGTCCGCGGCGACCGCGACGTCTTCGGGCTGCACGGCCGTTCGGCCGAGCAGCGCATCGCGATCGACCTGCTGCTCGACCCCGACGTGGGCATCGTCTCGCTCGGCGGCCGCGCCGGGACCGGAAAGTCGGCCCTCGCCCTGTGCGCGGGGCTGGAGTCGGTGCTGGAACGCCAGCAGCAGAAGAAGATCATCGTCTTCCGCCCGCTGTTCGCCGTCGGCGGCCAGGAGTTGGGTTTCTTGCCGGGAGACCAGGGCGAGAAGATGAACCCGTGGGGTCAGGCGGTGTTCGACACGCTCGGCTCGGTCGTCTCGGGGAACGTCCTGGAAGAGGTCGTCGCGCGCGGGATGCTGGAGGTGCTGCCCCTGACCCACATCCGCGGCCGCTCCCTCCATGACGCTTTCGTCATCGTCGACGAGGCGCAGTCGCTGGAGCGCAACGTGCTGCTGACCGTGCTCAGCCGCATCGGACAGAACTCGCGCGTCGTGCTCACGCACGATGTCGGCCAGCGCGACAACCTGCGCGTCGGCCGCCACGACGGCGTCGCCTCGGTCATCGAGACCCTCAAGGGCCACGATCTGTTCGGCCACGTGACGCTCATGCGCTCGGAGCGTTCGGCGATCGCCGCGCTCGTGACCGACCTGCTGGAGCAGGGCGAGCTGAGTTGATCGCGGGCGCGGTGAGGGCTACTGCCAGCGGTAGCCCTCACCGCGCACCGTCACGATGCGGTCAGCGCCGACCTTCGTGCGCAGGTAGCGCACGTAGACGTCGACGACGTTCGATTGCGGATCGAAGTCCATGCCCCACACGGTGTGCAGCAACCGCTCACGGGAGAGCACCGTTCCGGGGTGGCGCAGAAACTGCTCGGCGAGGGCGAACTCGCGCGCCGACAGATCGATGTCGCGACCGGCGACCGTCGTGCGCCGGGCGAGGATGTCGAGCGTGACGTCGCCGTCGGTGAGCACCATGACGACCGCACCGGTGCGCTCGCGCAGCCGTGAGCGCACGCGCGCCATGAGCTCGGCTACCGAGAACGGCTTCGAGACGTAGTCGCTGGCGCCGGCATCCAACCCGTCGACGGCGTCGCGCGCCGAGCTGCGTGCCGTCAGCATGATGACCGGCATCGCCTCGCCCGCGGCTCGGAGGTTGCGCAGCACCTCGAAGCCGTCCATCGTCGGCAGGCCGACATCGAGGATGACGAGATCGAAGGAGCCCGAGCTGGCGCGGTCGAGCGCAGCCTGACCGTCTTCGCACGTGACGGTCTCGTGCCCCTCGGCGTGCAGCGCGCGCGTGACGAGGGAGAGGATGTGCGGTTCGTCGTCGACGACGAGAATACGGGTCATCCGGATGCCTCTCGTTGGAGTACGACGTCTCCCGCGCGAACGGGACTGGGCAGTGACACTCCCACGCCGATCGGGATCTCAAGGGTGAAGGTCGCGCCGCCGCCCGCGGTGTCGGAGACCGCGCAATGCCCGCCGTGCGCCTTCGCGATCGCGTCGACGATCGCGAGCCCGAGTCCGGAGCCTCCCACCGCGCGTTTGCCGGTGCCGCGGTCGAACCGGCGGAAGATGCGGTGACGCACGGCGGGCGGGATGCCGGGACCGTGATCGCGCACCCACAGTTGCGCCCCGGAGGGGTGGATGGAGCTGCCGAGCTCGATCGGGGTCTGCGCACCGGTGTACTTCGCGGCGTTGTCGGCGAGCTGCAGCCACGCCTGCAGCAGCCGGTCGTGATCGCCGCGGACGATGCCCGTCGCGGTCTGTTCGATGCTCCAGGTGTGGCCGGGAATGACGGCCACGAGCTCCGAGATGCGCTGAGTGAGCGAGGCGAGGTCGACATCGCCCATCGAGAAGTGAGCGGACTCGACCGCTGCCAGCAGATCGATGTCTCCGATGAGGCGCGTCATGCGGTCGAGCTCGGCGATGCCGAGCGCGCGAATGGCCGCGACATCGCGAGGGTCGTCGGCATCCATCAGTTCCAGATGGCCGCGCACGATCGTGATGGGAGTCTTCAGCTCGTGCCGAACGTCATCGAGCAGTCGCTGCTGCAACTCGAATCCGCCCTCCGTGTGCTCCGGCGGGGGAGCTGGGACGGGCGCGGGATCCGCTTCAGGCAGCCCGGAACGACCGATGTCGAGCAGCGTCCAGCCGACGATCGCCGTGACGGTGAGAGTCAGCAGACCCATCACGACGAAGACGACGACCGCGATCCACGGCAGCGGGTGCGACGTGAGTGCGTGGACGGTCAGCACGGCCATCGCCGTCACCGCGAAGCCGAGAGCGACGACTGTCAGCAGGAGCCCCAGAACGCGCGCGCGGGTCGGCTCCGCCGGCGTCGGCGCCGGGGTCGTTGCCCGGCTCGCGTCCGGGCCGACAGTGCGGTCCACGCTGTCGATTATCACCCCGGATGGGTCATCGACAGCAGGTCGAGTTTTTCATCGAGCTGCTGCTCGGTCAGCTCGCCACGTTCGACGTAGCCGAGATCGATGACGGACTCGCGCACCGTGATGCCCTTCGCGACCGCGTGCTTGGCGATCTTCGCCGCCGCCTCGTAACCGATGAGCTTGTTGAGGGGAGTGACGATCGACGGCGACATTCCGGCGTAGGCGGCGGCGCGGTCGAGGTTCGCCTCCAGCCCGTCGATCGTCTTGTCGGCGAGGACGCGCATCGCATTCGACAGCAGCCGAATCGACTCGAGCAACGCGGTGCCCATGACGGGGATCGCGACGTTCAACTCGAACGAGCCGGAGGCGCCCGCCCAGGCGACCGTCGCATCGTTGCCGATGACGCGCGCGCACACCATGAGGGTCGCCTCGGGAACGACGGGGTTGACCTTGCCGGGCATGATCGACGAGCCCGGCTGCAGGTCGGGAATGTGCAGCTCGCCGAGACCCGTGTTGGGACCCGAACCCATCCAGCGGATGTCGTTGTTGATCTTCGTCAGGGAGACGGCGATCGTGCGCAGAGCGCCGGAGGCCTCCACCAGAGCGTCGCGGTTCGCCTGGGCCTCGAAGTGGTCTTTCGCCTCGGTGATGGGCAGCTCGGTCTCGGCGGCCAGCAATTCGATGACCTTTTGCGGGAACCCGAGCGGCGTGTTGATGCCGGTGCCCACGGCGGTGCCACCCAGCGGGACCTCGCCGACGCGCGGGAGCACCGCCTGCACCCGGTCGATGCCGAGGCGGATCTGCCGGGCGTAGCCGCCGAACTCCTGGCCCAGGGTGACCGGTGTCGCATCCATCAGGTGGGTGCGGCCCGACTTGACGGCATCCCGCCACAGCGCCGCCTTGGCCTCCAGAGCGACCGCGAGGTGATCGAGGGCGGGGATCAGGTCATCGATGAGGGCTTGAGTGACGGCGATGTGCACAGAGGTCGGGAAGACGTCGTTCGAGGACTGCGACGCGTTGACGTGATCGTTCGGGTGCACCGGAGCGCCCAGCCGGGCAGTGGCCAGCGAGGCGAGCACTTCGTTCATGTTCATGTTCGACGACGTGCCGCTGCCGGTCTGGTAGGTGTCGACGGGGAAATGTGCGTCGTAGCGCCCGGTGATGACGTCGGCGGCGGCGCCGGCGATGGCGTCGGCGATGGCCGCGTCGAGCGTGCCGAGTTCCCTGTTGGCCAGAGCGGCGGCCTTCTTGATGCGCGCGAGCGCCGCGATCTGCGCCGACTCCAGACCCGTGCCCGAGATGGGGAAGTTCTCCACCGCGCGCTGGGTCTGGGCCGCGTACAGGGCGTCTTTGGGAACGCGCACCTCGCCCATCGTGTCGTGCTCGATGCGGTATTCGGTGTTGTCGCTCATGCGGTTACTCCCTCGTCTCCCGTGGTGTTGCTGTGGTCACTCGTCGAGGCCGACGCTGACCTGAGCGATGGCGGTGCCCTCGCTCAGCCGATAGTTCGCACCCACGATCGCCAGGCGGCCCGCGGCGACCGCATCGGCGATGAGTCGAGAGGACTGCAACAGGTCGTCGACCGTGTTGCGCAGGTGCTCTCGACCGACCAGTTCGGCATCGACGGTTGCAGGCGTGGCCCCAGCGCTGGCGCGCAGGACACGACGCACGGCGGGCACGATCTTGGCGATGAGCCGCCAGATGTGCGGCGGCAACTCGTCGGCATCGGGCGCCGTGGAGTCGATCGCCGCTCGGACGGCACCGCACTCATCGTGGGCGAGCACGATGATCAGGGAGACATCGAGGATGGCGACGGCATATTCGATGCTCGCGATGGCCGAGTCCGAGACGACCTGGCCCGCGTTGCGCACGACGAAGAGGTCACCCAGGCCCTTGTCGAAGATGATCTCGGCGGCCAGCCGCGAGTCGGAGCAGCCGAACAACACCGCGCCGGGTGTCTGGGCGTGCGCGAGTCGTGCGCGGCGTTCGACGTCTTGTCGCGGATGCAGCGGCTCGCCCGCGACGAACCGCGCGTTGCCGCGGCGCATCTCGTCCCACACCTTTGCCGGAGTGGGCCGCTCCTCGGTCACGAGGAGGCCCCCGAGGCCGCGCGCAGCGCGCGCACCTGATCGGCGACGCCGTCCGCGGCGACCGCGGCGGTGGCGGCGTCGGTCGACCCGTAGATGACGACGACGTCGTCGCCGGCATCCGTCGCGATCGCGTAGTCGACGGTGTCGTCGGAGGCCGCGATGTCGTATTCGTCCCAGACGATGCCGTCGATCGTCACCGTTCCGGTGGCCGCCTGGCCGCCGAGCAGCTGCGACACCCAGAGGTCATCGACTCCGATGCCCTGCGCGACGCGGACGTAGCCGGTGGCGGGCGCGTACACCACACGCCACAGCTGCGCGCCTTCCAGCCGGGCCGAGTTCGCGCGCCAGTCGTCGGGGACGACGGGGACCACCAGGGCGTGATCGATGGATGCCGTCGCCGCCGCCGCCGCGGCGGCGACATCGACCGGCTCGGGCTCGGCCAGTGAGCCGCGCGGCACGCCGAGGGCGATGACGGCGACGACCGTGAGGGTGACCAGGAGCGCCGCGATGAGGTTGCGGACCGTCTGGCTCTGGCGGTACGCGGCGGACGAGGCCGCTTTGCGATCGGCGGTCTCCTGCGGCGTCTCGGGACGCCCAAGCTCGGCGACGACGCGCGGGCCGGCCACTATGAATCCGCTCCGGTGGCACCCGCCTGGCGCGCGGCCTCGAGGCGACGCTTGGCGCCCAGCAGCCATTGCTCGCAGCGGGCCGCGAGAGCCTCGCCGCGCTCCCAGAGAGCGAGCGACTGCTCCAGCGTCGGCGAGCCCTGCTCGAGCTCGGAAACGACGCGGACGAGCTCGTCACGAGCCTGCTCGAACGAGAGCTGTGCGACGTCGGCGGCGGTGTCGCTGGTCATGCTCTCCATTCTAGAGTCGACGCTCATCCGGCCTCGGCCACGGCGCCTTCGGACAGGGCTGCGAACGATCCCTCCGCGACCGTGACGACCACCTGGGCTCCCGCCGGCGCTTGGGCGGCGGAGCGCACGATGACGCCGTCCCTGATGTGGGCGATGGCATAGCCGCGGGCCAGGGTCGAGGCGGGAGAGAGCGCGCGCAGCGACGCACGCAACTGGGCTGCCTCGCGGTCTGCGGCATCCAGCGGGCGCGACGCCGCTTCGCGTCCGCGGGCGGTGAGCGTCCACAACTCATGCGCGCGTGACGTGAGCAACGACTCCGGGTCTCGCAGCACCGGGCGGGTCCGGAGCTGTTCGAGCTGAGCGACGTCGTGGGCGATGCGCTGCGTCAGCCGTGTGCGCGCCCGAGAGCGCAACTGCTCGACGAGAGAACGCTGCTCGGAGACATCCGGGACGAGCTTCTTGGCGGCATCCGTCGGCGTCGACGCGCGCACGTCGGCGACGTCGTCGAGCAGCGGGTGGTCGTTCTCGTGCCCGATCGCCGAGACGACGGGCGTCGTGGCGGCGGCCACCGCGCGCACCAGTCGCTCATCGCTGAAGCCGAGCAGGGTCTGCGGGTCTCCACCACCGCGGGCGATGACGATGACGTCGACATCCGGGTCGGCATCCAGCTGCGCCAGCGCCGCGATCGTCTCGGGCGCGCAGCGTTCGCCCTGCACGGCGACGTGCACCGTGCGAAACCGCACATGCGGCCAGCGCAGCTCGGCGTTGCGATGCACATCCTTCTCGGCGTCGCTGCGCTCACCCGTGATGAGCCCGATGAGGTTCGGCAAGAACGGGATGGGCCTTTTGCGGGCCGGGTCGAAAAGACCCTCGGCACGCAACTGGGCGCGCAGCCGTTCGAGCCGCTCGAGTTGATCGCCCAGCCCCGTGTGCCGCATCGCCGACACCGTGAAACCGAGGTCACCGGTCTTGACGAAGTAGTCGGCTTTGACGCACGCGACCACGCGGTCGCCGAGCTTCAGATCATCGGGCAGGCGCTGCAGCGTCGACGACCACACGCGGAACGAGATCATCGCTTCGGCCGAGGAGTCTCTGAGGCGGCCGAAGACGTGACCGCCGCGCACGTTCCACGCCGTGATCTCGCCCTCGATCCATACCGATCCCCACGTCGCCACGAATCCGTGGATCGTCTCGTTCAACCGGGCGACGGAGGTCGGAGCGTCGGGCGAGGAGTCACGAGGGTGCACCGAGTCGGGCGGTGCGGCCTGACCCGGCGCGGGCTCGAAAGCGGTCATGGATGCCTTTCCGCCGCTGACGCGGCTCGCGTACAGCGCCTGTCAGCTCCGCGAACGTAGAATCGAAGAGTGAGCAGCACCGCCGTCCGTCTCCCGTCGCCCCGTGTCCCGGGGCCGCGTGGACGGCTTCAGGATATCCCGGTGGCCGGACACAAGAAGGTGCTCCTGGCCTCGCCGCGCGGATATTGCGCGGGCGTGGACCGTGCCGTGATCGCCGTCGAGAAGGCCCTGGAGCGCTACGGAGCGCCGGTGTACGTGCGCAAGCAGATCGTGCACAACATCCATGTCGTGACCGAGCTCGAGGCCCAGGGCGCGATCTTCGTCGACGAAGTCGACGAAGTCCCCGAGGGCGCCCACGTCGTCTTCAGCGCCCACGGCGTCTCGCCGGCCGTCGTGAACGCGGCGTCCGAACGGGGACTGCGCGCGATCGATGCGACGTGTCCGCTCGTGACCAAGGTGCACCGTGAGGCCGTGCGCTTCGCGCGTGACGACTACGAGATCCTGCTGATCGGGCACGACGGACACGAAGAGGTCGAGGGGACCGCGGGAGAAGCGCCCGACCACGTCACGATCGTCAACTCGCCCGAAGAGGCCGATCGCGTCGCGGTGAAAGATCCGTCGAAGGTGGTGTGGCTGTCGCAGACGACTCTGTCGGTCGACGAGACGATGGAGACCGTGCGGCGCCTGCGCGAGCGGTTCCCCGAGCTGCACGACCCGCCGTCGGACGACATCTGCTACGCGACGCAGAACCGCCAGGTCGCGATCAAGAAGGTCGCGAAAGATGCCGACCTCGTCATCGTCGTCGGTTCGGCGAACTCATCGAACTCGGTGCGTCTGGTGGAAGTCGCGCTGGAGTACGGCGCCGCTGCCGCCTACCGGGTCGACTACGCGCACGAGATCCAGCAGTCCTGGCTTGACGACGTCTCCACGGTCGGCGTCACCAGTGGCGCCTCGGTCCCCGACGTGCTCGTGCAGGACGTGCTCGCCGAGCTCGCCGGCGCCGGCTACGACGATGTCGAGCAGGTGCGCACCGCCGAGGAGGACCTGATGTTCTCGCTTCCGAAGGAGCTGCGCCAGGATGCCGCCGGCCACCGCGACGAGCGCGCCCTCGGCGGCCGCTCCACGGACAGGTCGCGGCCGTGAGCGGTTCGACAGCGGAGGAGCGGCCCAGGCCGCACAATGCTGATGAATTGCGGCCCAGGCCGCACAATGCTGATGAATTGCGGCCCAGGCCGCAATATGGCGAGTACGCGACGCCGGAGCAGCAGCGGGCGTCGATCCGCCAGCCGGCGCCGGAGGACGGCGTCCTGACGGCGGCATCCGCCGCCGTCGCACCCCACGCCGCCGTGCACCGGCCACACCCGCCGGCGACGACGACGGCGGCACGCCCGTCGCGCACCGCCGACCGGGTCGTCACGATCGCGCTGCTCGCGTACGGTCTTGCGACGGTGCTCAGCGCTCTGCCGCAATTGTGGGACTTCGCGCAGTTCGCGCAGACCTGGATGGAGGTCGCCGGAGTGGACGCGACCTTCACCAACACGGCGCAGGGCGACACCTGGGGGCGCGCCGGCGCCATCGTGCTGGCGGGTGGGTGGGCTCTGACGGCCCTGATCTCGTGGCGGTCGCTGCGTGCCGGCCGGCTTGCGTGGTGGATCCCCCTGGTCGGCGCGATCGCGACCTACATCGCGGCGAGCCTGTGCCTCGTGGTGCCGCTGCTCGGCGACCCCGCCGTGCTGAGCCACTTCGGCGGCTGAGCACGACGGGGCAGATGCCTCAGATGCTGATCGAGTGACCCGCCGAGCCGAGCTGGTTCGTGGCCTCGACGACGCGGGCGGCCATCGCCGACTCGGCGACCTTGCCCCAGGCACGCGGGTCATAGGCCTTCTTGTTGCCCACCTCGCCGTCGATCTTGAGCACACCGTCGTAGTTGGCGAACATGAACCCGGCGACCGAGCGGGTGAACGCGTACTGCGTGTCGGTGTCGATGTTCATCTTGATGACGCCGTTGGCGACGGCGAGTGCGATCTCCTCTGCGGTCGATCCGCTGCCGCCGTGGAAGACGAGGTCGAGCGGCTTGACGCCGGTGCCGAACGCGGCGGCGATGCCCTCCTGGATCTCCCCGAGCAGCTCGGGCTTGAGCTTCACGTTGCCGGGCTTGTACACGCCGTGCACGTTGCCGAACGTCAGCGCGGCGATGTAGCGGCCGTTCTCGCCGAGGCCGATCGCGTCCACGAACTTCGAGACGTCGGCGGTGGTCGTGTAGAGCGCATCGTTGGTGCCCTCGTGCTTGACCCCGTCCTCCTCGCCGCCGACGACACCGATCTCGACCTCGAGGATCGCGTTGATGTTCTTCATGCGGGGGAGCAGCTCTTTCGCGATCTCGATGTTCTCATCCAGCGGCACGGCCGACCCGTCCCACATGTGCGACTGGAAGATCGGGTTGCGTCCGGCGCGTACTTCTTCCTCGGATGCGGCGATCAGCGGCAGGACGAAGTCTTCGAGCGCGGGCTTGGGACAGTGGTCGGTGTGCAGGGCGACCGTGACGGGATAGTTCTTGGCGACCTCGGTGGCGAACTTCGCGAAGGCGAGAGCACCCGTCGCGCGACCCTTCACGGTGTGGCCGGCGAAGTAGTCGGCGCCGCCGGTGGTGACCTGGATGATGCCGTCGGATCCGGCCTCGGTCAGGCCCTGCAGGACGGCGTTGATCGATTGCGAGCTCGCGGCGTTGATGGCGGGGAAGGCGTACCCGCCCGCCTTCGCCTTGTCCAGCATTTCGGCATACTGCTCGGGGGTTGCGACGGGCATTTCCACTCCTCAGGTCTGCGGTGATTCCACGATTCAGCCTAGCGAAGCAGCGACGACGGTGGCGGGCTTTGTCAGGACGTCCAAGAAGGCGGATCCTTCCCTTCGGATGCAAGCAATCGTTCCCGTGGAGACCCGGCGCGCTCTAGGCTGGCCCCATGGTGAGCCTGACCGCCGAGATGAGTCCCCTGCACCCCGACCGCAACCTCGCGATGGAGCTCGTGCGTGCAACCGAAGCCGCTGCGATCCGATCTGTCCCGTTCATCGGGCGCGGCCAGAAGGAGCTCGCCGACGGCGCCGCCGTCGATGCGATGCGCGCGTTTCTGACGACCGTCGCCTTCGACGGTGTGATCGTGATCGGCGAGGGCGAGAAGGACAACGCCCCGATGCTCTACAACGGGGAACACGTGGGCACCGGAACGGGTCCCCAGTGCGATGTCGCAGTCGATCCGATCGACGGCACCTCGCTCACCGCCGACGGCCGCAACAACGCCCTGTCGGTGCTGGCGATCTCGGACCGGGGCACGATGCTCGACGCGTCCACCGTGTTCTACATGGACAAGATCGTCACCGGTCCGGCCGGTGTCGGCGTCGTCGACATTCGGCTGCCCGTCGGGGAGAACATCCGCCTGCTCGCGAAGGCGCTCGGAAAGCCGGTGGACGAGATCGTCGTTTCGGTGTTGAACCGGCCCCGCCACGCGCAACTGATCGCGGAGATTCGCGAGGCGGGCGCGGGAACCCGTCTGATGAGCGACGGCGACGTCGCCGGCGGGATCAATGCGGCGCGCCACAACGCCCGCACCGACATGTGTATCGGTGTCGGCGGCAGCCCTGAGGGCGTCGCCACGACGTGCGCCATCACGGCGCTCGGCGGTCACATCCAGGGGCGGCTGTGGCCGCGCGACGACGACGAGAAGCAGCGCGGCATCGACGCCGGACTCAAGCTCGACGGCTACGTCTACGAGGCCGACGAACTGGTGCGCGGCACGAACACGATCTTCGTCGCGACCGGGGTCACCAACGGTGAGCTCGTCGCCGGCGTGCGCCGCGAGGGCGGCTACATCTACACCGAGAGCGTCGTGCTGCGCGGGCGGTCGGGAACGCTGCGCCGGGTCTCCTCGGAGCATCTGACGTCGAAGTGGCTGTGACTGCCTGAATTCCCAGGCGCCTCTGGCACAATGGACAGCGGTGTCATCGATGACCTGTTCGCCGTTCACGCATCCGGGAGCATCACATGTCCGCAGCATCCAGCCACCCGAGGACCGGTCAGGTCACGATTCCGGTCGACCCGGCCCGTCGTCCCGATGTGCTGTTGCGTCGGCGGCTTCCCGACGGCCATCAGATCAGCGCATGGTGGATGATCGGCGCGTTCTTCGCCGTGTCGTTTGCCGTCATCGCGCTGATGAACGTCTTCCCCGGCTGAGTCACAGCCGTTCGCGCAGTTCGCCCACGTCGGCGTCGATCGCCGCGGTCCCCTCGGTCGGTTCGGTCAGTTCCGGCGCGGTGAGGCGGCGCGGCTGGCGGTCGATGGATGCCGGTGCGCTCACGGCATCCAGCTTCGTCTCGTCGATGCCCGGGAACCGGCGTGCGCTGACGAGGACGCGCGACTCCAGCGACCCGGCGAAGCGGTTATAGCTGTCGACGGTGCGCTCGATCGCGCGACGCAAGTCGTCGGCGTGCGTCGCGAGGGCGCCGAGACGCCGGTACAGCTCATTGCCGAGGTCGAAGAGCGCCCGCGCCTCGGTGGAGACGTCCTGCTGTGTCCACGTGTAGGCCACGGTCTTCAGCACCGCCCAGAGGTTGACGGGGGAAGCGAGAGCGACGCGCTTGCCGAAGGCGTAGTCGAGCAGTGCCGGGTCGTGGTCGAGCGCCGCTGCGAGCAGGGACTCGCTCGGGATGAAGCACACGACGAACTCGGGGCTGGAGTCCAGCCCCGCCCAGTACGACTTCTTGGCGAGGGCGTCGATGTGCGCGCGGACGGCCTTGACGTGCCGCTGCAGCAATTGCGCGCGTCGGGCGCCGTTGTCGCCCTGCGCCGTCACCGGGATCGCGGAGGCTTCGAGATACGCGTCGAGCGGCACCTTCGCGTCGACGGCGAGAGCCTTGCCGCCAGGCAGGCGCACGACCATGTCGGGTCGACCGGCGCCGGCGTCGGATGTGAGCGAGGACTGCAGATCGAAGTCGACATAGCGGGTGAGGCCAGCCGATTCGACGACGCGGCGCAGCTGCGTCTCACCCCACACCCCTCGCGTCGCGTTGGAGCGCAGCGCGCCGGCGAGTGACTCGGTCGTCGCGCGCAGCGCCTCGTCGGAGGCGGCTGCGCGGCGCAGCTGCTCCGCCAAGGACCCGAACTGATGCTGTCGGTCGCGCTCGAGATCGTCGACCTTCTGCTGCATCGCCTGCAGCGACTCCTGCACGGGAGCCAGGGCGCGCAGCACGTGCTGTTCGCGGCGCTCACGTTCCTGCTGCGCGAGCTGGTCGGCGCGGGTCTGTGCGCTCAACTCGCGGGTCAGGGTGCGCTGCTGGTCGAGTTGACCGGTCAGCGACTGTGCGGCGGACTCGGCGGCGGCCAGTCGGGCGGCCAGCGCCGAACGATCGTGAGCGGCGCGTTCGGCGGCGCGGGCGAAGCCCGTGAGCCACCCCGCGATCAGTCCCACGATCAGGCAGGCGATGGCAACAGCGGTGACGATGACGGCATCCATGGCACCAGTGTCGCGCGTACCTCCGACACGGGGTCGAAGACGCGGCCGGAGATCAGGCCGCGACGCGCTCGTCGACGGGGATCTGCGGTACGCGCAGGCCCAGCAGCATGGCGAGTTCGATGATGTCTTCGGCGCCCGCGCGCTTGGCGGCGTCGATCATGATGTGCGCGCAGGCGAGGGCGTCGGCGGCCGCGTCGTGGTGCGCGAAGTCGAGGAATCCGGCCGCGGCCGCGACCGCCGGAAGGCGGTATGACGGCAGTTCGTAGGTCTTACGGGAAACCTGCAGGCTGCACGCGTAGCGGTACGGTGGGCAGTCGGTGTTCGTGACCTCGCAGGCGCGGCGCAGCACGGCCATGTCGAAGCCGGCGTTGTGGGCGACCAGCACGTCGTCGCCGATGAAGGCGGTGAGGGTCTCGAGCTGGTCCGCCCAGCCGGCGGCATCGGAGACGTCTGCCGCGCGGATGCCGTGGATGCCGATGTTCAACTCGAAGAACCGGTCGTGTCCGGGCGGCGGCTTGACCAGCCAGCCGTCGGTGGCGACCACGCGGCCGTCGCGCACGCGGGCAAGGCCGACGGCGCACGCCGACGCGCTGGAGGAGTTCGCCGTTTCGAAGTCGATCGCGGTGAAGTCCAGGGGCACGTGTCCACCCTGGCGCGTCCGTTCGCCGTCTTCGCGCAGGCGCGCCGCCCGCCGGGATGTCGGCGTTGCCGTGCCAAAAGCAGGGCTAACCGACGCGAACCGCCCCGATTGCGGCCGTTGTCCACGATTCAGCCTGCCTTCGGCACGCGCCACCGAATCTGCCGGCCGTCCTGGTCCCGCCGAGGCGGCTCGGTGCGGCGGAGGCGTTCCCGTAGGCTGTTGCGGTGGCTCTTACCATCGGAATCGTCGGCCTGCCCAACGTCGGCAAATCGACCCTGTTCAACGCCCTGACCCGCAACGACGTGCTAGCGGCGAACTACCCGTTCGCGACGATCGAGCCCAACATCGGGGTCGTGAACCTGCCCGATTCGCGGCTCGGGAAGCTGGCGGAGATCTTCGGCTCCGAGCGGATTCTCCCCGCTGTCGTGTCGTTCGTCGACATCGCGGGCATCGTCCGCGGCGCGAGCGAAGGCGAGGGACTGGGCAACAAGTTCCTCGCGAACATCCGCGAGGCCGATGCCATCGCTCAGGTCGTCCGTGGTTTCGCCGACGGCGATGTCGTGCACGTGGACGGCAAAGTCGACCCGGCGTCGGACATGGAGACCATCAACGCCGAGCTGCAGCTGGCCGACCTGGAAACCCTCGAGAAGGCGATTGCTCGCTACGAGAAGGAAGTGCGCGGCAAGAAGACCGACCCGGTCGTGCTGGAGACGGCGGTGGCGGCGCGCGATGCGCTGCAGCGCGGCGAGCTGCTCTCGGCAACGAAGATCGATCTCGCGCCGATCAGGGAGCTGGGGCTGCTGACGGCCAAGCCCTTCATCTTCGTCTTCAACGTCGACGAACCGGTGTTGACGGATGCCGCCCGCAAGGCCGAGCTTGCTGCCCTCGTGGCACCGGCTCAGGCGGTGTTCCTCGACGCGAAGATCGAGTCGGAGCTGATCGATCTCGATCCCGAGGATGCCGCGGAGCTGCTGGCATCCACCGGTCAGGAGGAGTCGGGTCTCGACCAGCTCGCGCGGATCGGCTTCGACACGCTGGGCCTTCAGACCTACCTCACGGCGGGGCCCAAGGAGGCCCGTGCCTGGACGATCGGCAAGGGCTGGAAGGCGCCGCAGGCGGCGGGGGTCATCCACACCGACTTCGAGAAGGGCTTCATCAAGGCCGAGGTGATCTCGTTCGACGACCTCGTCGTCGCGGGTTCGGTCGCCGCCGCGCGTGCCGCCGGCAGGGCGCGCCTGGAGGGCAAGGACTACGTCATGCAGGACGGCGATGTCGTGGAGTTCCGTCACAGTTAGGTATTCAGATGTTGGGGCTCTACGTTCGTTATCGTTCTCCCGTTCCGAACATGCGCGGCGCAAGGGTCGGCGTTTTCGCGCTTGCGAACGGGCTCGCTGCGGAGGGCTTGCTCGATTCCGTGGAGGCGACTTGGCTGAGAACAAACAACGATTGGTATAACGCGGCTTATGGCGACCCCTCGAAGGCTCAGCCCGACGTTTTCGATCGCAGCGCGAACCCGATCACCGAGTGCTGGTTTAAAGCATCTGCAACCCATTTGCTCGCGAGGGTCGATGGCTATCTACGACTGCTCGATGCCCACGGGGTCGCGTGGGAGGCAGTCACCTCCGACCGGCCCGGGATGATCCTCTATGAGGACGAGTATCAAGTCGTTGTTGCTCCGAAGTTTCCGCAGCAGGACCACGACGTGGTGGAGTTCCGTTGCGGTCAGACACGCGGTAGAGTCATGCGGCTACCAATCGGTATACTCACCGCATGGCCATGACGACGATCAAGGTGTCGACCCAACTGCGGGATCGCATCAACAGGGATGCGCAGGAGCGCGGGCTCCCGGCTGCCGGGCTCATCGAGAACTTGCTCGATGCGTATGAGCGTCGCCGGCGGATGGAGTCGTTCGGGCGAGCGATTCGCGGTGCCGGCTCCGAGTACTGGGATGAGCTCGCCTCGTGGGACCTGACCTCGGGCGCAGTGCTCGATGAAGGTTGAGCTCCGGCGCGGCATGGTGGTCTGGGCCGAGCTCGACCCGGCTCGAGGGCGGGAGCAGGCTGGCCGTAGGCCTGCGCTGGTGATCGCGAGTGATCTCTATCTGGAGCAGGCGGATACGCTCGCGATCGTCCTTCCCTGCACGACCCGCGACCGCGGGTGGCCGAACCACGTGAAGCTCGTCGGGCAAGATCTGAATCTTTCGGGCGAGACGTATGCCATGACCGAGCAGCCCCGCACGATCACACGCGAACGGTTGTTCGACATCGCGGGAGTGATCGACATCGGCGTGATGCGCGAGGTCGATGTTTGGTTGCGCGACTTTCTCGCGCTGCCGTAGTGCGTACGCCCACCGCCGAGATGAAGGAAGCGTCGTTCCATATCGGTGTCGCGTCTGGGGGGAGAACCCGGGGGATAGCCCGCTTTTCCGCCGGGTCGTCGCACGACACGACGTGCTGCGAGGCGGTGGCTTCTTCACCTGTCGTGATGCCGCCACGAGTGCCGGGGAGTTGGATGCCGTGTCATCGAGGCCAGCCCGACCCGTCGGTCGTACGCGGCCCAACATGAGTTCATGACCGAAACCGAGGAGGGCGTCAGCACACGCACCCGACGTGTGCTGATCACCGAAGAGGCCGTGTGCGGCCTGATCCTCGTGTCGGGGATGATCGTCGTCAGCAACAACCCCGTCGGCACGTCGATCAACCCCCTCGTCACGGTGTTCGTGACGGTGGTCGTCTTCTTCGCGGCGCACGTCTACGCCGGCACGATCGCCCGGCTTGCCCAGCGCGGCTCATCCGTGGGCTTTCGGCAGAGCGTCATCGCGAGCCTGCACCACTCCGAAGGCATGCTGCTGGCATCCATCGTGCCGCTGCTCATCCTCGTGCTCGGCGTCAGCCGCTTCATCGACGACGAGGTCGCCATCTGGGCGGCGCTCATCGTCGACACGCTGCTGCTCGCGATCCTCGACTGGCTCGCCATCGCGCGTTGGACGCGCCGCATCGAACTGCGCCTGGCCGGTGCCGCGACGACGGCCGCGTTCGGCGTGGCCATCGTGCTGCTCAAGTCGCTCGTGCACCACTGAAGGGCATGCTCTCCCTGACCAGGTAGTCACGGTCGGCGGGATGAGCGCCGGGCCCGTTTATGATGGGAAACCATGAGCCTGTCGCTGCGCCAGATCTTCGAACCGGATGGCCGCGCCATCGCCTTCGTCGATGAGGGGAGCGGTCCCGCGGTCGTGCTCCTGCCCGCGGCGGGCTTGGACTTCGCCTATCTCGGGACCCTCGCCAGCATCCTCGTCGAAGAGGACTTCCGGGTCGTGCGTATCGGGTCGCGCACTCCCGCCGCAGACGTCACGATGCACGACCTGGCACGCGATATCATCGACGTGCTCGGTGCCCTCGACATCGACCACGCCTGGGTCGGCGGCCACGCGTTCGGTGGCGCCGTCGCGCGCACGGTCGCCCTCGACCACCACGACCTCGTCGATGGCGTGCTGCTGCTGGGCGTCGAGTCCGGCGCTGCGGCCGCCGATGAGCGCGCGCAGGAGCTGCGGGCCGTCTTCGGCGACGACTACGCCCCGGATGCCGACCTCGAAGCCATGCAGACCGCGGCGCTGGCAACCACCCCGGCCGAGGAGTGGGCGGCGGTCGCCCCCGACACGCCGACACTGGTCATCCAGGGAACGGACGACGCCGTGACCCCGGCTGCCCACGGGCTCGCGCTGCAGCACGCGCAGCCGGCCCTGGTCAGTGTCAAAGAAGTCGTCGGCGCGGGCCACCTGTTCGCCTTCACCCACCCCGGCGAGACGTCGTGGTTCATCGAGGACTACCTCGACTGGGACTGACGCGCCGCTGCTTCCGAGTTCAGCGGGCTGGGCTCAGTGGGCGAAGGCGACCGCCTCGTCGTCGAGCTCGTCGTCGGGCGTGCGCACGAAGAACGCGCCCACCACGACGGGCAGACCGATGATCGCCGCGACCAGGAAGGCCGCGTGCGCCCCGGCGGCCTCCGCGGCGGCGGCGCTCGCACCGTCTGTCAGCGCCCCGGCCGACACCGCCGACATCACCGCCACGAGCAGCGCGATCCCGGCGGCCCCCACGACCTGCTGAACGGTGCCGACGACGGCCGAGCCGTACGAGTAGTAGTGCCGCTCCAGTGATGCGAGCGAGGCCGTGAACAGCGGGGTGAACGACAGCGTGAGCCCCAGCGAGAGCAGCGTGTGGGCCACGACGACGATCCACAGCGGAGTCTCCAGCGTGAAGGCGGTGAACACCCACAGCATGGATGCCGCGAGAAAGCCGCCCGGCACGAGCAGGATGCGCGTGCCCCGTGCGTCGTACACGCGCCCGATGAACGGGCCGGCCACACCCATCAGCAGCGCGCCGGGCAGCACCGCCAGCCCGCTCTCGAACGCCGACAGCTCCATCGCCCGCTGCAGGAACAGCGGCAGCACGGTCAGCGAACCGAAGAACACGAACGCCAGCAGCGCCATCTGCACGATCGCGGCGGTGAAGTTGCGACTGCGGAACACCCGCAGATCCAGCAGTGCGTCGTCGACCCGCTGCAGGTGCACCTGCCGCCACACGAACAGCCCCAGGCCGACCACCCCGACGACGAGCGCGACGGTCAGCGACACCGTCGCGACGCCCTGCTCGGCGGCGTCCGACGCCGTCTCGCCCCGCGTCCCCGCCTCGCCGACCTGGCTGAAGCCATACACCAGACCGCCGAAGCCGAACGCCGACAGGACGACCGAGAGCACATCGATCGGCGCGTGGGTCGTCTCGCCGAGATTGTGGATCCAGCGTGCGCCCATCGCGAGCGAGAGGAGAGCGATCGGCAGGACGACCGCGAAGATCCAGCGCCAGCTCAGCGTGTCGAGGAGGAAGCCCGACAGCGACGGGCCGATCGCCGGTGCGAGGGCCATCACGATCGACACGCGTCCCATCATCCGCCCCCGTGCGTGCGGCGGCACCACGTCCATGAGCGTCGTCATCAGCAGCGGCATCATGATCGCCGTGCCCGAGGCCTGCACGATGCGCGCGAGAAGCAGCATCTCGAATCCGGGTGCCGCCGCCGCGGTCAGGGTGCCGAGGGAGAACAGGCTCATCGCCGCGATGAACATCTGCCGCGTCGTGAACCGCTGCAGCAGGAAGCCGGTGATGGGGATGACGACGGCCATCGTCAGCATGAACGCGGTCGTCAGCCACTGCGCCGCGACGGCCGTGATGCCCAGGTCGTCGATGAGGTGCGGGATGGCCACGCCCATCGTCGTCTCGTTGAGGATCGTGACGAATGCCGCCGCCAGCAGCAGCCACACGACGCGGGAGACCTCCGGTGGGAGGAGCCTTCCCGCGGGCGGTGCGGTGCGAGCATCAGTTGCTGACATGCGGTGTCCTCCAGGCCGAACTCCAACCATAACCGGCCGTGCGCGCGCGGCATTCCCGTCTGCCTGCGACGGTCACCACAGCACGGCGGCAGCGCGCAGCGCTGCCCCCTCGGGGGCGAGCGCGAGGGCTTCGGCGTCGGCGCGTGCGGCCAGCTCCCGCACGAGTGCCCCGACGGCGCGTCGGTAGGAGTGGTCGGGATGGTGCTGCGCGATGCGCACGAGAGGGGGGATGTCCATGTCGAGGATCAGGCGCACGCGCGACCGGGCCGCGGCGCGCTGGCCGGCGGCGTCGAGCACCGCGAGGCCCCCGCGCAGGGCCTCGAGGTAGTCGGCGAGCACGGGAAGGGTGTCTTTGCGCTGCGTGATGGAGGAGCCGTCGGCGCGCTCGCGCCAGTGCACGACGATGTCGGGGATGACGTCGATCGCGCGCGCCGCCGTGTACAGCCGCTGAGCGACGATCTGGTCTTCGTATAGGCGCCCCTCGGGAAAGCGCAGGCCGAGCCGCCGCCACAGTTCGACGCGGCTGACCTTCGACCAGGCGACGATGTTGCCCGAGACGTCGGGGTGCTCACCGAGGTTCGTCCCGTGGCGTTCGGGGGCCGTCGCCGCACGCACCCACGGCTGCACGAGGCCTGCGGTGTAGCCGCCGGCGTCGTCGGGGCGCAGACGCACGTACGCCCCGACGACCAGGTCGCTGCCGGTGCGCAAGAGGGTCTCGGTGAGGCGCTCGAGGGCGTGCGGGGTCAGGACGTCGTCGGCGTCGAGAAAGCCGACGAACGGCGTCTCGACGCGATCGAGCCCGGCGTTGCGAGCCGCGGCGAGCCCCCGCGGGGTGTCGTGCGCGATGACGGTGAACCGGGGGTCGGCCGCCGCAGCAGCGGCGAACAGCGCGCCGGTCTCATCGACCGATCCGTCGTCGACGAGGATCCCACGCCAGGAGGTCATCGTCTGCGCGCGCAGCGACGCCAGGGCCTCGAAGGCGAACGCGGAGACGTCGCGGCCGGGGACGATGACGGTGACCAGGGGAGCGTTCACGGCCCCGATCGTACCGCCGCGACGGATGCGGCGACCGCGTCGGCGACGGCATCCAGTCCCGCATCGGCGTCGAGATCATGGCCGAACGTGAAGCGCACGGCGGTCTGGGCGACCTCGGGGGCGATGCCGAGCGCGAGCAGCACGTGCGACGGCTCGGCGCTGCCGGCCGCGCACGCCGACCCGCTGGAGGACACATAGCCGCGACGCTCCAGCTCCAGCAGCACGGCCTCGCCGCTCGTCCCCGCGAACGTGAAGCTCGCCGTGCCCGGCAGGCGGTGCACGGGATGGCCGGTCAGCGCCGCCTCGGGCACCGTGTGCAGGATGCGCGCCACGAAAGCGTCGCGCAACGGGGCGACCCGCGCGGCGTTCTCGGCGCGTTCGTTCTCGGCAAGCTCCAGCGCCGTTGCGATCGCCACCGCGCCCGCGACGTTCTCGGTGCCGCTGCGCCGCTCGCGCTCCTGGCCGCCGCCGTGCAGCAGCGGCTCCAGCGGCAGCCGGCCGCGCACCGCGAGCACGCCGGTGCCCTGCGGCGCCCCGATCTTGTGCCCCGCGATCGAGAGCGCATCGGCGCCCGTGCCGGAAAGCGGCAGCCAGCCCGCGGCCTGGACGGCATCCAGGTGCAGCGGGATGCCGGCCGTGCGCGCGACGTCGGCGACCGCGGCGACGTCCTGCACCGTGCCGACCTCGTTGTTGGCGTAGCCGACGCTGATCAACGCCGTGTCGCTGCGGACGGCGACGGCGATCGCGGCGGGGTCGACGCGCCCGGTGGCATCGACGGGCACGAGCGTCACCCGGAACCCGTGCACGCGTTCGAGGTAGGCACACGAGCGCAGGACGGCCTCGTGCTCGATCGGCGTCGTGATCACGTGCACGGGTGCACCCCGGTGCAGCGCCGCGCCGATCGCGAGGCCCTTGATCGCCAGGTTGTCGGCTTCGGTGCCGCCCGAGGTGAACACGATGTCGCCGGGACGCATCCCCACCACGCGCGCCACCCGCCGCCGTGCGTCGTCGAGGACAGCGGCGGCAGCCTCGCCCACCGTGTGGTGGCTCGAGGGGTTGCCGAACCGCTCGGTCAGGTAGGGCAGCGTCGCCTCGAGCACCTCGGCACGCACCGGAGTGGTCGCGGCGTGGTCGAGGTAGCGCACGTCAGAGATCGATTCGCAGGTCGAGTCCGAGATCCAGCGCGCGGGCGGAGTGCGTCAGCGCGCCGACGGAGATGACGTCGACACCTGTCTCGGCGATCGCCCGGACGGTGCTCAGGCTCACGCCGCCGGAGGCCTCGACGATCGCCCGCCCAGCCACCAGCTCGACCCCCGTGCGCAGGTCGTCGAGCGAGAAGTTGTCGAGCATGATCGTGCCGACCCCGCGCGGTGCGCCACCCGCCGCCAGCACCGGCGCGATCTGGTCGAGGCGGTCGACCTCGACCTCGACGTGCACCGTGTGCGGCAGGCGCGCGATCGCCGTGCGCAGCGCGTCGGTGACCGATGCGCCGCCGGCCGTCAGGACGCCGAGGTGGTTGTCTTTGGCCATGACCGCATCCGACAGCGAGTGTCGGTGGTTGTGCCCGCCGCCGGAGCGCACGGCGTGGCGCTCGAGGGCGCGCAGTCCGGGGGTCGTCTTTCGGGTGTCGGCGATGCGTGCGCCGGTGCCGGCGACCTCGTCGACGTAACGCCGCGTCAGCGTCGCGATGCCGCACATCCGCTGCACGAAGTTCAGCCCGATCCGTTCCGCCGTCAGCACCGCGCGCGCGGGGCCGCTCACGCTGGCCAGCACGTCGCCCGAGGCGAACGCATCGCCGTCGGCTGCGGTCAGCGTCACCGCGACGGCGGCATCCGTCAGCCGGAAGGCGGCGGCGAACACCTCCCCGCCGCTGAAGACGCCGCTCTCGCGCGCGACGAGGTCGGCGGTCGCCGTGGCCGAGGCGGGAATGAGGTATGCGCTCGTGAGGTCGCCCCAGGGCGCGTCCTCCTCGAGGGCGGCGGCGACGGCGCGATCGATCTGTGCGGGGGTCAGCATGCCGCCTCCTGCAGGACCCGGGCACCGTCGCGACGGAAGTGCGCTCCGACGGATGCGGTGCGCCGCAGCGCCGCCGGTACGAGGTGGCGTGCGACCAGCAAGAGGTTCTCGTCCTCGAACTGCGCTTCCGTCACCCGGGCGCGGTGCTGCGCGTTCCAGGCGTCCAGGACGGATGCCGCGTGCTCCAGCCCCGCCGCGTCGCGCACGAGACCGGCATCCGCCCAGAGCAGTTCCTGCAGCGCGGCACGGGAGAATGCGGGCGCGTCGCCGGACGGTGCGGGAGAGGGCGCCGGCGGTGCGAGCCGGGCGGGATCGACCGGCCACGTTGCGTCGGCGAGGTCGCTGGCGGCGACGTCGCCCGCGCGGGCACCGAAGACGGCACCCTCCAGCAGCGAGTTGGAGGCGAGCCGGTTGGCGCCGTGAACGCCCGTGCGCGCCGTCTCGCCGACCGCGTACAGGCCCGGCACGTTCGTGCGACCGAACAGGTCGGTGTCGATGCCGCCCATCAGGTAGTGCGCCGCCGGGGTCACCGGGATCGGCGCGCGCGCCCAGTCGAGGCCCCGCGCGCGCACGGCGGCGTCGATCGTGGGGAAGCGCGAGGCCAGGAACGACGTCGTCTGCTTGCGGGTCGGGCGCAGCCCGGTCGCATCCAGCAGCACGGGGCGGCCATCCTGCTCGGACATGACCTGTGCGATCGCGCGGGCCACGACATCGCGCGGGGCGAGCTCGGCGTCGGGGTGCACGTCGATCATGAACCGGCGTCCCTGTTCATCGCGCAGCACGGCGCCCTCGCCGCGCACGGCCTCGGACACCAGGAAGGCGTCGTCCGTGCCGGTCAGCACCGTCGGGTGGAACTGGAAGAACTCCAGATCCGACACGGCCGCCCCCGCCCGCAGCGCCGCCGCGATGCCGTCGCCGGTTGCGACCGGCGGGTTGGTCGTGTGCGCGTAGAGCTCGCCGGCACCGCCGGTGGCCAGCACGACCGCGTCGGCCGCGATGCGCTCGCGCCGGCCGCGACTGCCGCGGGCATCGCCGACGAGCAGGTCGACACCCACGACGCGGCCGCCGCCGGTGACGAGGTCGATGAGGAAGGCGTGCTCGATCACCTCGGCGCGGCTTTCGCGCAAGCGCATCACGAGTGCTCTTTCGATCGCGGTCCCGGTGGCGTCGCCCCCTGCGTGCAGGATGCGCGGATAGGAGTGCGCGGCTTCGAGTCCCTTGACGTAGTCGCCGTCGGCGGCTCGGTCGAACCCGACGCCGAGGGCGACGAGCTCGCGGATGCGCTCCGGTCCCTCCGTCACGAGCACGTGGACGGCGGCCGGATCGCTCAGGCCGGCTCCGGCGATGAGGGTGTCGTGCTCGTGGGCGGCGGCGCTGTCGTCGTCGAACATGACGCCGGCGATGCCGCCCTGCGCGAAGCGGGTGTTGGCGTGATCCAGCACGTCCTTCGTCACGACGGTCACGCGGCATCCGTGCGTCACGGCGTGCAGCGCTGTCACCAGGCCCGCGATGCCGGAGCCGGCCACCACGACGTGCGGCGCGCTCACGGCTTGGCCGCCAGCATCCGCTCGAGGGCGAGGCGCGCCGGGTCGGCGACGTCGGAGGGCACCGTGATGCGGTTGACGACGCGTCCCGCGACGAGCTCTTCGAGCACCCACGCGAGGTATCCGGGATGGATGCGGTACATCGTCGAACACGGGCAGACCACCGGGTCGAGGCAGAAGATCTCGTGCTGCGGGTACTGCGCCGCGAGGCGCTGCACGAGGTTGATCTCGGTGCCGACCGCGAAGGTCGTCGGCTCTGTCGCTGCGGCGATCGCCTTGCGGATGTAGTCGGTGGACCCGGACTCGTCGGCGGCGTCGACGACCGCCATGGGGCACTCGGGGTGAACGACGACGCGTACCCCGGGGTGTTCGGCGCGGGCCCTGTCGATCTGCTCGACCGTGAAGCGGCGGTGCACCGAGCAGAAGCCGTGCCACAGGATCACCCGGGCCCGCTCCAGCTCGTCCGCGGTCGATCCGCCCAGGGACCTGCGCGGGTTCCACATCGGCATCCGCTCCAGCGGCACGCCCATCGCCTTGGCGGTGTTGCGGCCCAGGTGCTGGTCGGGGAAGAACAGCACGCGGCGGCCGCGCGCGAACGCCCACTCCAGCACCGTGCGCGCGTTCGACGAGGTGCAGACGATGCCGCCGTGGCGGCCCACGAACCCCTTGATCGCGGCGGACGAGTTCATGTATGTCACGGGCACGACGGGGACCAGGCCATCGGCGTCGGCGGCATCCATCGGCCCGAAGAGGTCTTCGAGCTGTTCCCAGCACTCCTCGACCTCGTCGATCGAGGCCATGTCGGCCATCGAGCAGCCGGCTGCAAGGTTCGGCAGGATGACGGATTGCTCGGGGCGGGAGAGGAGGTCTGCCGTCTCGGCCATGAAGTGCACGCCGCAGAAGACGATCGCCTCGGCATCGGGATGCTGCAGGGCGGCGTTGGCCAGCTGGAACGAGTCGCCGACCTCGTCGGCGTGGGTGATGACCTCTTCGCGCTGGTAGAAGTGGCCGAGCACGACGACGCGGTCTGCGAGGGTCGTCTTGGCGGCGCGGATGCGGGCGGCCAGCTCTTCCTCCGAGGCCTCGCGGTAGACGGCGGGCAGCTCGCCCTGGCGGGGTGCGCCGGTGGGGATGACGTCGCCCATCGAGGAGCCGGGTCCGTATCCGGGGCGGGTGTCGAAGTCCCACGGGCCCACCGCGAGGTCGGTCGTGCAGGCCTCGGCGCTCAGCCGCCCCGCGACGATGGCCTGAATCTCGTGATCGACGCTGGGGTCGAGGGGGCGGGGCGCCAGAGTGATGTTGACGGTGGACATGTCGGCTCCTTCATGCCGGAAGCGGGCCGCGATCGGCCAGCTCGACATCCTGGTTGTAGCGGTACAGCCGCGCCGGGCGATGGTTGCCCGTGCGGAACGAGTCGGTGGGGATGAGGGTGTCCGAGCTCTCCACCTGGCGGCGGAAGTTCGCCGGGTCGAGATCGCGGTCGAGGATCGCCTCATACACCTCGCGCAGATCGGCGAGGGTGAACAGATCGGGCAGCAGCCCGTGCGCGATGCGGCTGTACCCGACCTTGTTGCGCAGGCGCCAGAGGGCGTAGCCGACGATCTGGTTGTGATCGAAGGCGAGAGCGGGAAGGGTCGTCGCGTCGAACCAGGCGACGTTCTCGGATGCCGCCGCCAGCGACGCGTCTTCGCGCACGAGCGCCCAATACACGATCGACACGACCCGCGTGGGGGAGCGATCGACGTCGCCGAAGGCGTAGAGCTGTTCGAGGAAGCTCGGGTCGAGCCCCGTGGTCTCCCCGAGGGTACGTGCGGCGGCGCTCTCCAGTTGCTCGGCGGGGTCGAGCCATCCGCCCGGCAGTGCCCACTGACCCTCGTGCGGGTCGCGCGTGCGGCGCACGAGGGGGAGCACGACGTGCGGGCGTTCACGACCCGCGTCGCGGCGGAGGCTGAAGATCACCGTCGAGACGGCCACGCGCGTCGTCTCGACGGCGACGGCAACGGTCGCCTCGAGCCCGTCTGTTCGTGTCATGATGACTATAACCCCTTCCGGAGCATCTTATAGTCACAATGACATGAAGGGCAATCTCACCCTTCGCGCTCACTTCTCAGTGCGGCACCTCGACGCCGACCGACGACGCTCGGGTTCAGCCGAACCGTAGGATCCGCACGTAGCGTGTCCGATCGGGAGGTCGCTATGCTCATCGTCGACGTCATCGCGGTGGTCGCGCTCGTCGTCGCGTTCGTCTCGGGCGCGGTCAGAGGCTTCTTCGCGAGCCTCGGCACGATCGTCGGTCTCATCGCGGGTGCCTTCGCGGCCGTCTGGCTCGTCCCGCTGGCCGTGCCGCTGATCACCGCGCTCGTCCCGGCGGGCTTCTGGCGCACCGCCGCGCTCGCGGCTCTCGCGATCGGAACGGTCGTGGCGGTCACCGCGCTGGGCACCGGCATCGGCGCTGCGGTTCGTCGCCGCATCGATCGCACACGACTGCGCGGCATCGAACGGTTCTTCGGCGGGATCGTCACGACGGCGGCGACGGGGCTCGTGCTGCTGGCGCTCGCGACGGGCCTGACGTCCGCCGGCATCCCCGTCGTCTCGACTGCCGTGGCCACATCGACCGTGATCCGCGCGCTCGACGCACTGACGCCGTCCGCGATCGATCAGGCCATCACCGCCGTCCGCGGGGTCGTCGTCGCCGACACGCTGCCCCGCCTGACCGAGGTGCTCGACGAGTCCGTCGCGACACCGACCGCTTCGCCGATCGCGCTCGACGACCCCGAGGTGCAGCAGGCGTCAGAGTCGGTCGTGCGCATCAGCGGAACGGCGTACGCGTGCGGTGTGACGATGACCGGGTCGGGGTTCGTCGTCGCCGACGATCTGGTCGTCACGAATGCGCACGTCGTCGCGGGCGTCTCCACGCCGCTCGTGGAGATGGCCGGAGTGACCGACGGCGAGGTGCGGGAGGGACGGATCGTGTATCTCGACCCGGTCGACGATCTCGCGATCATCTCGATCGAGGGGTCGGATGCCGAACCGCTCGAGATCGCCGACCCGGTCGACGCCGGCGAGCGGGCGGTGGTGCTGGGCTACCCTCTGGGCGGGCCGTTGACCAGTTCCACCGCGACCGTGCTCTCGGTGGGGTCGGTGCCCGTCGCCGATATCTACGAGACGTCGCTCTCGTCGCGCGAGATCTACGCGCTCGCCGCCGACGTCCAACCCGGCAACTCGGGTGGACCCCTCGTGGATGGCGACGGCCGGGTCGTGGGCGTCGTCTTCGCTCGCGGCGCCGACGGCGAGGACCTCGGCTACGCGATGACCACCGACGAGCTGACCCCGGTTCTGGCCGAGGTCTCCCCGGACGATCCGACCGTGTCTTCAGGGCAGTGCACGAGCTAGCCGGCGCTATGCTGATGGGGCAACTGAAGACAGGCCGCATGACGTGTGCGGGAGAGCTCCGGCCCCGCGCCGGGCACCGAAGGAGCAAGCCTCCCCGCCAATCTCTCAGGTCCGCGTACCGCTCGCGTCCGGCCGCTCTGAAAAGCGATGTCGCGCATTGGTGTCACACCGTGCGTCCGCATCCGCCGACGGTGAAAGCCGAGTCCTGCCCCGTCGGGTCCGGTGAAGCTCTCAGGCCCATGACAGAGGGGGAGTTCGCGGCTGCCGATCCCGGCATCCGTCCGCCCGGCCCGGGGGAACTCATGTCCGACCTTCGCACCACCCCACTGCACGAGCGGCATGCCGCCCTCGGTGCGACCTTCACCGACTTCGGCGGCTGGTCGATGCCCGTCCGCTACACCTCGGATCTCGCGGAGCATCACGCTGTGCGACGGGCGGCCGGCCTGTTCGACATCTCGCACATGGCCGAGTTCACCATCGTCGGCGCGGGCTCTGCCGCCGCACTGGACTTCGCGCTCGCCGGGCGCATCTCGGCGATGAAGATCGGAAAGGCGAAATACTCGCTGCTGCTGAACGAGAACGGCGGCGTGATCGACGATGTGATCGTCTATCGCCGCGGCGAGGAGGACTTCCTCGTGATCTCCAACGCCGGCAATCGCGGGCCCGTCGCAGCGGAGCTCGCCCGACTTCTCGGTGACGTCATGATCACAGACGTCTCGGACGCCTACGCGCTGATCGCCGTGCAGGGCCCGCGCGCCCGCGAGATCGTGGAGGCCACGGCCGCAATCGACGTCGTCAGTCCCGCGCTCGCCGATCTCGGCTACTATGCGTGGTCCGACGGGACGTTCGACGGTGTGCCGCTGTTTGTCGCCCGCACGGGCTACACGGGCGAGGACGGCTTCGAACTGCTCATCCCGAACGCTCAGGCAGTCGCGCTGTGGGACGCGTTGCTCGCAGCGGGCGAGCCGTCGGGACTGATTCCCGCGGGGCTCGCCGCCCGCGACACGTTGCGGCTGGAGGCCGGGATGCCGCTCCACGGCCACGAACTGTCGCCGGAGATCCTTCCGGCGCAGGCGGGGCTCGGGCGCGTCGTCGCGCAGGAAAAAGACGCCTTCGTCGGCAAGGTTGCCCTCGCCGCTGCCCCGGATGATCTGCCCGTGCTCGTCGGGCTTGCTGCCGCCGGCCGTCGCGCCGGGCGAGCCGGATACGCGGTGCTCGATGCGACCGGCGCGCCGATCGGCGAGATCACCAGCGGCGCGCTCAGTCCGACGCTCGGGTACCCCATCGCTCTCGCCTTCGTGCCGCCGGCATCCGCCGCGATCGGCACCGACGTTCTCATCGACGTGCGCGGAACGCACGTTCCCGCCACCGTGACCGCACTGCCCTTTTATCGGAGGAACTCATGACCGACCTCACCTCACTGAAGTACACCGATGAGCACGAGTGGGTCGCCCTGGAGGGCGACGTCGCCACCGTGGGGATCACCGACTTCGCCGCCGAGACACTCGGCGACGTCGTCTTCGTCGAGTTGCCCGCCGTCGGATCCGCCGTCGTCGCGGGCGCGGTGTGCGGCGAGATCGAATCGACAAAGTCGGTCGGCGAACTCTACGCGCCCCTGACCGGCGAGGTGGTCGAGATCAACGACGCCGTCGTTGACGACCCGTCGCTCGTCAACAGCGACGCGTTCGACGCCTGGCTCGTGAGAATTCAGGTCGACCCTGCCGAGGTGGGGGGACTCCTGGATCGGGACGCCTACGTCGCGCTCACCGGCGGCGAGGAGTGAGTTCCGCCTTCCGCGACCGGCACATCGGGACGGACGCCCCGGCGCAGCAGCACATGCTCGACGTGCTCGGGTACGACAGCGTCGAGGCGCTCGTCGAGCGCGCCGTGCCGGCATCCATCCATGCCGCTCCCATCACCGACTCGACCCTGCCGCTTGCGGCGACCGAGGCCGGGGCGCTCGCCGAGCTTCGCGCGCTCGCGGCGGCGAACCGGCCAGCACGCGCGATGATCGGGCTCGGCTATTACGACACGTTCACGCCGTCGGTCATCGCGAGGAACGTGTTCGAGAACCCGTCCTGGTACACCGCGTACACGCCGTACCAGCCGGAGATTTCGCAGGGTCGTCTGGAGGCGCTGATCAACTTCCAAACGATGGTCACCGATCTCACCGGGCTTCAGACCGCGAACGCATCGATGCTCGATGAGTCCACCGCCGTCGTCGAGGGGATGCTCGTGGCCCGTCGCGCCTCGAAGTCGGGCTCGAACGTGTTCTTGGTGGATGCGGACGCGCTGCCGCAGACGAAGGCGCTGCTCGCGCACCGCGCCGAGGCGTTGGGCATCGAACTCGTCGAGGTCGACTTCGGCTCCGCCGCGGGGGTCGAGTGCGCCGGCGAAGCAGGCGTGTATCGAGACCATTTCGGCGCCTTCATCCAGTACCCCGGCGCCTCCGGCCGGGTGTGGAACCCCTCCGAGGTCATCGCCGCAGTCCGGGCTCAGGGTGGCCTCGCCGTCGTCGCGGCGGATCTCCTCGCCCTCACTCTGCTGCGCTCGCCCGGTTCCTTCGGGGCCGACATCGCCGTCGGCACGACGCAGCGCTTCGGGGTACCGATGGGCTTCGGCGGCCCCCACGCCGGCTACATGGCCGTGCGCGCCGGGTTAGAACGGCAGCTGCCCGGCCGACTCGTCGGGGTGTCGGTGGATGGCGCGGGTGCGCCCGCCTACCGCCTGTCGTTGCAGACCCGCGAGCAGCACATCCGGCGGGAGAAGGCGACGTCGAACATCTGCACCGCGCAGGTTCTCCTGGCGGTCATGGCCTCGATGTACGCCGTGTACCACGGGCCGGGTGGTCTGCGCACGATCGCGGTGGATGTCGCGAGCAAGGCGGCGCTGCTGCGCGAGTGGGTCGCCGCCGCGGGTCGCGAGGTGCTCCACGAGCACTTCTTCGACACGATCGTGGTGCAGGTGCCCGGGCGGGCGACCGACATCGTCGCCGACGCGCGCGAGCGCGGTTACCAGCTATGGCGGCGTGACAACGACTCGGTCGGCATCTCGGTTGACGAGACGACGACGATCACCGACCTGCACCTCATCGCGCAGGCTTTCGGCGGTCCGGCCGAGCGGGCGTTCGGGTTCGCGACCACCGCCATCGAGGTGCCGGCATCCCTGCAGCGTGATGAAGACTTCTTGACGCATCCGGTCTTCCACAGTTACAACTCTGAGACGGCGATGATGCGCTACCTCAAGCAGCTTGCCGACCGTGACTACGCGCTCGATCGCGGCATGATCCCCCTCGGGTCGTGCACGATGAAGCTCAACGCGGCCACCGAGATGGCGGCCGTGTCGTGGCCCGAGCTCTCGCGCGTGCACCCGTTCGCCCCCGCCGAGGACGTCGCGGGATACCTCACGCTCATCGAGC
>JASGEE010000184.1:0-4480 GCA_047606715.1 Microbacterium sp.
CCCGACCGAGGACGACGGCGGAGCCTTCAAGGTCGGCTACACGCCGGTCAGCGCCGACCAGTGCTACATCTTCGTGCTGTGCCGTCCGCAGCGTCCGGACAACGCTCTGGAGGGATGGCAGGAGGTCAAACGCCTCATGGCGAACTACCACGGCGAGTTCGACTACCTGCGTGAGTCGATCGGGCCCGACACGTTCTTGAACTTCCAGGAGATCGAATGGATCTTCGTCGAGGGGCCGTGGCACTCCGGCCGCGTCGTCGCGCTCGGCGAGGTCGTGCATGCCGTGCCGCCGCTGATCGCGCAGGGCGCCGCCCAGTGCGTCGAGGATGCGCTGCTGTTCGCGCAGTACGTCACCGAAGACGGGGAGCTCGAAGACCAGCTCGCCGCGTACTATGCGCGGCGCATCCCCCGCATCAAGGGCGTCGTGGACGCATCGCTGCAGCTCGCGCAGTGGGAACAGAACCCCGGGACCCCGGATGCCGCCCCCGACCGCGTCATGGCCGAGGCCCTGCTCGCCCTGGTGCCGGCGCCGTGAGTGAGCCGGCCTCCCTCGTGGTGCCCCGCCGCGTCGTGACGGGTCACGACCGCGACGGCGTCTCGGTCGTGCTCTCCGACGGGCTGGTCCCCGTGCACCGGTTCATGCCGCAGGACGGCGTCGGCTTCTCCGAGGTGTGGCAGACCGAGGGAGCGCCGGCCCCGATCGTCCCGGACGAAGGCGACCCGACGGTCGGCTCGATCCGCGTGCCGCCGCCCGTGCGCGGCACGAAGATCCGCATCAACGAGTTCTTCCCCGGGCACCTGACGCCGGAGGGGCGTCAGTCGCCGGTCCACCGCACCCAGTCGGTCGACTACGGCATCGTGCTCGAGGGCGAGATCGTCCTGATCCTCGACGACAGCGAGGTGACGCTGCACGCGGGGGACGTCGTCATCCAGCGCGGCACCGACCATGCCTGGGCGAACCGCACCGACCGGGTCTGCCGCGTCGCGTTCATCCTCATCGACGGCGAGTTCACCCCGGAGCTGCTGGACGTGCTGCCGGATGACGTGCACGCCGCCCTGATGACCCACGGGCCGCACGATGGCCCGGGTGGTGCCGTGCCCGCCCCGAACGAAGAGAGCGCATGATGCACGTCGACCACGTCGGGCTGTCGGTCGGCGACCTCGACGCCCAGCTCGCCTGGTATCAGAGAGCGTTCGGGTTCGCGGCCGCGGGCCCCTTCGAGATCAAGCCGGCAGGGCTGCGCGGGGTGTTCCTGCTCGGGCCCGACGGGGTGTCGATCGAACTGCTGGAGCGCGCCGGCTCGACCCATCGCACTCCCGCGACCAGTCCGCCCGACGAGCTGCTCTCGCAGGGCTGGGGGCATCTGTGCCTGCGCGTCGACGACGTCGACGCGCTCTTCGACGCGCTCGTGGACGCGGGTGCCCACGTCGTCACCGCTCCCGCCGCCTCGCCCGAGCCGGGCGTGCGCTTCGCGTTCCTTACCGACCCCGAGGGCAATTTCATCGAGCTGCTCGATCGCTCGGGGCCGGTGACGGCATGAGCGGGATCACCCTCCCCGGGATCGCCGGGAGTCTCTTCGTCGTCACGGGCGCCGCCGGCGGACAGGGCGCGAAGGAGGCGCTGCTGCTGGCATCCCAGGGCGCCGACGTCGTCGCCGCCGACGTGCGCGCGGACGCTCCCCAGCTGCTCGCCGCGGCATCCGAGCTGCCCGGCACGGTCACCTACCTCACCCTCGACGTCACCGACGAGGCCGGCTGGCAGAGCCTGGCCGATTCTCTCGGCGGGCGTGCGGTCAAGGGGCTCGTGAACAACGCCGGCATCACGCAGCGCACCCGCATCGGCCAGGTCGTCCGCGCCGACTGGGACCGCGTCATCGCGATCAACGTCACGGGTGCGATGCTCGGCATCCAGGCCCTGCTGCCGCTCATGGGCCGGGGCTCGTCGATCGTGAACATCGGCTCCGCCGCCGCCGTCACCGGCCATTACACGGCCGCGTACACGACGAGCAAGTGGGCCCTGCGGGGGCTCTCGCACTCCTGCGCGACGGAGCTCGGTCCTCGCGGCATCCGCGTCAACCTCGTCCACCCCGGCTACATCCACACCGAGATGACGGCCTCCGCCCCGCCCGCCTTCCTCGCCGCCAACGAGGCCGTCTCGCCGCTGCACCGCGGCGGTCAGCCGGAAGAGGTCGCGAACGTCGTCGTCTTCCTGCTGTCGGATGCCGCGAGTTACGTCACCGGCGCCGAGATCGGCGTCGACGGGGGTCAGCAGCTGTCCGGCGTGTCGACGTTCCTCTCGGACGCCGTCCGCCCCGCTCAATCCTGAACGTCCCAAGGAGCAACCCCCATGTACATGTACTTCCCCACCAACTACGTCTGGAGCATGTCGGTCGTCGCGACGCTCAACAACGGCGGACTCATCGACGACGTCGACAAGGCGTCGCGCCCCGTGCTGGAGGCCTCGGAGCAGGGCGACGACGTCGGCACCGAGCTGTTGTACGGCTCGTGGCAGGCCGTCGCCGACCGGCTGCTGGCCGCCGCCGAGGCCGACGAGGCGCGCGGGTGGCGCCAGGGCGCCGCCGACAAGTACTACCGCGCCGCGCTGTACACCTCGCAGGCCGAGCGCCTGCAGTCGCCCAAGTGGGCCGGGCGCAAGGCCGCCTACCAGAAGTCGATCGACCTGCTGCTCACGCACGTCGCGCTCGGCGACGTGCCGCTGACGACCGTCGACATCCCCTACGCCGGCGACGACGCGCCGGCAGGATCGGCGCTGCCGGGCTACTTCTACCGCGCACCCGGTGAGGGCCCGAGGCCGCTCGTGGTCATGTGGAACGGCCTCGACTCGACGAAGGAGATGATGTACACCTCCGGCTTCCCGCAGCAGCTGGCGGCACGCGGCATCTCGACGCTCATGATGGACCCGCCCGGATCGGGCGAGGCGCTGCGCATGCGCGATCTGCGCGCCCGCTACGACACCGAGGTGTGGGCGGCATCCACTCTCGACTGGGTCGAGGCCAACGCCGAGTCGCTGGGCGTGGATCCCGCGAAGGTCGGGCTCGTGGGCTGGTCGCTCGGCGGCTACTACGTGCCGCGTGCGGCCGCGTTCGAGAAGCGCATCGCGCTCGCCGTCGCGTGGGGCGCCAACTACGACTGGGCCGCCGTGCAGGAGGCCCGCCGCCGACGCGAGGGCGAGAACCCCGTGCCGCACTACTGGGACCACGTCTACTGGGTGTTCGGGGCGAGCGATGCCGACGACTTCCTGGAGAAGACGAAGAACATGCGCCTGGAGGGCGTCGTGGAGAACATCACGGTGCCGTTCCTGGTCACCCACGGCGAGGGCGACCGGCAGATCCCGGTGGCGTACGCGCACGACGAGTACGACGCCGCCGTGAACTCGCCCAAGCGTGAGCTGCGCATCTTCACGCAGGAGGAGGGCGGTGCCGAGCACATCGGCCTGGACAACATGCCCTACGTGTGCGAGTTCACCGCCGACTGGATCGCCGAGACCTTCGCCGAGCTGGCCTGATGCGCATCGCGCGGTGGACCTCGGCCGGCGAGCCGGTCGAGGGCTTCGTCGTCGGCGATGCCGCAGGCGAGGCGGTCGTGGCCTTTCCCGCCGGTGTGACCGTCGCGAGCGTGCTGGCCGCCGGCTTGGATGCCGCGCACGGCATATACGCCCGGGTCGTCGGCGCGCTGGCCGCGGGGGATGCCGTGGCGACGCCGCTGGCCGAGGTGACGCTGCGCTCTCCCGTGGCACCGGCATCCATCCGCGACTTCGTGGCGTTCGAGGAGCACGTCGAGGGGGTCTCGGCCTCGGTCGACGGTGTCGGGGGTGTCGTGGCCGAGTGGTACGAGGCGCCGACGTTCTACTTCACGAATCCGCACACCGTGCGTGCGACCGGCGATGTCGTCGACGTGCCCGAGACGCGGCGGCTCGACTTCGAGCTGGAGCTCGCGGTCGTCGTCGGCGCGGCGCCGGGCTCGGACGGGTGGGGTGTCGATGTGGAGGCGGCGGCATCCCACATCTTCGGCTACACCGTGATGAACGACTGGTCGGCCCGCGATCTGCAGGCGCGCGAGATGAAGGTGCGCCTGGGGCCGGCCAAGGGCAAGGACTTCGGCATCACGCTCGGCCCGTGGATCGTCACGGCCGACGAACTGGACGCTTTCGTCGACGACGAGGGCTTTCTCGCGGTGCGTGCCGAGGTGTACGTCAACGGCGCGCTGGTGGGGGAGGATCTCGTCTCGAACATGGGCTGGACCTTTCCCGAGCTCATCGCCTACGCCGCGCGCAACTCCGTCGTCGTCCCCGGCGACGTGCTGGGGTCGGGCACCGTCGGAGGCGGCGGCTGCCTCGGCGAGCTGTGGGGGCGCGGCAGCGACATCCCACCCCTCGAGCCCGGCGACGAGGTGCGGATGGTGATCGAGGGCGTCGGCGAGATCGTCAACGTCGTGGGCGAGCGGGTGCCCGGAGCGCCGG